>NZ_JANMET010000384.1:0-5869 GCF_031377265.1 Tabrizicola sp. | reverse complement strand
ACCGCGAACATCGCATAGAACGCCACCCCGGCGGCGATCAGGGCAAAATGCCCCTCGGCCACCCGGTTCCAGACCGCAACGATGAACGACCAAAGCGCACTGATGCTGTTCTTCATGCCGACACCATGGCCCGCCGAACGGGCTGGCGCAACTTGCACCCTGTCCGCCCGCGTGAAATGGTACCGCCAACAGGAGGCACGCCATGACCTATACCGCCCGCGATGACCGTTACGACCGGATGATCTACCGCCGCTGCGGGGCTTCGGGCCTGATGCTGCCCGCGATCTCGCTGGGCCTGTGGCACAACTTCGGCCACGACACGCCGCATGCGACCAAACAGGCAATCTGCCGCGCGGCCTTTGACCATGGCATCACCCATTTCGATCTGGCCAACAACTACGGCCCCCCGGCTGGCACCGCCGAAGAGGCGTTTGGCGATATCCTGAAGACCGATTTCCGCCTGCACCGGGATGAGCTGATCATCTCCTCCAAGGCGGGCTACCACATGTGGAACGGCCCTTACGGCGAATGGGGCAGCCGCAAATACCTTGTTGCCTCCTGCGATCAAAGCCTGAAGCGGATGGGCCTTGATTACGTCGACATCTTCTATTCGCACCGCTTCGATCCCGACACGCCCTTGGCAGAAACCATGGGCGCGCTGGATACCATCGTCCGCTCCGGTCGTGCGCTTTATGCCGGGATTTCCAGCTATAACGCCCAGCGCACCCGCGAGGCGGCGGCGATCCTGAAGGAACTGGGTACCCCCTGCGTGATCCACCAGCCCAGCTACAACATCCTCAACCGCTGGGTCGAAACCGACGGGCTGAAGGACACGCTGCGCGATCTGGGCATTGGGTCCATCGCGTTCATCCCGCTGGCGCAGGGCATCCTGACCAAGAAGTATCTGAACGGCATCCCGCAAGGCAGCCGCGCCACGCAAGGCAAATCACTGGATCTGTCGGTGGTGGAAAAGGCGCTGGGGTCGGTTCGCAAGCTGAACGAAATGGCCGAAGCGCGCGGCCAGACGCTGGCGCAAATGTCGTTGGCCTGGGTGCTGCGCGGCGGCGGCATCACCAGCGCGCTGATCGGCGCGTCAAGTGCGGCACAGGTTGAAGACTGCGCCGGGGCGATTGCCAATCTTGACTTCACCGCCGAAGAACTGGCCCGGATCGACGCGATTTCCGAAGAAAAAGACATCAACCTCTGGGCCAAATCCTCGTCCGACTAGGTCCTGTCGGCAAAAGGGATTCACCTGGCGCGCTGATCGTTGGTCAAGCTGGTATCCGCGATGGGGACCGGCTTGGCACGAGACTTGATGTCGGACACGGAGTGGGCGTTTCATCCGCGCTTCATCCTGGCCGTCCGCGTCCCGAATGGAGGCATGCCAGAGAACCATCGCTTTGTCATGGACAGGACACCTCGGATCGCTCGGATGGCCTCACCGTGGCGCGACCGACCTGCAAGGCGTGGCCGGTCCAATCGGCCCGCATCTCACGGAACTGCCACTCCCTTTTCAAACGGCTGAACGCGAACACCCCCCGGAAACACCCCCAGCGCCCCACCCCTCCCCAAGTCATTCGAATTGACGACATCCGCCGCAGATCCGCCCCCGTTGCACACCATTGCGGCCGCATCCGTCAGCCACGCCGTGATGCGAGGCTGCACAAGCTTCACCTCGGCTCCCGCGTCAATCGCCCCCACCAAAACCGGGGGCCGAGGTTGCTTCCGTCTTCGCCTTGGCATCCGCAGCCCCGCACCCTAGACTCCGCGTATCAACGGGAGAACCAGATGCGCGATTTCCATCAGCCGGCCCGGTCGGCGGTCTATGCTTTGAACGGCGCCTGCGCGACTTCTCATCCTCTCGCCGCACAAGTGGCCATCGAAACGCTCAAATCTGGCGGCAATGCCGCCGATGCTGCGATTGCCGGGGCCCTGGTGCTGGGCATTGCCGAACCGCAGATGACCGGGATCGGTGGCGACTGTTTCGTGCTGCTCAAACCAGCCGGGCAAGAGCAGGTGGTGGCCCTGAACGGCTCGGGCCGGTCGCCCAAGGGCCTTGACGCCGCCGCCATGCGCGCCGCCGGCCTGACCGCAATCCCGGTTCAGGGCATCGAGGCAGTCACCATGCCCGGTGCCATCGACGCCTTCTGCCGCCTGAACGAAGATTATGGCCTCCTGTCCATGGCCGAAATCCTCGCCCCCGCCATCCACTATGCCGACCAGGGCATTCCGGTCGCTCCGCGCGTCGCCTTCGACTGGGCTGAAGACCTGCCCGGCCTGAAAGGCGTGGCCCGCGACCACTACAGCTTCAGCGGCCACGCCCCCACCCCCGGCCAGATCTTCCGCGCGCCGGGTCAGGCCGAAGTGTTCCGCCGCATCGCCCGCGAAGGCCGCGCCGGGTTCTACGACGGCGAGGTGGCCGAAGACATGATCGCCTCGCTCCGTGCCCTCGGTGGCAGCCACACGCAGGACGATCTGACCGCAACCGCCTGCGACTACACCGATCCCGTCAGCGGCCCCTACCGCGACATCGAACTGGTCGAACATCCGCCAAACGGCCAGGGCGCCACCGCCATCCTGATGCTCAATATCCTCAAGCATTTCGATCTGGCCGCCATGCCCCCCTTCGGCAGCCAACGCGCCCATATCGAGGCCGAGGCCGCGAAACTGGCCTATGACGCCCGCAACCGCTTCATCGCCGATCCCGCCCGCACCACCCGGCTGGACCACATGCTGCATCCGCAAACCGCCGCGAAACTGGCCGCCCTGATCGATCCAACCCGCGCCATGCCCGCCGCCGCCCCCCTGACCGAAGCCATCCACAAGGACACCATCTACATCACCGTGGTCGACCGGGACCGGATGGCCGTCTCGCTGATCTATTCGGTGTTCCATGGCTTCGGCTCCGGTTTTGCCTCCACCAGGTTCGGCATCAACTTCCAGAACCGCGGTGCCGGCTTTACCCTCACGCCCGGCCACCCGAACGAGGCCGCCGGCGCCAAGCGCCCGATGCACACCATCATCCCCGGAATGCTGCGGCGCGCTGGCCGCGTGATCATGCCGTTCGGCGTGATGGGCGGGGGTTACCAGCCCTGCGGCCACGCCCGCCTCATCACCAACCTCACCGATTTCGGGCTGGACCCGCAGGCCGCCATCGACGCGCCCCGCTGCTTTTCCGGACCAGACGGGATGGAAGTGGAACGCGGCTACAGCGATACCGTGCGGGCCGAGCTTGCCGCCATGGGCCACGCTGTCAGCATCCCCGAAACCCCGCTTGGTGGCGCGCAAGCCATCCTGATTGGCGACAACGGCGTCCTGATCGGCGCCTCCGACCCCAGAAAGGATGGCTGCGCCCTTGGCTATTGACCCAGACCGCCCGCTCAATCGTCCCGCCATCACCGCCGCGATCCGCGCCCTCGCGCATGGCGAAACCGATACCGTCGCCCTGATGGCCACTGTGGCGTGCGAGATCC
The DNA here is from genome assembly GCF_031377265.1 of Tabrizicola sp. Classification (GTDB taxonomy): domain Bacteria; phylum Pseudomonadota; class Alphaproteobacteria; order Rhodobacterales; family Rhodobacteraceae; genus JAUYQR01. Next base: position 2,396 of record NZ_JANMET010000384.1, on the reverse strand, counting down.
ACCACGCCCATCCTTTCGCCGACTGGACCGGCTTTTACCGCGTGGTGGCCCCCGACCTGCTGAAGATCGGCCCCTATCAGGGCGGCCATGGCTGCCTCGTCATCCCGTTTTCGCGCGGGGTGTGCGGCGCTGCCGCCCGCACCGGCCAGGTGCAGAACGTCCCCGACGTGGACGCCTTCCCGGACCACATCGCCTGCGCCTCCTCCACCCGGTCCGAACTCGTGCTCCCGGTCTGGAACGGTCAGGGCAAACTCCTCGGCGTCCTTGATCTCGACAGCGACACCCCCGCTGCCTTCACCGCCGAAGATGAGGCTTGGCTGACGCCCCTCCTCGCCGAAGTTTTTGCCAACGCAACCTAGGGATTTCCCCTTCGCAAAATATCCTCCGGGGGGGGCGGGGGTGGAAAACCCCCGCATCCTGAGCCGCAGGCCCCTGGGCCTGAGGCGAGGCAAAGGCGCGCGCGGGCACGCACTTGCGGGGCCGCGCTCAACAAGGTTACCGCGCCTCAGATGCGGCGGCTTGGCACGAACGCATAGCCCGATGGCGACAGGATCACCGCTTCGCGCAACCCATGACCGGTCCCGTCCTTAGGGGCCAACAGCACCACTCCACCCGCCGCTTCGGCCAATCCCGCCGCCACATCCGGGTCCGCCTCATGCAATCGAATTTCGACCCCCGCACCGCGCACGCCCGCTTCGGGCAGCAAGGATGGCAAAGGGTGGCTTGCAAAGGCCCCGTCCGAGTGCAGCTGCATGGGTTGGCCTGCGTGCACCATGATAGCGAAATCCCGGCTGACACGATGCGCGGACATGCCAAACACCTTCACCAGAAACGCCGCCTCCGCCGTCACGTCACGGCAAAGCAGGTTGACCGTGATCATCCGCAAGGAATGCCCGAACTCGGCAGACCGCACTGTTTCGTAATCCATGTTCCAATTCCATCCTCAATCTTTGCCCCCTTAGACTGCAGGTCCGGGGGGTCCGTCAAATGACGTCTCTTGATCTTGCCCATCGCCGGACCGATGGTCTGCCCGAACAGGGAGGCATTCAAATGGCCGATATCACGCTCCTCGACGGCGGCATGGGGCAGGAACTTCTCGCCCGCTCGGGCGACGATCCAACGCCGCTTTGGGCGACCCGGGTGATGCTTGACCACCCCGGCCTCGTGCGCGACATCCACGCCGATTACTTCGCCGCCGGATCGACCATTGCTACCACCAACACCTACGCCATCCACCACGACCGCCTTGCCCGCTTTGGCCTCGATCCAATGTTCCACGCCCTCCATCTGCGCGCCCTGGCCGAGGCGCATGAGGCCCGCGCCGCCCACCCCAATACCCGCATCGCCGGGTCGCTTGGCCCCCTGCAAGCCAGCTACCGCCCCGACCTGACCGAACCCGTATCCGAAGCCGCACCAAAATACGCCGAGATCGCCCGCATCCTTGGCCCGCATGTTGACCTGATCCTGATCGAAACCGCCGCCTCGATCGAAGCCGCCGAAGGTGCGGTGATCGGCGCGCAGGCCGCTGGCAAACCGGTCTGGCTTTCCATCTCGGTTGATGACCGCGACGGCACCAGACTGCGCTCGGGCGAACCCGTTGCCGACATCGCCCGCCTGCTCCATGACCCCATCGCGGCCCTGCTCGCCAACTGCTCGGTACCCGAGGCAATGGCCGATGCGCTGGCGGCCTTGAGACCACTTGGCAAACCCTTTGGTGCCTATGCCAACGGCTTCACCCACATCTCCGGCAATTTCCTGAAAGATGCGCCAACGGTCAAGGAACTGACCCACCGCCACGACCTCACGCCCGAAAAATACACCGATTTCGCCATGGGTTGGGTCGCCCAAGGCGCCACCATCGTCGGCGGCTGTTGCGAGGTTGGCCCCGCCCATATCCGCCACTTGCACGCCCGCCTGATCGCCGCAGGCCACCGAATTGTCTGAACCCTCGCTCATCCCCGATTTCGACTATTTCCCCCCCGATACCCCGCTGCAGTTCCTGCACGAAGACGCGCAGCTTCTGGTCCTCGACAAACCGCCCGGCCTCCTGACCGTTCCAGGCAAGCTTGCAGGCCGGCAGGATTGCCTGATCACCCGCCTGCAAGCCGCCCGTTGGGATGCGCTGGTCGTCCACCGGCTGGATTGCGACACTTCCGGCGTGATCATCTTTGCCCGTACCAAACAGGCGCAAGGCTTTCTCGGGCAGGAATTCGAACACCGCCGCGCGCAAAAGTCCTACATCGCCCGCGTCCATGGCCAGATCGCCGGTGACAGCGGCCATATCGACCTGCCCGTCGGCAGCGATTGGGACTACCGCCCCCGCCAGAAGGTCACCCCCGAAGGTCGCCCCGCCCAGACCGATTGGCAGGTCATCGCCCGCTCTGACAGCGAAACCC
>NZ_JANMET010000363.1:0-2989 GCF_031377265.1 Tabrizicola sp. | reverse complement strand
GCCAGCGCCGCTGCCATCAACTCCTTCAAGGCCGCTGCCGCCGAGATAGGTGGCGTAAAGCAAGGCATTGCCCGCCGCATTGAACTTCGCCACGAACGCATCGCCTTGACCAGCCAACGTGGTCTGCGCAGGATTCACGACGGGGAAGTTCGTGGAAGAAGTCCTGCCGGTCACATAAGCATTGCCTGTTGCATCCACTGCAATCGCTTGCCCCGCGCCGGAAGCGCCCGCCGTGCCGCCCAGAAAAGTGAAATAGCCGAGCGCCGTACCGGCAGCGTTCAGTTTCGCAACCAATACAGTACTGGATTGTTCATCAACTGGTCCCACCCGTTGCGAATCGGGAAAGAAAGGCATCGTTGCATAGCCCGTCACGTAGGCATTACCAGCGCTGTCCACCGCGATGTCCCTGAAAACAATTTGATGAGTTTTACTAAAGACGACGGCTGAATAAACGCGCGCGCCTGCGGCGTTGAACTTCGTGATGAAGCAGTCAGCCCGGTTCGGAATGCCAAATCCCAAGGCCACCGTACTCGGAAAACCTACGGCACCTGATAACGTACCTGTCACATAGGCATTGCCGGCTAAGTCGAGCGCGAGACCGGAAAGTAACTCATCACTGATGTTGCCCAGATAAGTGGAATATTCCAGTGCCGAACCAGCGGCATTCAGCCTTAACACGAAGGCGTCAGCTCCACCCTTGTAAGGGTCAGCCGGGCCTGCCGTGGGGAAATCAGATGACTGGGTATTACCCCCCACATAAGCTCTGCCAGAAGAATCAACGGCAATATCTCTGGCTTCGTCTCCGTTGCTACCGCCAATATAGGTTGAGTAGACAAGAGATTCGGCCCCTGTCTTAGCCGGGTCAATTTTCGTGACGAAGACATCCAGCCCGCCTTTGAGGCCGGACGGGCCAACGGTCCGCGGAAAGTCAGTCGAAAAGGTCTCGCCTGCCAGATAAATCTTCCCGTTCGAATCCACCGCGACGCCCCTGCCGCGATCTGTGAGGCCGCCGCCCAGGTAAGTGGAATATGACAGCACCGGATCAATCACCAGCGGCAAACTGTGATCATACGCGGCAACCTGAAATCCGATCTGCCGTTTGCCCCGCCGCGCAAACCGTCCGCGAATCTGTTTTCTGACGCCGTCGCGTTCCTGATAAATCAGCGGTTTGTGCATACGCACCTGACCGCTGCCCGCGCGCAGGACGAGTTCGCCGTTTCGTTTGAGGCGCAGTTTGCGTGCGCCTCTGAAGCCGAGCTTGATCTGTTTAGGACTCACGCCGGGCGCGACGATGAAATCGTATTCGAGTTGTTGCTGATTGCCGTAATAGGCGAGGTCAATGCCGGGCCATACGTCGTGGTATCTGACCGTTGCGTAATTCGGGATGCCGGTGCGCCATTTTTGCGGATCGTTTCCGACCAGATAATTGCTTTTGCCCGGCAATTCATGCTGTCCGGTGATTCGTGGTGATTTGCTGGCCCCGACCAGCTTCATCTTGAGGATTGAGGATTGCGGATTGCGGATTGCGGATTGGCTTTTCTGCAATTGCAACACGGCTTCGGTGGCACGCAGTTGCAGGTGGTAGCCCGACCCGCGTGACTGAAATTGCACGGCGGCGGCGGCCTGTCCCTGATTGGGTTCAAAGCTCATCGGCAATTTGTCGAGCGAGTTGACGGCTGTCTGTTGCGTTTGGGGCGGCAGCGCCCAGGCCATCGTATGTTGGTCAACGTGCAGCGCATTGTCAGGCTTGTTATCAACTTGCTCCCAGACGATGGGGTCGGCTTGGGTGTTAGAGGTCTTATACAAACCAATTCCGCCGACGTAAAGCGTGTTGGGATTGGCGGGGTCTACGATGATTTCGTGGTCGTAATTAAATTGCCCACGCGGATTTCCAGCAGCGTCGCGCGGCTCTCCTGCGCGAATGGCGTCAGTGTTCAATTCCTGCCAGACGGGAACCGGATCCCAAGCGTTTTCCGTCCGCCAGATGCCGAGCAACTGGTTGTCATTGGGCGTGCTATTCGCTGCGTCATGTATGCTGACATACAGGATGTTGGGATTGGACGGAGCAATCGCCAATTCCACGCGGCCCACGCCGCCTGCTTTGGTCGTCCAGGTGGCGGTCGGGCCATTCACCAGCGCCCAGCCGCTCCCGGCATTCTCTGAGCGATAGATGCCATTGTTGGTGCTGCCGCCATTCAACCCTAAAGCCGCATATTGCCGGTTGAAATCGGATGGGTCGGTTTCCAGATCAGTGGCCCAGCTATTCAGCCCGAGCGACCTGTTCCAGCTAACGCCGCCGTTGGTTGATTTGAAGACGCCGCCCACCGGCGCTAGCGGCTTGGTCGCACCAAAACCCGTCGGCCCTTGAGCCACAGCGGCCACGACAATCAGCGGATTTTTCGGGTCAACCTTGATGTCGCTGAAGCAGATGCCGGCAAAGTCCGTCTGCGCCAGCAACTGCCACGTTTTGCCGCCGTCAATGGATTTGAGCAGCCCGAGTCCGGCATAAGGAATCCCGCCCAACGGCGCTTCGCCGGTGCCGGCATAAATAATTTGCGGATTGCTTGGCGCGAAAGCGACCGCGCCGATGGCGAGTGATTCCTGCTCGTCGGTCAACGGCGTCCACGTCGTCCCGGCGTCGCGCGTTTCCCAGACACCGCCCTGCGCCGCGCCAATCAGCCAGTGATTCGCATTGGTGGGATCAACCGCCACGTCGGTCACGCGCCCGCTGACCGGACGGGTTTGATTATCAATGGCTGTCTGACCGCCCATGATCGGCGCGGGGCCGAGGTTGACCCAGCGACCGGTAGCGGCCTGGAGCGGGAACTTTTGCATGCGTGCTTTCCATTGGCGCAATTGCTGCTCGGCGCGTTCAATTGCGTGTTCCGGGATTTCGTTGCCCGGATAGGCACGCTGACGATAAGCCCACTCCCAGCGTTTGTAAGGCTTGCGGTCTTCGATACGGTTTGCTTTCTGATTCTGTTGAGAG
>NZ_JANMET010000360.1:0-10927 GCF_031377265.1 Tabrizicola sp. | reverse complement strand
GCGGTGTCGATCAGCGTTTCGCCCTTTTTCACCGACGAATGCGCCACCGACATGTTCATCACATCCGCCCCCAGCCGCTTGCCCGCCAGCTCGAAACTGGCCTGCGTGCGGGTGGAGTTTTCAAAGAACATGTTGATCTGGGTCATCACCGCCAGCACGTCGGACTGTTTCACCGTGCGGCGGTTCAGGTCGACATAGCGGTCGGCCAGATCAAGGATGGTCACAATTTCCTGCGGGGCCAGATGTTCGATGCCCAAAAGGTGGCGCGCGCGAAAGATCATCGGTGTCTCCTGCCGGACTGCCCCGCTTATGCCAAAGCGGCGCGGGCGGAGCAATGCCGCTCGTCATCCCCGCGCCGTGGTCGCGTCTGCCCGATTCGCGGCACATGGTTAATCAGCCGCTGCCACAGCGCGCGTGGAGACGGCGCGTAGACGCAGGGTAGACGCAAAGAAGACGCAAGGAAGACGGTGAAAAATGAACGAATTCAGTGAATTAACCGACCGCGCGCCCCGACCCCCGCCCAGCGTTCTGGAAGCGGGCGCAACAACGCCCTAGGATGCCCGCATGGACACGGCGATCAGCACACCCGAGGGTATTGAAGACGACTGGCATGCCGCCCTCGCGGCACTGGCCTGGCAGGTCGATCTTGGCGTGACCGACCCGTTGGGTGACGCGCCGGTCAACCGCTACGAACTTGGCGAGCCGGTCCGCGCAACGCCTGCTGCCCCTGCGGTTCGCACCGAAACGCCCGCGCACGGCCCGGCCTCAGACGAAGACCCCGTCGCCGCCGCCAACGCCGCCGCCAGCCGCGCCATGACGCTGCAAGACCTGCAATCCGCCCTTGCCGCCTATGACCATTGCGATCTGAAACGCGGGGCCCGAAACTTGGTGTTTGGCGACGGCAACCCTGCCGCGCGTGTCCTTATCCTTGGCGAAGCGCCGGGCAGCGAGGAGGACCGCGACGGCCGCCCCTTTGTCGGGCGCGCAGGTCAGCTTTTGGACCTGATGTTCGCCGCCATTGGCCTGTCGCGCACTGCTGAAAACCCAGCGAACGCGCTCTACATCACCAATGTCCTGCCGTGGCGCCCCCCCGCCAACCGCGACCCGGAGCCTGCGGAAATTGCGATGATGCGCCCCTTCGTGGAACGCCACATCGCATTGATCGACCCGCAGGTGATCGTCGTCATGGGCAACACCCCCCTGATCGCGATGACCGGAAGCAAAGGCATCCTGCGCGCCCGCGGCACCTGGACACAGGCGCTGGGCAAGCCACTATTGCCGATGACGCATCCGGCTTATCTGCTGCGCAACCCGGAGGCCAAACGCGAGGCTTGGGCGGATTTGTTGAGCCTTAAGGCAAGGTTACAGGGATGAGCCGGATCGACGAAAGCAAGGACTTCATCCCCGTCCGCATTGCAGTGCTGACCGTGTCTGACACCCGCACCGCCGCTGACGACCGCTCTGGCGACACGCTGGTGGCGCGTTTGACCGAGGCCGGGCATGCGTTGGCGGCCCGTGGCATCGTGACCGACGACAGGGCCGTTATCGCCGCGCAGCTTCGCGGCTGGATTGCCGATCCTGGTGTCGATGTGATCCTGACCACGGGCGGTACCGGCCTGACCGGGCGCGACGTGACGGTCGAGGCCCACCGTGATGTCTATGAGAAAGAGATCGAGGCGTTCGGCACCGTCTTCACCATCGTTTCGATGCAGAAGATCGGCACCAGCGCGGTGCAGAGCCGGGCCTGTGGCGGGGTGGCGGGTGGGACGTATCTTTTCGCTCTGCCCGGCAGTCCCGGTGCCTGCCGCGATGCCTGGGATGAGATCCTGCGTTGGCAGCTCGACTACCGCCACCGTCCCTGCAACTTTGTCGAAATCCTTCCCCGCCTGGACGAACACAACCGACGGAAATAGCCGTCCCGGACGTCACAGGTTTGTGGCTGGCAAGCCGCCGATGCGACGCTACATTGACCTTGGCGCAAGACGGGGATGCCATGCGGTTTTTCGGACGGAGCCTGACTGGTCTGTTTCTGTTTGCGGTGACGCTGGGGCTTTTGGGCCTTGCGGTTGCCCTTGTGGCCGATGCCCTGCGCGCGCGCAGCGCCGAAAACGCCCAAGCAATGCCGCAAGAAGAACGTGTGGTGACGGCCAATGTGATGACCCTGACACCGGCTGAAGTGACCCCCGTGCTGACCGCCTTTGGCGAGGTTCAGTCGCGCAAGACGCTGGAATTGCGGGCAAAACGGGCTGGCACCGTGGTCTGGGTGGCCGAGGAATTCAAGAATGGCGCTGCCGTGGCCGCTGGCACCCCTTTGCTGCGTTTTGACCCCATCCCCGCCCAAGAGGCGCTGGCCCTTGCGCGCGCAAATGCCGACGAAGCTGCCGCGGTTGAGGCCGAAGCGAAGGCTGCCGTCAGCCTTGCGCAGGATGATCTGGCCGCCGCCGAAGCACAGGCCCTGTTGCGCCGTCAGGCCTTTACCCGGCAGCAGGATCTTGCCACGCGCGGCGTGGGGTCTTCGCAAGCGGTTGAAACTGCAGAACTTGCGGCTTCGGCCGGTGATCAAGCGGTTCTGTCGCGCCGCCAGTCATTGGCCACCGCCGCCGCGCGGGTAGATCAGGCGGTCGTCGCGGTGACCCGTGCCGCAATCGCGCTAGGCGAGGCCGAACGGTCCTTGGCCGAAACCGAACTTCGGGCCGAGTTTGCCGGTCTATTGGACGGGGTCACCCCGGTGATCGGAACCCTCGTCGGCCCGAACGAGATGCTGGGACGGATCGTCGACCCGCAGGCGCTTGACGTGGCGATGCGGTTGTCGACGGCGCAGTTCGGGGTCTTGTTGCAACCGGATGGCACGCTGATCCAGGGGGCGGTGACGGCGGTGCTGGACGCGGGGCCTGCGGACATTTCGGTGACCGGGCGGCTGGACCGGGTCGGCGCGTCGGTGGGCGAAGGCCAGACCGGGCGGCTGGTCTATGTGGCTCTGAACGTGGCGCAGGGTCTGCGGCCCGGTGATTTCGTGACCGTCCGCGTCGACGAGACAGCGCTTGCCGATGCGGCCCTGATCCCGGCCACGGCCATCGGGGGTAACGGTACGGTGCTGGCAGTCGGCCCCGAGGACCGCTTGCAAGAGCTGCCGGTCGAAGTTTTGCGTCGGCAGGGCAATGACGTGATCATTGCGGTTGGCGCGCTGGCCGGGCGCGACATCGTGACCGAACGCTCGGTTCTTCTGGGCGACGGCATTCGCATTCGTCCCGTGGGTCGGGGGGCCACCGGCGACCTCGCTCTGACCACAGTAACCCTGACCGCAGAGCGCCGCGCCGAACTGATTGCGCTGGTCGAGGCGAATGTTGAAATGCCGGCCGAGGCAAAGGCACTGGTCTTGGAACAGTTGCAGGCCGATCAGGTGCCGGTTCACCTGATCGAACGTCTGGATCGCCGGATGGGCGGATAGGATGGATCTGATCCGCTATTTCGCCCGTCACCGCACGGTCGCCAACCTGTTGCTGGTGTTGATGGTGGTGGCGGGCCTGATCGCCGCAACCCGCATCCGCGCGCAATACTTTCCCGATGTCATCCTGTCCGAAGTCGGCGTCACTGTTGCCTGGGAAGGCGCTGGTGCCGAAGACGTGGATCGCGCCATCGTTCAGGTGCTGGAGCCGGTGTTCCTGTCGGTTGACGGTGTGACCGACGTCATTTCCAGCGCGAGCGAGGGTCGGGCGGCGCTGGAGCTTTCCTTTGAGCCGGGCACCGAGCTTGCCCGGGCGGAGGAGGCGGTTCAGGCTGCGGTCGATGGCATCGGCACGTTGCCCGAAGGGGCCGAGGACCCCGAAGTGCAAGCCGCCGCATGGCGCGACCGGGTGACGGATGTGGTGATCAGCGGGCCGGTCGGGGTGGACCAGCTAGCCCGCTTTGCCGATGAATTCACCGGGCGGCTGTTCGCCGCTGGCATCACACGGGCGACCGTCCAGGGGCTGGCCGCCCCACAAACCGTGGTCGAGGTTCCGTCCACTGCGCTGATGCGCCACGACATCACGATGGCCGAGATCGCCGAGGCCATCGGGGCTGCGGTAAGAACTGCGCCTGCCGGTGAGGTGGGCGACGGCACTGCCCGGGTCCGCACCGGCACCGAACGCCGCAGCCTTGCCGAGATCGAAGGGATCGTGCTGCGATCCCTGCCGGATGGGACCAAGCTGACCGTCGGTGACGTCGCGACCCTGCGCACCAATGATGCCAATTCGCAACGCGCGGCCTTTGTCGGCGACAACCCCGCGATGACCATCCGCATCGACCGGGCCGATGACGGCGACGCGATCCGCATCCAAGCCACGGTTGGCGAGGTGGCCGCCGCGATGCAAAAGGTTCTGCCGCCGGGCGTGACGGTCGATCTGGTACGCTCGCGCGCTGAACAGATCAGCGACCGGCTGGTGCTGCTGATTGACAATGGCATCCTCGGCCTTGTGCTGGTGGTAGGGCTGTTGTTCCTGTTTCTCAACGCCCGCATCGCGCTGTGGGTCGCGGCGGGCATCCCGGTGGCGATGATCGCGTCGCTTGCGGTGATGTATGCGGCGGGGCTGACGCTGAACATGATCTCGCTGTTCGCGTTGATCATCATGCTGGGCATCGTGGTTGATGATGCCATCGTCGTGGGCGAACACGCTGACTTTCGGGCGCGGACCCTGGGGGAAAGCCCGCGGGAGGCAGCGGAAAATGCCGCGCACTGGATGGCGGCGCCGGTTTTCGCATCGTCGATCACCACGATTGTCGCTTTCCTTGGCCTGATCGTCATCGGCGGTCGGTTCGGTGATCTGATCGCCGACATCCCGATCACTGTGGCGATCGTGCTTCTGGCGTCGCTGGTGGAGTGTTTTCTGATCCTGCCGAACCATCTGGTGCACGCGCTGCGCGACACCGGACGCGAGCCTTGGTACGACTGGCCATCGCGGCAGGTAAACCGAGGGATGGAGTGGTTCAAACGGCGGCTGATGAAGCCGGCACTGCGGCTGATCATCATCGCGCGCTATCCGGTTCTGGCAGTGGCCGTGCTGGCGCTTGCGGCGCAGATGGCGTTGTTCTTGAAGGGTGATGTGCAGTTTCGGTTTTTCAATGCGCCGGAGCAGGCGTCGGTCACCGGCAACTTCTCGATGCTGCCAGCGGCCACGCGGGACGACAGTCTGGCGATGATGCGCGAGTTGCAGCGAGCGACCGACGTGGTCACCGCAGCGTTTGAGGCTGAACATGGCCTGAACCCCGCGACTTTCGTGCTGGCCGAGGTTGGCGGCGGGTCGGGGCGCGGTCTGGCCGGTTCGGATACCAAGAGCGCAGACCTTTTGGGTGGAATCTCGATGGAACTGATCAGCCCGGATCTGCGCCCCTATTCCACGTCTGACTTTGTGACAGCGCTGGAGGAAGAGGTGATCGCGCATCCGTTGCTGGAGGAGCTGAGCTTTCGTGGCGCGCGCTTCGGGCCGGGCGGAGATTCGCTGTCCGTCGATCTGTACGGTGCCGAGGCGGCGCAACTGAAAGCGGCGGCAACCGCGCTCAAGGCCGCACTTGCAGTCTATCCCGAAGTTTCGGGTCTGGAAGACAGTCTGGCCTATGACAAGGAGGAATTGGTTCTGAACCTGACCCCGCAGGGCGAGGTTCTGGGCTTTGACACCGCAACTCTTGCCCGTGCGTTGCGGGATCGGCTGAACGGAATCGAGGCCGCGACCTTCCCCGATGGCGCGCGCGAAGCTTCGATCAGGGTGGAGCTTCCCGCCAGCGAACTGACCGCCGATTTTCTGGACCGCAGCCTGTTGCGCGCGGCCTCCGGGGTCTATGTGCCGCTGGCTGATATCGTTTCGGTGGAAAGCCGGTCCGGGTTCTCCACGGTGCGGCGCGAGAACGGCCTACGGATCGTCACCGTCTCCGGCGAACTGGCCGAGGATGATCCGGCCAGGGCCACCGAAATCCAGCGGGCCATGCAGGAAGACATTCTGCCGCGGATTGCGCAGGATTTCGGGGTTGCCTGGCAACTATCCGGTCAGGCCGCGGATGAGCGGGAGTTTCTGGGCGGCGCCGGGATTGCCCTGATCGCGTGCCTGCTGGGGATCTACCTGACCCTCGCCTGGATCTTCGCGCATTGGACGCGGCCGCTGGTCGTGATGTCGGTCATTCCGTTCGGCCTGGTCGGGGCGATCTGGGGCCATTGGGTCTGGGGGGTGCCGTTGTCGCTGTTCTCGATTGTCGGGTTGATCGGAATGGCGGGCATCATCGTCAATGACGCCATCGTGCTGGTCACCACGATCGACGAATACAAGGAAAAGCGCGGCCTCTTTCCGGCAATTGTCGATGGCGTGGCCGACCGGTTTCGCCCGGTCCTGCTAACCACGCTGACCACGGTGCTTGGCCTCGCACCGCTGCTGTTCGAAGAAAGCTCACAAGCCGAGTTTCTGAAGCCGACGGTGATCACGCTGGTGTTCGGTCTGGGCTTTGGCATGGTGCTGGTGTTGCTTGTCGTTCCTGCGCTGATGGCAGCGCAGGCCGACATTGCGCAGTGCTTTCAAGCCTTGCGCCGGATGCTGCGTGGCCGCTCTGGCACCCTGCGCGGTCCCTTCGGTCTGGCCATGATTGCAATGGTCGGTCTGGCGGCCGCGCTGCTTGGACCGGTCGTGTGGGATGGAACGCTGCCCGGCTGGATCACCGTCGCGGTGCCCTGGCTGGCCGCCACGCCGCCAGCCTTTGCCGCGTTCGGAGCGTTTCTGCTGGGCGCGGGCCTGCTGTTCATTCTGGCGGCTGGTGCCGCGCTGGTCAGGATCAGGCAGCGCGACCGTGTTGGGGGCAGCAAGCTTGGGGGGCATTGAGCCCCCGCGCGCTTGCGTTGCCACGGACATCTGCAGCGTTCGCCAAAGTCAGACGATCAGGGCGCCGGGCAGCCACGAATTTCCACGGCTTGATCGTTTGACAGGACAGTGATGGTGATTGCCGACCTGTCCAACGCGAACGGGACGCCAGAATGATCAACCATCTCGGTGACAGCAATCAGGCTCTTGCCTTTGCGGCCTTCCAAGCTTTCGGCGACCCAGACTGAGGGATCGGCGGTCTCGAACGCCACCACCTCGTCGCCGCCGCGGTCGGGCAGGGAAATCGTCGCCGTTACGCGCAAGCCATCGGCGATGGGATCCACGACACAGGCAACCGCGCTGACGCCAGCTTCGGAGGCGGTCGCTGGACGCTGGTCGAGTGCTGCGCTGATCAGGGCATCCGGTGCGCCGGGCGGCAACAGATCCGTCGACAGCGACAGGCTGGCCGGCAGACAGATCTTGTCACACACACCGAGGTCGATCTGGGCTGCAAGGTGCATGGGTTTTGTCGGGTCGATGGCGGTGACTTCGATCGGCAGGATCACGGCGTCATGATAGCCGATGCTCTGCATGCCATTGGTGTGAAACACCGTCGGTGCCGGCCAATGGATCTCGATGGAGCGGACATTCGTTGACCCTGACCAATCAAAGCTTGGCGGGATGCCGGCGTCGCCGGGGCTGCGCCAGTATGTTTTCCAGCCCGGCGCGAGATTGAGTTGCAGCCCTGCCATATGCGCACCGTTCGGCATTTGCCATCCTGAAAGGAAGGACCCGGCCAGGACATCATCCTGCGTCGAGGCGATTGCGGGAACGGCATGGAGGGCGGCGAGGAGTATGCATGTGCGGATCATGCTGTCAGTGATAGGGTTTCGGTCGGGGGAGGGAAATCACATTGCGGCGACGGACCGTGAGCTGTGGCGGCTGGGCCACGTGTGGCAATCAACGCTTGAGCCGAAGGCGTGGCGGGGTCATGCTGGGGCCGGAGCAAGAGACGATGGCGCGATGGAGCTGGCAGGCAAGATTCTGATCGCAATGCCGGGGATGGGCGATCCGCGCTTTGAGCGGAGCGTGATTCTGGTCTGCGCCCACACGGCTGAGGGGGCGATGGGGATCATCCTCAACAAGCCGGCGAGGGAGATGACTTTCGCGGGGCTCTTGGAGCATCTGAAGATTCCGGTGGCGCCGGAGGGGCGCGACATCCGGGTTCAGATCGGGGGGCCGGTGGAGCGGGGGCGGGGGTTTGTGCTGCACTCGCCGGACTGGGGGCGGAACCGGTCGGATGGGGCGACGATGGTGGTGCCGGGCGGGTTCGAGATGACTGCCACGATGGATATTCTGCAGGCCTTCGCGCGGGGGGGCGGGCCGGAGACGGCGCTGTTGGCGCTGGGCTATGCGGGGTGGGGGCCGGGGCAGCTGGAGGCGGAGATCGGGCGGAATGACTGGCTGACGGGGGAGGCGGATGCGGGGCTGGTGTTTTCGGGGGAGGATGGGGAAAAATGGGGGCGGGCGTTGCGGGGAATGGGGATCGATCCGTTGAGCCTGTCGGCGGCGTCGGGGCGGGCGTGAGGGGTTGTCCACGCGTGGACATTTTTTGCCCCATTGATTTTACAGCATTATTTTGGCGCTGTTAAGGATTTGGCAAGGATTGTCCACGTGGTTTTGGCTCGGCTGGGGGAGCCTCCGGCGGGGATATTTTTGGACGGATGAAATCGGGATGTGGTGTGGTTGTCGGCTGGGGTCGCGCGGTGTGGCTGGTTGGTTGGCGTGGGGGGCGTTGATCGGGTGATCCGCTGAGCTTGAGTGCGGCGGCGGGGCGGGCGTAGGGGCCGCAAGGGATTCCGTTCGGTGGGTTGGATCAAGGGGTTGGTGGGGATGTTGGGGTCTTTTTCCCGTCTTCTTTGCGTCTTCCTTCCGTCTCTACGCGCGGGGAGAGAGGAGGGCGTTAAGGATTGGGGGCGAATCAGATCCTTTCGGATGCCACACGATCACGGAACATAATCAAGGCCATAGAGAGCCGATTTGTTCGCTAGTTCACGAGCTTTTCGTTTTCGATCAGATGTGCCGAATGGAGAAAAATCAGCGAAACAGTGCGCCGGATTTGTCGGTAGTTTGTCTTCAAAACAATTTATAGATTGAAAATTAAAATCTTCAACAAGAACCCCGCACACGCCCACCGTCGCTAGGCCCGAATTCTTGTGGCGATCGTAGGCGTCATTTGCAGAGGTTAACATGAGGCGATCTAGGCTAAGCTTAAAGCCATGGCTCGCGGATGGGTTGAATGCGGAACTGCTGATCCTTCCGTTGTCATAATCAAGCGGATGCAAATTCCTGACAACCCTTTCTGCCACTGCGAGTGAACTCATGCTATGAATTCTCCCAAATCGTCCAAATGCGACAGAAGTTTAGGAGTAACGGCAAAAAATGCTTGAGATTTCATGTCGGCGTCACTGTCATCGAAGGCCTCTAGCAGGATAACGTCGTCGGTCAGTGAGAGAATGATCTCGATGTTCTCGTGTGTGAACTCAAAATTGACACCGCCGCTATCAGTTGGAAACGCAGAGATTCCTGAATACAGCGCTGAAAGGTAATTTGACAGATCTCTGGCCCAATGCATTGTGCGCTTTGCAATTTGATTTCCAATACCATCCCTCCATCCCTCTTTCAGCAATGCCAATTCATCGAGCCTTGTTCCGAGCCGAAGACCCTCTGATTGTACTGGATATCTTTCAATACTTCTCGCTTCTATAACTTGACTTATTGTGCCTTTGATCCCAATGCGCACAAATGCAGAGAAAGTCACAGTTTGATTGAGGGAATTGCTGAACTCATTCCGCAACCGCTCTCTTGAAATCGGGAAGGAAAAAACTCCATACTTTGACGTAAGTTTGAGCTTTTCAAGGGGATCATCGATACCACTCACAATCGCTCGGCCGGAAATCTCCTTAGCTTGGGGTCTTCTGACTGCATCAATCATGCGATAGGCCGTGACCGGCGAGTATCGAACGCTGGGGTTCGAGCGTGTCACGCCATTGGTGGAGACGATGTTGAGTCTATCCCCTTCAGCGAGGTCATCCGCCAGAAGCTTTAAATCACTTCGCATCGCGTGAGGTAGCGGATTAACGGTTAAATTGTCGTTAGCAGCTTGAGCCTCGCGAAAAAAGCGCGCTTGGGCCAGTGAAAGATAGTCTACGCCATGATCTTGAAGTGGCAGAGTTGCATCATAAAAAGGATCGCGACGAACCGCTGCTCGCGCACTTCCATTACTTAAGGCCGCAAAGGACAGCGACAGTTGATTGCGAAATCCTTTTGGGAGTCGTGCCTTTTCAGGATTCTTTTCTCGCCATATTTCGACTGCAAGTTCACGAAGGATTCTCTGGTACGCGGCAATGTTGTCAAAGAAGTCCAAGGGCAAATTTGCGTGCGCGAAACGAAGCCCCTCAAATCGAAGAGTTGCGAAGCCGTCGTCATCTCTTTCTGGACTCTCAACTTCCACGATATCCACCAGTCCACACTACGAGGTAACTTGGATAAGTTGGCCTTGTGGCCAAAATGTGAAAACTATCACTCCCCATACGGCACCCAGATCGTCTTGACCTCGGTCGCGTGGGTCAGGAACGTCCGGCCTTCGCCCTCCGCGCCCATCCAATCCCGCGCTTTGCCGTGGTTGACCCAGGTGCGTTTGACGTTAAGGGCGCTTTCCTTCTCGATCAGGGCCGAGAGGTTGGTGGAGGAAAAGCTCCACACGGCATCGACGTCCATGTGACCGGCCAGTGATTTCGCCAGATCGGCGGGGGGGCCGGTGACGATGTTGACGACGCCGGCGGGGACGTCGGAGGTATCCAGCACCTGATAGAAGTCGGTGGCCGCGAGGGGGTAGGCGGCGGAGGGGACGAGGACGCAGGTGTTGCCCATCGCGATGGCGGGGGCCATGACGGAGATGAGGCCGAGGAGCGGGGCCTCATCCGGGCAGAGCGCGCCGATCACGCCGACGGGTTCGTTTTTCGCCAGCGCAATGCCGCGGATCGGCACGGATTTGGCGGCGCCGTCGAATTTGTCAGACCATGCGGCGTAGGTGAAGAGGCGCTGGA
>NZ_JANMET010000341.1:0-8933 GCF_031377265.1 Tabrizicola sp. | reverse complement strand
CGCGCCCCGCCCGCTCCACCATCCCGGACATCCGGGTCAGATAGTGGCGAAAGACGGGAACCGAGGCGTGATACATCAGCTGTCCTTCGCCACCACGCGCAGGTTCAACTCGCGCAGCTGCTTCGACGTCGCCTCCGATGGCGCGTTCATCAGCATGTCTTCCGCCCGCTGGTTCATCGGGAACATGATCACCTCGCGGATGTTAGGCTCATCGGCCAGCAGCATCACGATCCGGTCGATCCCCGCCGCACAACCGCCGTGAGGCGGCGCGCCGTATTTGAACGCCTTGACCATCCCGCCAAAGCGCTTGTCCACCTCGGAGTTCGGGTATCCGGCCAGTTCAAAGGCCTTGTACATGATCTCCGGCTTGTGGTTGCGGATGCCGCCCGAGATGAGCTCATAGCCGTTGCAGGCAAGGTCGTACTGGTAGGCATAGACGTTGAGCGGGTCACCGTTCAGCGCCTCAAGCCCACCTTGCGGCATCGAAAAGGGGTTGTGGCTGAAATCAATCGCGCCCTCGTCGGTTTTCTCATACATCGGGAAATCGACGATCCAGGCGAACTTGAAGCAGTTCTGTTCGGTCAGCCCCAACTCCCGCCCGATTTCGTTGCGCGCCCGCCCGGCGATGGCCTCGAACGTCTCCGGCTTGCCGCCAAGGAAGAACGCGGCGTCACCCATTTCAAGGCGGAGTTGATTTCGAATTGCCTCAGTCAACTCAGGGCCGATATTCTTCGCTAGCGGGCCAGCAGCCTCGACGTGTCCCATGTAAATCTTGAACCGGGCTTCACCTTCTGAGAGTCTGCCTGTCAGGAAGAGCCTTGATACTTCTTCAACTACCGAATCCGACGGAATGAATGAACAGCCGCTTCTTCTCCGGTAATCGTCCAACCACGCCTCGTATGCTTCCCTGCCCGTCTGCCAGGCAGTCGCCATCTTCTCTGCGAACCGGTTGAGCTCCTCTTCTGGCAGCACACGCATGCCTTCTTTCGCGCGCCAGAAGATATAGCCCATCCCCGGCAGCCCTTCCTTCTGGGCAAACGCGTTCATCCGGTCGCAGAATTTCCGCCCCACGGGTTCGCCCGACGGCCCCTTCGGTGCGGGAATGGCGCGGACCTCATTACCGTCTTGCTCCAGCAGCTTGGCGAAGATCGCAAACCCCGACCCCGCGAAATGCTCGCTCACGTCCTGCATCCGGATCGGGTTGCGCAGGTCGGGCTTGTCGCTGCCGTACCACTTCAGGCTGTCGCGGTAGGCGATCTTGGTCCAGTCCGAATAGACCTTCTTGCCTGGCGCGAACTCTTCGAAAATCCCCTGCACCACCGGCTGCACAGCGGCAAAGACATCCTCCTGCTCCACAAAACTCATCTCGATATCAAGCTGGTAGAAATCGGTGGGCGAGCGGTCCGCCCTCGGGTCTTCATCCCGGAAGCAGGGCGCGATCTGGAAATAGCGGTCAAACCCCGCCACCATGATCAGCTGCTTGAACTGCTGCGGCGCCTGCGGCAGGGCGTAGAACTTGCCCGGATGCAGGCGGCTTGGCACCAGAAAATCCCGCGCGCCTTCGGGGCTGGAAGCGGTGATGATCGGCGTCTGGAACTCGGTGAACCCCTGATCCCACATCCGGTTGCGGATACTGCGCACCACGTTCGAGCGCAGCATCATGTTGGCATGCAGCTTTTCCCGCCGCAGGTCGAGGAAACGGTAGGTCAGCCGCGTCTCCTCGGGGTATTCCAGATCGCCGAACACCGGCATCGGCAGCTCTTCCGACGCGCCCAGCACCGTCACGCCAACAGCATAAACCTCGATCTCGCCCGTCGGCAGCTTGGGGTTCACCAACGACGCGTCACGCCCTTTGACCCGGCCGTCGATCCGCACCACCCATTCGGCGCGCACCTTGTTCAGGTCGGCAAAGGCCGGGCTGTCGCTGTCGGCAATTACCTGGGTGATCCCGTAATGGTCGCGCAGGTCGATGAACAGCACACCGCCATGATCGCGCACCCGGTGCACCCAGCCCGACAGCCGGACCTCCTGATCCACATGGGCGCGGTTCAGGTCGGCGCAGGTATGGCTACGGTAGGCGTGCATTCTTGGTCCCCTTCCGAGGGCTTTGACAGTATCGCGCCGATACACCCCGCCCGGCAGGCCAAGTCAAGCCCGGCTCCCATTCATCTGTCGCTAAATATCCCCGCCGGAGGCTCCCTGTGGCGGGGACAGAAGCCTCCGGCGGGGATATTTAGAGACAGATGAAACCGGGGATCAGGCCCCGCAGCGCATTGCCGACCCAAAGCCGCACCCGCGGCAGGTCTTCGGCCATCAGCACCTCTTCGGGGCAGGCGATCTCGGCGCGCAACACGCCAGGCAACACGCCGCAGGACAAGGGCGGGGTACGCATGCCCTGTCCCCGATCAAAGAACAGTGTGGTGATGGTACCGTCACAAACCTCGCCGCGTTCGTTGGCAAAGACGACTTCATCCAATCCTTGGGGCAAAGCCGCGCGCGCCGCGTCATAGGCGGCGCGCCGGGTCGATTTGACAGTCAGCCAAGGGTCGCCCGACGCCAGCCGCGCCGATGCCAGTCCGACGCGCCACTGTGCCTTTGCCGCAGGCAATGGTGCAACCTCGACCACCACATCGCCCGCGGCCCCCAGCGTCAGCCGCACCCGCGCCGGGCCGTCGGGGCGCACATCCGCCAGATCCGGCGCAGATGCAGCCCAGCCCAGCGCGTCTGCCCCACGCCCCAGCCGCGCCATATGCAGGGCCCTGCGCGGAAACCCCGCGCCATCCCAGAGCATCGTCTCGATCAGCCTTACGCCCGAACGGCCGCCTTCACGAAGCGCGCTTTCCACAACGCCTCCTCCCATTCCCCTTGCGCGGTGGACCCATGCACCACACCGCCGCCGACATTCATCACGATCTGCCGCCCACTGACCGACAGGGTCCGGATCGCGACCGAGAAATCCGCCTCCCCCTCGGGCGACATCCAGCCAATCGCACCGCAATACACTCCGCGCGCCGCCGGCTCCACCGCGCGGATGATTTCCATCGCGCGGATTTTCGGTGCACCGGTGACCGACCCGCAGGGAAACAGGGCCGCCATCAGCGCGGGCAGGCTTGGCGGCTCCGCCAGCTCGCCTTCGATGGTCGAGGTCATCTGATGCACGGTCGAATACGTCTCCATCGCGAACAGGGCGGGCACCTTCACGGTTCCGACCTTTGCCAGCCGCGAGATATCGTTGCGCAGCAGGTCGACGATCATCAGGTTTTCGGCCCGGTCCTTGACCGAAGCATGCAGCGCCGCCGCGATGGCGGCATCGCGTGCAGGGTCTGCATCGCGGGGGGCGGTGCCCTTCATCGGGCGGGTCACGATCCGTCCGCCAGGCTCCAGCCGGAAGAACAGCTCCGGAGAGCGTGACACAAGAACCGGTCCCATCCCCAGATCGACAAACGCCCCGTGCCCAACCGGCCCCGTCCGCCGGAACGCCCCATAAAGGCCAAGCGGCGTGCCCGAAACCAGCTGCGCCACCATCGGAAAGGTCAGGTTCACCTGATAGCAATCGCCCGAAGCGATCCAGGCCAGCACCTTTGCCACCGCCGCATCATAAGCCGCTCGCGTGATCGCCGGCTCCGGTGCCGACATGCGCGTGTCGCGGCCTTCGGTTGCCGCCCGCTCCAGCACCGGCCCCGCGGGTTGTGGCCCGGCAAAGGCCCCGAACGCCACCAGCGGGCCCGACCTGCGGCGCGGCATCAGCGGTGCCAGACGCGGTTCCAGCGCATAGCCCGCCTCATAGGCCACGTAGCCCGCGATCCAGTGACCCTTGCGGCGCAACGCCTCGGTTCGGGCGAAGGCGCGGGCCACGTCGGCGGGACGCTGCGCCACCACTACGGCCTGCGCGTGGTCAAACAACGCAGGCGCGCCACCGGGTCCATGTTCGCACAAAATCACGCGCCGCTTCCTTTGCCTGCCGATTGCCGTTGCTGCAACCTAAGCGGATTTGTCCGCCCATCCAGACAATTCCGGCCCGCTTCAACAGCGATTTGCGACGGTCGCGCACAAAATTCATCGCCACAACACCCCACAGTTGCGCAAATGAAGATGTCGCTTGCACCATATGTGGATTCTGGTTTGATAGGGCATGGTAGCGAGGAGTGACACTCGCTGCCCAACAATCAGAAGAATTGCCAACAGAAACGAGGGAACACATGTCATCCGACTATTCAGACAAGGACAAACATGAGGATGTAAAAATCCTGCATGGCATGGGCTATGCCCAGGAACTGTCGCGCTCGATGTCGAAGTTTTCGAACTTCGCGATTTCATTTTCGATCATCTGCATCCTGTCCGGGGGGATCAACTCCTTCGCGCAGGCCATCTCGTCGGTGGGCGGCGCTGGTGCCGGCATCGGCTGGATCGTGGGCTGCATTCTGTCAGGCATGTTCGCACTGGCCATGGCGCAGATTGCCTCCGCCTTCCCAACCGCAGGGGGGCTTTATCACTGGGCGTCCATCCTTGGAAACCGCTTCTGGGGCTGGCTGACCGCCTGGCTCAACCTGCTGGGCCTGATCACCGTGCTCGGCGCCATCAACATCGGCACGGCGTATTTTTTCGCGGGGACCTTTGGCGGCATGTTCGGCTTTACCGGCACCGACATGCAGGTCGTGACCTTCGTCGCCGCGATCACCATCGTGCAGGCGCTGTTCAACCATCTTGGCATCAAGATCACCACGCTGCTGACCGACATCTCGGGATACATCATCTTTTTGACCACCGCCGTGCTGGTGCTGGCCTGCCTGTACTTCGCCCCGGCGATTGATATCTCGCGGCTCTGGACCTTCACCAACTACTCGGGCGAAGCGGGCGGCAACGTCTTCCCGCAGTCTGACAACATTTCCTACCTGTTCCTCCTCTGCCTGCTGCTGCCGGTCTACACGATCACCGGCTACGACGCCTCGGCCCACACGTCCGAGGAAACCAAGAACGCCGCAATGTCGGTGCCAAAGGGCATCATCACCGCCGTGTTCTGGTCGTCGCTGATCGGCTGGATCATGATCTGCGCCATCACGCTGGCGATCCCGGACATGGCCACTGCCGCCGGTCAAGGCTGGGGCATGTTCTTTGCCACGATGGATGCCGTCCTGCCCGCCGGGCTCAAGGTCGCGATCTACGTTGGCATCCTGATTGCACAGTTCCTGTGCGGCCTTGCTACCGTCACCTCGGCCAGCCGCATGCTGTTTGCGTTCTCGCGCGATGATGGCATGCCGGTTGCGTCCAAGGCGCTGGCCTCGGTGTCGCCAAAATACCGCACGCCGGTGAACGCGATCTGGACATCGACGGTGCTGGCGATCCTCTATGTGGTGCTGGCCATGTCGATCAAGGTGGCAGGCACCTCGATCTACGTCATCGTGGTGAACTCCACGCTGGTCTTCCTGTTCCTCAGCTTCACCGTGCCGCTGGTGGCCGGACTGTTCGCTTATGGCACCGCCAAATGGCCGAACCCCGGCCCGTGGGCAATGTCGGTCGGCGTCTACAAGCTGGTCACCGTGCTTGCCGTCGTCGGCATGGGCGTGATCCTGTTCATCGCTGTGGCCCCGCCGAACGAGCGTGTTCTTTGGGTGGTGCTGGGCTTCATCGCCCTGGCGCTGATCCTCTGGGTGACGGTTGAAAACCGCCGCTTCGAAGGCCCGCCAACCGGCGAACGCATCGCTGCCCGCAAGGCAGTGATCGCCGCGGCCGAGGCTGCGGTTGGCGAAAAGGGCTGACATTACTACTGAAAACGCAAAGGGCCGGGGGAAACCCCGGCCCTTTCCATTTGCATCCGGGCGCCAGGCAAATGTCGCCACCACACGCCAAGATTTCACCGACGGAAACCCTTTCGCCCAGCGTTATGCCATGGTGCCTACACGGCCGTGCATCAAAAAGGTCACCGAATGAATCGCAGCAAAGCCATTGGATCTGCGGCTGCGGCCATCGTTGCAATCGGTGCCGGACACGCCGCCTTTTCGCAACTCACTGGCGGCGCTGGCGACATGTCGCGCCTGCCCAGCACCAACATCAACCTTGGCGCCACGCCCGTTCCTGACACCTCGGCCACCTGTGGCACCGATCCCGGCCCCGCCCGTCTGATCTGCCTGATTGATCTGTTGAAATCAGGCGTCTCCGCCGAAGTCCTCGCGAACCTGCAACTCGACTACAGCGTCGCCGCGGCCAGGAAGTGGAGCAACCTGCCCGCAGGCGGCTATCCCGACCGGCCCGGCGCCCTGCTGGGCGAGTTTACCGAAGACCAGCGCGGACTGGTCAAAGCCATCTTGCAAGAGGCCACCGGCATCGCCGCCCACGAAGGCTATGATGAGCTGGAAGAGGTGCTGAACGCCGACGCAATCCCCACGACACACGACGGCATCAGCGTGGCCGATCTGTCGCCAGACCAGCAGGCCCTCGTCCTCGCCGCGATCGAGACCTACGCGGGCGACATCAGCGGCGGTGAAGCCGCAACCATCATGGCCAAATACACCGCCGAACTGCCACAGACCTCTATCGGCTTTTCGGGCACGACGGCCCTGGATACCGAGAACGATTATGTCCGCATTGACGGCCCCTCACTCTGGCTGGAGTTTTCGATGCAGTCGAACAAATCCACCGGCGCTGCGGGCAATCACCCCCATTCGGTCTGGCGCGACAAGATCAGCGATTACGGCGGCAACACCGAATGATCCGCGCCCTCGCGGCCACCTCTGTTCCGGGGGTCACAATGGCCCTCGCACCTGCCAGCGCACCCCCCCCCTGCCCGGCACCATGATGACCTTTACGCGTGATGCAGACAGCCTTGATCTGACCCTCACCCCCGCCGGTCAGTCCGCCCTTGCGGATGCAGATCATCGCCGCCCACCTCCATCTCGGCGTGCGTGACGATGCCGGCACTGACGCCTTGCTTACCGTCGATCTGACCGCACCTCTGGCAACCGATCAGACCCTGTTCCCTGTTACGCTCAGCTATGATGCGATCATTCATAAGGTGCGCAGTCACCGCGCCACGGTGGCGGTGCAAGATCAGGCCGCGGGCGTCAGACCGTTGGGCGAAATCGGGTTTGACCGGTCATTGCGCAAAGCCACCCCCCTCATTCTGATCTGGTAGCTATCGCCGCCCGGTTGGGCCACAATCGCGGTGCACGGCTGACAGGGGATCGGGACATGGGCTATCTGTTGTTGAAGGCTGCCATCTCTGGCGTGCTGATCGCCCTCGCCTCCGAAGTTGCGCGCCGCAATGCCGGTCTGGGCGCTTTGATCGTCTCGCTGCCCCTCGTCTCGGTTCTGTCGATGATCTGGCTATGGCGCGACACCCATGATCCGGCACGTATGGCCGATCATGTGGGTGCCACGCTGTGGTACATCGTCCCCTCGATTCCGATGTTCCTGTTGATCCCGATGCTGTTGCGCGCGGGCTACGGCTTCTGGCTCTCGCTCGGCCTTGGCTTGGCCCTGACAATTCTGCTCTATCTGCTGATGCTTTGGGTGGCCGCGCGCTGGGGCATCCGGATTTAGGCGCTTTCGCCCCTTGCGCCCCGGCACGCGCTGACTATAACCCGCGAAGTTTTGCGCAATAGGTGGGGGCTGACATGCCGAAGCGGACCGATATCAAGTCGATCATGATCATCGGCGCGGGTCCCATCGTCATCGGGCAGGCGTGCGAGTTTGACTACTCCGGTGCGCAAGCCTGCAAGGCCCTGCGCGAGGAAGGCTACCGGGTCATTCTGGTAAACTCCAACCCCGCCACCATCATGACCGACCCCGGCCTCGCCGACGCCACCTATATCGAGCCGATCACGCCGGAAGTCGTCGCCAAGATCATCGAAAAGGAACGCCCTGACGCGCTGCTGCCAACGATGGGCGGGCAGACCGGGCTGAACACTTCGCTGGCGCTGGCCGACATGGGCGTGCTGGAGAAATTCGGCGTGGAACTGATCGGCGCCAAGCGCGAAGCCATTGAGATGGCCGAAGACCGCAAGCTGTTCCGTGAGGCAATGGACCGCATCGGTCTGGAAAACCCCAAGGCCACGATCATCGCCGCCCCGAAACTGCCATCCGGCAAGTACGACATCGCCGCTGGCGTGGCCGAAGCGATTGCCGCCATCGAATACGTCGGCCTGCCCGCGATCATCCGCCCCGCCTTCACCCTCGGCGGCACCGGCGGCCGCGTGGCCTACAACCGTGATGATTACGAGGCCATCGTCAAATCCGGGTTGGAGGCGTCACCCGTGGCGCAGGTTCTGGTGGACGAGTCGCTGCTCGGCTGGAAAGAATTCGAGATGGAGGTGGTCCGCGACAGCGCTGACAACGCCATTATCGTCTGCGCCATCGAAAACGTCGATCCGATGGGCGTCCATACCGGCGACAGCATCACCGTCGCCCCGGCCCTGACGCTGACCGACAAGGAATACCAGATCATGCGCAACGGCTCCATCGCCGTCCTGCGCGAGATCGGGGTGGAAACCGGCGGCTCCAACGTGCAATGGGCGATCAACCCCGCCGATGGCCGCATGGCGGCGATCTTGGCGATGGGGAAGCCGGTGGCTTTCGACGCCAGGGCCGAGGAGCGCGAGACGCGCGGGTTCATCTCGATGACGATCATGCGGCCGTCATCGGGGTTGATGGCGAACTGCACGTTGGAGCCGCCGGTCTCGACGCCGATCTCGCGGAGCACCGCGATCGAGGCGTCGCGCATGATCTGGTATTCCTTGTCGGTTAGCGTTTGCGCCGGCGCCACGGTGATCGAATCGCCGGTATGCACGCCCATCGGGTCGAGATTTTCGATGGAACAGATGATGATGCAGTTGTCGTTTTTGTCGCGCACTACTTCCATTTCGAATTCTTTCCACCCGATCACCGATTCTTCGATCAACAATTCATGTGTGGGCGATACATCCAGTCCGCGTTCGCAG
>NZ_JANMET010000338.1:0-4977 GCF_031377265.1 Tabrizicola sp. | reverse complement strand
TCCAGCGGAATCAAGGTGTTCTTCATCCAGAACTGCGCCCGGCGTGGCTGCTCGTAGACAAACAGCATCACTGCCGACAGATCCATGCTCTCGCGGTTCATCAGGCCGAGCGAACGCTCCGCCCCGTCATCGGCCACCTCGACGGCAAAGCTTTCGCGCCCGCCATCCCAGCGCAGATCGACCCGCCCTACCGCACAGGGGGCGTCGGCCTGCGCCGCTGCCGCCAGTGACCAAAGCCCCAAGGCGATCAAGCCTTGTCGCGCGCTACCGTTTCCCATGGAACCACCTGAACTGCCATTCTGCCGCGTTTACCGTCCACGATGCGCAACGCCACTGCCTCGCCGGTGATCAGATCGGCAAAGCCGGACAGCCGCAACACCTCGACATGAATGAACACATCTTCGGATTTTCCAAACACATTGGCAAAACCGAAGCCTTTGACCTTGTCAAACCACTTCACCCGGGCCGGCTCTGCGCTCAGCGCCAGCACTTCGTCGCGGGCCATCTGGCCGGTTTCCGAACCAAAGGTGAAGCTTTCCCCCTCCGGCGGCTCGATGCTCAGCACTTCGATTGCCTGCACACCGCGCTGGGTGTTCAGCACCCGCACCGAGATTCGGGTGCCATCCGCAATCGACCCCTGACCAAAATTACGCAGCACATTGGCATGCAGCAGCACATCAGTCTGAGTTTCATCCGAAACGATAAAGCCAAATCCCTTGGTTGGATCAAACCACTTAACATAGCCATGCAAAAGGTGCGTTTCCGCGTCTTCGTCTGTCATTGGAAGAGCCTTCTCCCCAGAATGAGCTCCAAGGCGATCAATTGCGGCATTTCAGAAAGCCGGATCAAGCGGAAAATGGGGCAAACCGGACATAACATTGGATGAAACAATGTTTCACGGGTTCAATCTCTCGATCCGCCATGTCGCAGCAGCAGACTCGCGCGACCAGCGAAACCTGTCATGCAACCTGAAGTTGCCGTCAGCCCAGAACTCTATCTCCAGAGGGCGAATCCTGATGCCGCCCCAAAACTCGGGCCGCTTCGGCGAAACGCCATGCATCAGCGACAGTTTTGCCACTTCGGCGATCAGCGCTTCGCGCGAACTCAGCGGCTCAGACTGCTTCGAGGCCCAGGCCCCCAACCGCGATTTCAGGCTCCGGCTGGCGAAATAGGCGTCCGCCTGCGGCCCATCTTCGCGTTCGGTAATGCCCCGCACCCGGATCTGGCGGCGCAGGCTTTTCCAATGCATCACGAAGGCCGCCTTGCCGCTGGCCGCGATTTCCCGCCCCTTCTTTGAGCCGTAGTTGGTGTAGAACACAAACCCGTCCGCCTCGATGTCCTTCAGCAGCACCATCCGCGCATTTGGCATACCGTCAGCGTCTACCGTGGCCAGTGCAATCGCATTGGGATCATTCGGTTCCTGCTTTTCCGCCTCGGCCAACCAGTCGCGCGCCAGCGCGAAAGGATCGCTCCCGGCGAAGATCCCGCCCCGGTTGGTATCGCTGTCCATGTCAGAAACTCCTTGCAGCCAGCACTGTGCCGCCCTTGAAGCAAATGCCCGCTTCGCCTACACGTCGATGTCAACGCAGGTAAAGTGGGCTAGGGGCACGGAATGTCAACTGGACTGATGCAGGGCAAGCGCGGGCTGATCATGGGCCTCGCGAATGACAAATCCATCGCCTGGGGGATCGCGCAAGCCATCGCCGAACAGGGGGCCGAGATCGCCTTTTCCTATCAGGGCGAGGCGCTGAAAAAGCGCGTCGAACCGCTCGCCGCATCGATCGGCATGACCGAACTGTTCGAATGCGACGTGGCCAACGGCGACAGCCTGGACGCCCTGTTCGCGCATCTGAAATCGGTCTGGGGCAGCCTTGACTTCGTGGTCCACGCGATCGGCTTCTCCGACAAGAACGAACTGCGCGGCCGCTATGTCGACACCTCGCGCCAGAACTTCCTGATGTCGATGGATATTTCCGTCTACTCCTTCACCGCCGTCTGCCAGCGCGCCGCCGCGATGATGGGGCCGGGCGGCTCGCTCCTTACCCTCACCTACTACGGTGCGGAAAAGGTCATGCCGCATTACAACGTAATGGGCCTGTGCATGGCCGCGCTCGAGGCGTCGGTCAAATACATCGCCGAAGACCTTGGCAAGGACGGCATCCGCTGCAACGCCATCTCCGCCGGCCCGATCAAGACCCTCGCCGCCTCCGGCATCGGCGATTTCCGCTACATCATGAAGTGGAACGAGCTGAACTCGCCCCTGCGCCGCAACGTGACGCAGGAAGAGGTCGGCAAGGCGGCGCTCTACCTCTTGTCCGACCTCGGCTCCGGCACCACGGGCGAGAACCTGCATGTCGATGCCGGCTACCACGCCATCGGCATGAAAGCGATCGACGCGCCCGACATCGACCTCATCGCCTCCAAGAAAGAGGGCGGCCAGTGACCCTTGCCGCCTTTCTTGCCGTCGCGGGCCTGTTGACCATGGGCGCGGTCAGTCCTGGCCCGGCGGTCCTGATGTCGGCCCGCACCGGCGTCAGCGAAGGCTTGCGCACCGGGTTTTACCTCGCGCTTGGCATCGGCGCGGGGGCGGTATTCTGGGCGGTCCTGGCACTCAGCGGCCTTGCGGTGATCTTCCAGATCGCGCCAACGCTCCTTTGGGCGTTCAAGATCGCGGGCGGGCTCTATCTTGTCTGGATGGCCATCGGCATGTGGCGCCACGCGGCAGAACCCTTGCCCGACATGACCGGCAGTCCGCCCCGGTCCGCCGCCTCGGCCTTCCGCCTTGGCCTGTTCACCCAATTGTCGAACCCCAAACCCGCCGTCCTGCTCAGCGCCATCTTCATCGGCACGGTGCCCCCTGGCACCCCAACCTGGGTGCTGGTGGCGCTGCTCAGCTACCTGTTCACGGTTGAGACCGGCTGGAACACCATCGTCGCGCGCATCTTCTCGTTTGACCGCACCCGCCGCGCCTATACCGGGGCCAAACCCGTGCTTGACCGCGCATTCGGCGGTCTTCTCGGCCTCCTCGGCCTGAAAATCGCCGCCACCTGAAGGAGTGACCCATGTCCGCCGACCGCCTGCCACACGAAAAAGGCTTTCACGTCAGCTGGGATCAAATCCACCGCGACGCGCGCGCGCTGGCCTGGCGGCTGGATGGCAAGGGCCCCGATGATGGCGCCTGGCGCGCCGTGGTCGGCATCACCCGCGGCGGCCTCGTTCCCGCGATGATCGTCAGCCGCGAACTTGATATCCGGGTTGTCGATACGATCAGCGTCAAAAGCTACAGCCACCAGTCGCAAAACATGGCCAAGGTGATCAAGGCCCCGCAGGCGGACCTGATGGGCGACGGCACCGGCATCCTGATCGTCGATGATCTCGTTGATACCGGCAAGACGCTGGAACTGGTCCGCGCGCTGTACCCCAAGGCGCATTTCGCCACCGTCTACGCCAAGCCCTCTGGCAAACCGATGGTGGATAGCTATATCACCGAGGTCAGCCAGGACACCTGGATCTTCTTCCCGTGGGACATGGCGCTGCAATATGTCCAACCCATGCGCGGAACTGACTGAGGACCGCATTGATGCTTCGCCAAAGCCGTGACCGGTTGCTGCACTGGCTGTTCGAGGCCAGTCTTGCCATCAAGGGCGTCTTGACCGGGGCCGAAGCGCTGGCCGGTCTGGGCCTGTTGCTCACGCCCAACCCGCTGATTGCGCGCTTCGTCTTCTGGCTAACCCATTTCGAGATCGCCGAAGACCCGACCGACACGATGGCCAGCTGGACCATCCGCGCGGTGGAACAATTCCCCATCGGCACCCAGCATTTCTACGCGCTTTACCTTTTGGCGCATGGCGGGCTGAAGCTGACCATGGTGTTTCTGCTCTGGCGCAAGGTGATCTGGGCCTATCCCGCCTCGATGGCCGTTCTTGCGGGCTTCGTCGCCTATCAGACCTACGAGTCTTTCCATGCAGGCTCGCCCTTCCTGCTGCTGCTTGCGCTGTTTGATCTGGTGATGATCGGGCTTGTCTGGCAGGAATGGCGGGCGTTACGCGGCAAGGCCCTGAGGCTTTCGCAGGCGTAAGTGGCATTTTCCGGTGTTTGCCGGATTTGATTTCAATCAAATCAGGCCGCGCCTGCCTGCCCTGGGGCAGGCGCGATAGACGCGCCAGCCCACGCAGGCGCGGCCTGATTTACCAGAGCCGGCCCCTGCACCACGCCCCTTGGCCTCCGCCCCTTGGCCTCCGCCGTGCGGCTCCAGCCAACTGCCCGGTCGGCTGTCCACTGGACAGCCGCCTTTTCGGGCAGGGTGCCCTTGGCCGCTCTCACACCCCTTGCGCCTGCCCGCGCCGCATGCAGACTTGCCCTGCAAACGCCGGAGCCCCCAAATGACCCACCCCCTGAACCCCGCGATGGCCGCCACCGATCCGCCCCCGGTGATGGAGGCGCGGCGCTGGCTGCAGGGGGCCACCTTCCCACCCGACCGCCCGCTGATCAACGTCAGTCAGGCCGCCCCGGTCGACAGCCCGCCGCTGGGCCTGCGTCAGGCACTGGCAGACGCCGCCCTGAACGACCCCAACGCGCATCTCTACGGCCCGGTCCTGGGCGTGCCCGCCCTGCGCGATGAAATCGCCAGCCAGTGGTCGGCGGCTTACGGTGGCGCCATCGCGCCCGAACAGGTCGCCATCACCCAAGGCTGCAATCAGGCCTTCACCGCCGTGATGTCCACCCTTGCGGGGCCGGGCGATCAGGTGATCCTGCCGACGCCGTGGTATTTCAACCACAAGATGTGGCTGGACATGTCCAGCGTCACCGCTGTTCCGCTCGACACCGGCCCGACGCTGATCCCGTCGGCTGATGCCGCCGCCGCATTGATCACCGACCGCACCCGCGCCATCGTGCTGGTCAGCCCCAACAACCCCGGCGGTGTCGAATATCCGGCGGAAACGTTGACCGCCTTCCGCGACCTTGCCCGCGCCCACG
>NZ_JANMET010000318.1:0-16169 GCF_031377265.1 Tabrizicola sp. | reverse complement strand
AGCGGTGAGAAGTTGGCGGCGGTGTAATGGTCGATGACGTATGCGCCGGTCAGTTTCCAGGTGAGATAGCTGGTCGAAGTCAGCACTTTCGCGGTGCGGGCGAAAAGCTCAGGGTGGGTGTCCTTCAGCCACAGGATCTTTGGCCCCACCGATTGCGAAGTCAGCGCATTGCCGCAGGTGGCCAAGATGCGCGCTTCGCCGATCTGGGCGTTCAGGGCCGCGATCTGGGTGCTGGCGCGGGTGTCGACGCCGTAAAGGATGCCGTTCATCAATGGTGTGCCTGCGGCGTCAACCGGAAGCATGCAGGGGCCGATGGCCGAGGCGGCGACGCATTTGATGCGCTTGGGGTCAAGGCCCGATTGCGCCAACAAGGCCTTGGTGACATGGACGAAATCGCCCCACCAATCCTCCTCGGCGCGGTGTTCGGCCCAGCCGGGACGCGGTACGATCATCTGGTGGGCGCGGCTTGCGCTGGCGGTGATGCTGCCGTCTTCGGCGACCAGCACGCCCTTGGTCTCGAAGGTGCCGATGTCGATGCCAATGGTATGGGTCATGGTTTGCGTGTCAATTGCAGGGTTGGCGTGATGTGGTCAAGCGCGGTGTCAAGCAGGGTGACAAGCTGGGCCAAATCGGTCAGATCGACCACCTCGAGCGCGGAGTGCGAATAGCGCATCGGGAACCCGACATCGAGGCAGGCGACCCCTTGCGGCCCCATGAACTGGATGTAGCTGAGGTCGGTCAGCGCGCCGGTATGGGCCGAGCGTTGCAGCGGCAAATGGGCGGCCCCGGCGGCGTCTTCCATCATACGGACCAGGGCGGGGTGCGGGATGACGCCGTTCAGGGTGCCGCGACCGTGAAAGGAATAAAGGCTGATCCCTGGCCCGCCGCCCAGCGTCACCTCGCCGCGCCCCGTCATGTCGGGGGTATCACAGGCCAGCAGAAGGTCGATCTGCAGCGCGATGTCGGGGGCAAGGGCGGTGGCGGCGGGCAGCACGCCGCGCAGGTTGTATTCCTCCTGCACCGACCAGACGAGGTGCAGGGTGGGGCCGGGTTTGGTGTGCCGCGCAGCAGCGAGGGAGAGCAGCACCGCGCAGCCGGCACGGTCATCGACCGAGGTGCCGGCGATCCGGGTGCCGTGTAGCGGGATGACACGGGGGGCATAGGTGACGGGGGTGCCGATGCGGATACCTGCCGCCTCGGCTTCGGCCTTGGAGCTGAAGCCTGCGTCGACGTAAAGCTCGGCGTAGGGCAGGACCTTGTATTTCTCTTCCGGCGTGGTTGCATGGTGGGATTTGTTGGCAATGACGCCGGGGATGTCGCCCTGATCGGTGCATAGTGTGACCGCCTGCGCGGGCAGCGCGCGTTCCGGCACGCCGCCAAGGCGTTCGAGACGGATCAGGCCCGAGGCTTCCACCTTGCGGACGATGAAGCCAAGCTGGTCCATATGAGTGAAGATCATCACCGAGGGCAGTGCCGGATCGCCTGGGATGGTGCAGCTGAGGTTGCCCAGCCGGTCGGACCGGTGCGGCAGGCCGAGGCGGTCAAGGTGGGCCGCGATGGCAGCCGCGACGCGGTGTTCGTAGCCCGACAGACCCGGGATCAGCATCAGTTCGGTGAGCAACTCACGCATCTGCGGCGCCTTTCGCCGGGCGTTGAGGGGGGCTGTCTGCCCCCCGCGCTGCGCGCCCCCCCGAGGATATTTCTGGACAGATGAAATCCATCAGTGCCCCCTTGCCTGGCGGACGCGGGCCATGAAATCATGGGCGCGGTCGGGATCGACAGCAGCCCAGGTATCACCACCGACCTTGAGCGCCGAGCCAACAATGCAGCCATCGGCCACCGCCAGAACATCGGCCACGGTGGCATGTTTCACCCCGGTGTTGGCAAGGACGGGCGTGGTGGGCAGGACGTGCTTGACGGCTTCAAGATCACGCATCGCTGCCGCTTCGCCAGTGATCGCACCGGACACCAGCACCGCATCGGGGATCGAGGAGAATACGGCAGATCGGGCGCGGTCGGGCAAGGAACGCGGATCGAGCGAGCCTGCAAATTCGGCCGAGACGTTGTAGAGCGTGGCCACAGCCCCGGCCCCGAGCCGCTGGCCATAGCGGCGGGCGGCCGCAGCGTCGGGTGCCCAAAGCCCCATGTCGGAGGCATAGGTGCCAGTGAAAATCTCGCGCACGAAGGCCGCCCCGGTGGCCGCAGCCAGCGCCATCGTGGCCATCGGGTCCCACAGCACGTTGACGCCGAACGGCACGGTGATCTGGTCGCGCAGCCGCCCGATCACATAGGCCATTGTGGCAGTGGAGCCTACGTCCACCTTCAACTCATAGGGCCGGTCATTTTCATTGCCGAACATCACCGCATCGACCCCGGCGGCTTGCAGGGCCGTAAGATCCGCCGCCGCCGCCGCAAGAATGGCCGCAACGCCGCCTGCACTGTCGTGCAAGGGCGTGCCCGGCATGGCCCCAAGGTGGACCATCGCGATGACTGGCTTTCTCGCGCCGAATACCTGTTGAAACCGGGTCATTTGATCCTCCATCCCGCTGCAGGCTAGCGCGAAAGCGGTTGGCCGGGAAGCGCCGTCATACTAGCATGTCAGCAAAACCGGGAGGCGCGGCGATGCAGAAGACAAGGGCGTGGGACCGGCTGGGCAATGGCGGTTTGCGGTTCACCGAACTGGGGTTTGGCGCGGCCCCCTTGGGCAATCTGTTCAAAGCGGTCTCCGAAGCCGAGGCGCAGGCGGTGCTGGAGGCGGCTTGGGCCGCCGGCGTGCGCTATTTCGACACCGCGCCGCTGTACGGACTTGGCCTGTCGGAGACGCGGCTGAACCATTTTCTGCGCGGCAAGCCGCAGGGCGACTATGTGATTTCCACCAAGATCGGGCGGCTGTTCAGCGTGGTGGCACCCGAGGCGCGTGACGGGACCGGCAAATGGATCGACGTGCCGGCCCGGCGCGAGGTGTTCGACTATTCCTATGACGGCGTGCTGCGCAGCCTTGAGATGTCGCTGGAGCGGCTGGGGCTGGACCGGGTCGATGTGCTTTATGCGCATGACCTTGATCTGTTCACCCATGGCTCGCCCGAGGCTCTGCTACCGCTGCAGCAGGCATTCATGGCGGGCGGCTACCGCGCGTTGCAGCGCTTGCGCGACGAGGGCGTGATCCGCGCCTTCGGGGCCGGGCTGAACGAGGCGGAGGCCTGCCAGTGGCTGCTGGAGCGGGGGGATTTCGATCTGTTCTTGTTGGCCGGGCGCTATACCTTGCTGGAACAAGGTGCGCTGGCGTTCATGAATGCCGCTGGCGCGCGTGGCGTGGGGGTGGTGATCGGCGGGCCCTATAACTCCGGCATTCTGGCGACCGGGCCGCGCCCCGGCGCGATGTTCAACTATGCGCCCGCGCCCGAGGCGGTGCTGGCGCGGGCGCGACGGTTGCAGGCGGTCTGCGCGGCACATGGCGTGCGGCTGGTGGATGCGGCCTTCCGCTTTGCGCTGCTGCATCCGGCCACGGTCAGCGTCATTCCCGGCGGGCAGGGCGTGGCGGAGATGGCAAGCAACATGGCGGCAGCTGCGGCGGTGGTGCCGGACGCGCTGTGGGCGGCGCTGAAGGCCGAGGGGCTGATTGCCGAAGGCGCGCCCGTTGCAGCGGTTGTCTAGCGGAGCGCCTGCGGCGCAAGCCTTTTGTGGTCGCCTGCGCGGGCAAGCCCGTGCCGGCGCCGGGTGCCTCCGGCGGGGATATTTGGGAAGGGGAATGGCCTTGAAGGCGGTTCAGGCGCCATACAGCGCGCCCATCACGATGCGGGTGGTGGCAGCGGCGTCTTGACGGGCCTGAGCTTCGGCGAGGGCCGGGTTTGCCGAGAGGCTGGCGGCGATGACGCGAAGACGGTCGGTGAGGCGGATGTTGGTTTGGGATTCCTGCACCGGATCAAGACCGGAATGATCGGGGAACGTGTCGAAATAGATCACCCCGTCGTACCCGGCACCCGCAAGCTCGACGAACAGCTCCACGGTTTGCACGGGATGGACGCTGCCCGCCATCAGCCCGTCATCGCGTTTGCCATAGCCGTCGTTCAGGTGGACGCCAAGGATGCGGGAATGGCGGGCAGCAAGCTGGGCGGCCTGGGCCGGCATCTCGCCAGCGTAGAGCACATGCGCGAAATCGAGGGTGACGCCGGTGTTGGGTCGGTTGATGTCCTTCAGCGCCAGCAGAGTGGTTGCCATATCGGGCATCAGGGCGAAAGCGCGCGGTTCATTCGGTTTGTATTCCACCGCAATATCGATGCCGGGGTCGTGGTCGGCAACCTCGGCGATCGCGGCGAGGGTGTCATCCCACATCCGGGCGTAATCGGCCTGAAAGCTGTAGTCAAAACCGTCCTGCCCCAGCCATAGCGTCATCTGCGTACCGCCCATTGCAGCGCAGGCGTCGATGCCGCTTTTGGTCAGATCAATCGCCTTGCGGCGGATGGCGGCATCGGGGTGGGTGAACGCACCCAGCCGGAAGCCGGGGTCGGTATAGTAGCGCATCGCCAGACCGTTCAGCGCCATGCCCTGATCTGACAGCAAGCGCTGCAGTTGCGCCGGGGTGTGATCTGCAAAATGATCAGGATAGTTCAGGTCGGCGGCGGAAAGGCCCCCGACCCGGCCCGCGCCCGCGATCATCTCGGCCACATTGCCGCCCGGCACTTTGAAAGCATTCAGACGGGCGGCATAGCGGGGCCGGTTCGACAAGGTCATAGCGGCGCTTTCAGCTGGGGTTGAACAGATCGGGGCGGTCGCGTTCCAGCGGCTCAAGATAGGTGATCAACTGGCGCAGGTGGGCTTGAGTGGCAAGCCGGGCGGCGGCGGGATCGCGCGCTTCGAGAGCTGCGAGGATGGCACCGTGTTCGGCAAGCGTCGCCTGGATGCGGCCCGGAACCGGCAGGATCAGTTGGCGCGCGCGGTTCACGTGCAGCCATGCGGTGTCGGATACCTGCGCCAGTTTGGCAAAGCCGGTGAACGACAGCAGCAGCTCGTGCATCTCGCCGTCCAGCGCGTAGAACCCCGGGATGTCGCCGTCGGTCACCAGTGCCGCCTGCACCGTCAGATTGCGCCGCAGCCGCTGCAGCTGATCATCGGTGATGATGCCTGCGACGCGTTCGATGGCGGCCACTTCGATGGCTTCGCGCAGAAAGGCGCCTTCGCGGATTTCCTGCATCGAAAAGCGGGCGACATAGGTGCCGGCCTGCGGGATCACGTCGACCAGACCCTCGACCTGGAGGCGGGCCACGGCATCGGCCACCGGGCTGCGCGATACGTTCAGGGCCTGGCAGATCTCGGGCTTGCGCAGAATCTCACCCGGGCGATAGGCCAGCGACAGGATCGCCTGACGCAGCGTCTGGTAGACCCTTTGGCCCAGCGAGCCGGAAAACGCACTGAGCGGCTTCAACCGTTGCAGTGCGGTCTGCTCTTGTGAGGAGGGA
Organism: Tabrizicola sp.; assembly: GCF_031377265.1. Classification (GTDB taxonomy): domain Bacteria; phylum Pseudomonadota; class Alphaproteobacteria; order Rhodobacterales; family Rhodobacteraceae; genus JAUYQR01. The sequence goes on along the minus strand of NZ_JANMET010000318.1, from coordinate 10,713 downwards.
TCGGGTGGCTGTAACATGCTAACATGTTAGGCACGGCGCGCGCGCTGTCAAGGAAGGGGACACCGATGGCTGAGGGCATCATCCGGCTGCATGCGGGCGACAATGTGGTCATCGCGCTGTCGGATCTGCGGGCGGGCAGCATGGTGCCGGGGCTGGACGCGGCGTTGGCGGGGCCGGTGCCACGTGGCCACAAGATCGCCACCCAGGCAATAGCCAAAGGCGCACAGGTCATCCGCTATGGCCAGATCATCGGGCAAGCGACCGACGATATTGCGCCGGGCGCGCATGTCCATACGCACAACCTTGGCATGGGACCGCATTCCAGCGACTATGCCATCGGCAGCGATTGCCCCGCCCTACCCGCGCTGCCGCCACGCACGTTCATGGGCTATCACCGGCCCGATGGCACTGTCGGCACACGCAACTATCTGGGTATCCTCACCTCGGTGAACTGCTCCGGTTCGGTCGCGCGGTTCATTGCCGAAGCGGCGGAGAAAGACCCGACGCTGGCCGGCATGCCCAACATCGACGGCTTTGTGCCAATTGTGCACAACACCGGCTGCGGCATGTCGGGCGTGAACGAGGGCTACGACACCTTGATGCGCACCCTTAAGGGCTATGCGCGCAACCCGAATTTCGGGGGGATATTGCTGGTCGGCCTGGGGTGCGAAGTGATGCAGGTGCCCGACCTTGTGGGGCAAGGCCGCCTGCGCCCGGATGGCAATTTCCGCTACATGACGATCCAGCAGACCGGCGGCACGCGGGCGACGATCGAGGCAGGCTTGCGCGTCTTGCGCGAAATGGCCGAGGTGGCAAGCCGGGTGGCCCGCGCGCCTGCGCCGGTCTCGAAGCTGATGATCGGGCTGCAATGCGGCGGGTCGGACGGATACAGCGGCATCACCGCCAACCCCGCACTTGGGCACGCGAGCGACCTTTTGGTGCAGATGGGCGGCACCACCATCCTGTCGGAAACGCCCGAGATCTACGGAGCCGAGCATCTCTTGACCCGCCGCGCCGTATCGCCAGAGGTTGGAGAAAAGCTGATCGCGCGCATCCGCTGGTGGGAGGACTACACCGCCCGCAATGGCGGCGAGATGGACAACAACCCCTCGCCCGGCAACAAGAAGGGCGGGCTGACCACGATCCTTGAGAAATCGCTTGGTGCGGTGGCCAAGGGCGGCACGGCCCCCCTGTCCGGCGTCTACAAGTTTGCCGAAGCCATCACCGAGCCCGGTTTCGTGTATATGGACAGCCCCGGCTATGACCCCTGTTCCGTCACCGGGCAGATCGCATCCGGGGCGACGATGATCGTGTTCACCACCGGGCGCGGCTCCGTTTCCGGCTACAAACCCTCGCCCTGCATCAAGCTGGCGACGAATTCCGAGATGTATGCCAGAATGGCCGAAGACATGGACATCAACTGCGGCGATATCCTTGATGGCGTCAGCATCGAGGCGAAGGGAGCGGAGATTCTGGAAAAAATCATTGCCGTGGCCTCGGGGCAGAAGACCTTCTCGGAGGAACTGGGTTTTGGCGGCGCGGAGTTCGTGCCCTGGCAGATCGGAGCCGTGATGTGACGGATCATTACCCGGATCAGATGATCACCATGCTGGAGGCAATCTGGGGCGAAGGCTTCCTGTCGCCCGGCGGCACCGCCGAAGTTGGCCGGATCGTCGGGGAGCAGGATATCCGCGGGCTTTCGGTGCTCGACATCGGCTGCGGTGCTGGCGGCATCGACATCGCGCTGGTGGAGGGCATCGGTGCGGGCTACGTCACCGGGATCGACGTCGAGGACGCGGTGCTGGAGCATGCGCGCGCCCTGGTGGCGGGGCGCGGGTTGACCGGGCGGATCGGGCTGGTGAAGGTAGCGCCGGGGCCGCTGCCGTTTCCGCCAGCCACGTTCGATGTGGTGTTTTCCAAGGATTCCATCGTGCATATCCCCGACAAGCGGGCACTGATGGCCGAAGTTTACCGGGTGCTGAAACCGGGGGGGCGGTTCCTCGCTTCGGACTGGCTGATCGGGACCGAGGTACCCTCGCCCGCGATGCAGGCTTACATCGAGGCAGAGGGCCTCGACTTCGGCATGGCAACGCCTGCTGAATATCAGGCTGCAATGGAAGCGGCGGGGTTTGTCGAAGTGGCGACGCGGTCACGCAACGAATGGTATCGACGCGAGGCCAGGGACGAACTTTCCCGGCTCAAAGGTCCCTTGGGGCGCAAGGCGGAGGATATCGTGGGCCGCGACTTCGTCGACCAGAACATCGGGATATGGGAACGGATGATCCCAGTGCTGGACACCGGCGAACACTGCCCGACGCATCTGTCGGGACGCAAGCCATAACCCGCCCGCCCTATTCAGCCGCCGATCCGGACCGTGACTACAGCAACGGGGCCTTCATTCCGGGGGCTGCCGATTACGCGGTGCGATGGCAGGCCAACGCCGCCACTTTTCGTGCAAGTCTTGGCGCCCGTGCGCAACAGGTTATCGCCTACGGGCCTGGCCCGAGGCAGGTGTTGGATCTGTTCCTGCCGGATGCCACGCCGCGCGGGATCGTGGTGTTTGTGCATGGCGGCTACTGGCACCTGTTTGACCGCAGCCTTTGGTCGCATCTGGCGGCCGGTCCGCTGGCGCGCGGGTTTGCGGTGGTGATGCCCTCCTACACACTGGCCCCCGAGGCGCGGATCGCCGCAATGACCGCCGAGATTGCCACCGTCTGCCGCTGGGCAGCGGGCCGGGGGTCGGTGGTGGTGACCGGGCATTCGGCGGGCGGGCATCTGGCCGCGCGAATGGGTTGTGCCGATCAGACGGTGGACGTGGCCCGCGTGGTGCCAATTTCGCCTTTGGCCGAGCTGGAGCCGCTGCGCGCAACCGCGATGAACACGGTGCTACGGATTGACGCTGACGAAGCCGCAGTCGAAAGCCCCGCACGGCAGGCGCTGCGGGCCGGTGTCTCGGCGCATGTCTGGGTTGGGGCGGAGGAGCGGCCCGCCTTCCTGTGGCAAGCGCGGCTGTTGTCGGAGGAATGGGATTGCCCGTGGACGCCAGCACCGGGCAAGCACCATTTCAACGTGATCGATGATCTTGCCGATCCGCAATCGGCGCTGTGTGACGCGCTGCTGGGCGGACTTTGAACGGGGCGCCCGGGGCCGGCCCCGGAGGGTTTCACACCCTCCGGACCTCCCGTGGGATATTTGGAGACAGATGAAAGGCCAGTCAGCCTTTCAGGCCATTGCCTCCTCTGCCCGGCGGGCTTCGGCCTCACGCGCGGCTTCGATGCTGGCTTTGCGACGGCGGGCGATTTCGTACCAGATCGCGGCACCAAGGGTGAACAGGATCAAGAGTAGCGCCAGAGCGTTGATCGTTGGCGTGATGCCGGAGCGGACCTTGGAGAACACATAGACCGTCAGCGTATCAGCCCCGCCCCGGGTAAACAGGGTGACGTTGAAATTCTCGATCGACTGGAAGAAGGCGATGGCGGCACCCGCCCCGATGGCCGGGTAAAGATGCGGCAAGAGGATGCGGCGCATCACCTGGCCGTGGCTGGCGCCAAGATCAAGCGCTGCCTCCTCCAGCCCGGCATCGAAGCTTTGCAGCCGCGCCAGCACCAAGAGCATCACGAAGGACGCGATGTAGCTGACCTGCCCCAGCACCGACAGATGCAGGCCCGAACCGACCGACAGGTGGTTCCAGAACAGCAAGGTAGAAATGCCGATCACCACCCCGGGGATCAGGATCGGTGCCACCATCAGCCCGTACAACGTGGCCCGCCAGCGGCCCGAGATCGAGTTGATCAGGATTGCCCCGGCCGTGCCGATTGGCACCGCCAGCGCAACCACGCCGAGGGCCACAAACAGGGTGTTGCGAAACGCGATCCAGACGCGGCCGTCGTTCCACAGATCGATGAACCAGCGGTCGGTCAGGCCCTTCCATGGCACGATCGTGGGCAGCTTGCTGTCGTTGAACGCCGCCCCGCCCATCACCAGCAAGGGCACCAGCAGGTACAGAAGGAACGCCACCATGTAGATGTGGAACAGGATGTTGCGGGTCTTGTGCATGATCTCTGCCCCCTATTTCGCGATGTCGGACAGTTTGACGCGGAACACCCGCATCGCAAGACTGACCGCCAGCGTGCAGACGATCAGCAGCATGAAGGCAAAGGCCGCACCGGTGTTCCAGTCCTGCTCTTCCAGCATCACGCCCTGAATGGTCTGGGTGAACCACCCCGACGTCGTAGACCCAAGCAGCGCCGGCACCAGCAAAGATCCCGCAGACAGCATGAACACCATCACCGCGCCCGACGCGATACCAGGTTTGGCATGCGGCAGGATCACCCGCCAATGCGTGCGCCACCAGGGCGACCCCAGATCCTCCGCCGCCTCGATCTGGTTGCTGTCCAGCGACTGCATCGCGTTGAACAGCGGGAACATCATGAACAGCACATAGGTGTAGACCAGACCGATGATCACCGGGCTGAACCCTGAAATCCAACGGATTTCGGTGTCGATGATGCCCAGAGACATCAGCACCACATTCAGCGGCCCCTTCAGCGCAAGGATGATCCACCAAGCGAAGGACCGCAGAATCTCCGACACCCAAAGCGGCACGAACAGCAACAAAAACAGCGTCGGCAGCGACTTCGGCGACACGATCTTGGCCAGATAATACGCCAGCGGGTAGGCCATGATGAAGGTGATCACCGTCACCACCATGGAATAGAAGATCGTCAGCAGGAACACCTTGACCCGCGGCGGCACGGTTGCCTCAAAGCCGAAGATCGACATCGGCACTTCGCCACCAAGGATGCGCAGGTAGTTGTTGACCGAATAGGTGTCCTTCGGCCCACCCACGTCGATCACCGGCAGATAGGGCCGGAACGAGCTTTCGAACATCGTCAGATTGGGCAGGATCAGCAGGATCAGAATCCAGAAGGCGGTCAGCAGCAGGATCATCGCCGTCAACGTGCCGCCGTAGCGTTTCATCATCTCTTGCATCGGGTCAACCCTTCGCGCCGACAGCGTCGGGCAATATCGCCGCGCGGGCCGGATCAAAGCTGACATGCAGTTTGGTGCCCAGCTCCGGAACCGTGGCCGACCCGTCGTTGCGCAGTTCCGACAGGAAGGTCATGCCACTGTCACTGACCGCATGCACCGAGATGAAATTGCCCTCGAAGGCGACCTCGCTGATCGTGACGGGAACCGAGTTTTCTGCGCCAGCCGCTGGCGAAAACACCATATGTTCGGGGCGGACGTACAGCTTGACGCCAGCGCCAGAGACGCCGTCGGCAATGCGGGCGCGGAACCGGCCATGCGGGGTGTCCATCACCGCAAAACCACCCGCGGGTGCGGCAACGCTGCCGGTCAGGATGTTGTTTTCGCCCACGAAGGACGCCACGAACCCGTTCACCGGGTTGTTGTAGATGTCGCGCGGGTTCGACACCTGCTGCAGCTTGCCCTGGCTCATCACGCCCACCCGGTCCGACATGGCCAAGGCCTCGCCCTGATCATGGGTGATGAAGACAAAGGTCACACCGGTGCGCTTCTGGATGGCGCGCAACTCGGCGCGCATGTTCTGGCGCAGCTTCAGGTCAAGTGCCGACAACGGCTCGTCCAGCAGCATCACCGAGGGTTCCACCGCCAGCGCGCGGGCAATCGCCACCCGCTGTTTCTGGCCGCCCGAAAGCTGGCTGATCATCTTGTCACCCGCCCCCGGCAGATCGACCAGCGCCAGCAATTCCTCGGCCCGGGCGCGGCGCTTGGCCTTGTCGACGCCGCGCACTTCAAGCCCGAAACTGATATTCTCCCACACCGGCATCAGCGGGAACAACGCAAGGTTCTGAAAGATCAGGGCGGTCGGGCGCTGGTTCGGACGCTGGCCCTTCATGTCTTTGCCGCCAATGCGGATCACGCCTTCGGTCGGCTCGATAAAGCCCGAAATCATCCGCAGAATCGTGGTCTTGCCGCAACCCGATGGGCCGAGGAAGGAGAAAAACTCGCCCGGCTGGATGTTTACATTCACATGATCGACCGCCCGGAACGAGCCGAAATCACACACGACGTTATCTAGATCAATCCCAGCGCTCATTGACGCGTTCCCATCCCCACAGGTCTTTTGTTGTCTTGCCAGTCAACTTAACAGGCGGCAGCAGTCACGCAATCGGTTTAGCCCGCTTTGGCCACCAATTCGGCCCAATCTCGTTTAAAAAAGCAACGCCGGGTCGTTGCAGACCCGGCGCGCCCATTAATCAGCCCTGATCAGGAGGCCTTGTACTTGTCGGCATATTCACCGCGCTTGGCGACGAATTCGGCCGACTGGTCAGGCCACCACCACAGCGCCGCCAGCTTGGCGTCGTCGAAGGCGGAGTTGTAATAGCCCGCGACGTCCGGGCTCAACATTGCAGCAGCACCCTTGCCAACTGGGTTCGACGAGAACGCGGTTGCCCAACCGGCAGCGCCTTCCGGGGTCGAGACGAATTTGGCCAGCGCGTGGGCCTGTTCCACGTTGACGGCATTGGCCATCAACGAGAACCCCTGATGCCAGGCAAACGCGCCTTCCACCGGTGCGGCATAGCCGTAGCCGTCATTGCGCAGGTTGTAGCCGGTCGAATCCCAGCACAGGCCCACGGTCGCGCCATTGGCCACAAAGCCTGCGTTGGCTTCGTTTTCACCCGACCAGAACTGCACCACATTGGCCTTGGCCTTGACGCATTCGGCCAGGGCCAGGTCCCAGATCTGGACCATCTTGTCCATGTCGGTGTAACCCTCGATGAACGGGAACGGCAGCTTGCCTTGCGCTTCCAGCAGGCGGCCCATTGCGGCCAGTGCCGAACGCGGGCGCACCACAACCTGGTTTGCCGGGTCAAACAGTGCGGCCAGCGATGCGGGCTCGCCCAGCACTGCCTTTTCCTTGTTGTAGACAATCGCCTCGGTGCCCCAGTTCGAGGGCACATACATCAGCTTGCCATCCTTCATCGACCGCTCGCCAGCCGAACCATCCGCCAGACCGGGCAGATAGTTGTCCATCGCCAGCTTCGACGCATCCCAAGGACCGATCAGCCCGTTGGAATAGTATTGGCCAACCGCGTCGATGGTCGGTTCGATCATGTCGATGCCGCCGGATTGCAGCGCCACCTTGGCATTGGCGAAAATCGTGTCGTTGTCAGGAACTTCGGTGAAGTTCACCTTGATTCCGGTGGCGGCTTCAAACGCCGGAAACACCTTTTCCGCCAGCATCGGATAGCCGGCCCAGCCGGTGAAATTCAGCTCGCCCGACGAGGCCAGCGCCTTGAACGAGATGATGGATGGCGCGGCAAGCGCTGCGGCACCGACAGCAGTGCGCGAAAGAAATCCGCGGCGGCTGACAGTTGATGAGGTGGACAATTGACGTCTCCTTTTGGGTAATCCGACCATACGGATTGCGCGACATCGCACCCCCGGTGCGGCGTCATGAAGACCGGCTAATGACCCCATGAAATAGTTTTATGACAGAATTGTTGCGGTTTGGCGCGGTCTGTTTGTGACACCGTACAGCGTTGATATACAAAGAAAAACGCCGGGTCCCTGCGGACCCGGCGTTACTGTCATGCGGCCCGGATCAGGACGCTTTGTACTTGTCGGCATACTCGCCGCGCTTGGCGATGAACTCGGCCGACTGGTCAGGCCACCACCACAGGGCGGCAAGCTTGGCGTCGTCGAACGCAGCGTTGTAGTAGGCTGCCACTTCAGGGTCGAGCATGTCGCCCGCACCCTTGCCCACCGGGTTCGACGAGAAGGCGGTCGCCCACATCGCAGCACCTTCGCCGGTGGAGACCCACTTGGCCAGCTCGTGCGCCTGATCGACGTTGACGGCGTTCTTCATCAGCACAAAACCCTGGTGCCACGCAAACGCACCCTCGACCGGGGCCGCATAGCCATAGCCGTCATTGCGCAGGTTGTAGCCGGTCGAATCCCAGCACAGGCCCACGGTCGCGCCGTTCGCCACAAAGCCCGCGTTGGCTTCGTTTTCGCCCGACCAGAACTGCACCACATTGCCCTTGGCCTTCACGGCCTCGGCCAGTGCTATGTCCCACAGCTCGACCATCTTGGCCATGTCGGTATAGCCGTCCAGCCACGGGTAGGGCAGCTTGCCCTGCGCGTCGAGCCAGCGGCCCATCGCAGCCAGTGCCGAATGCGGACGCACCACAGCCTGGTTGGCCGGGTCAAACAGCGCGCCCAGCGACGGCGCATCGCCGAGGACAGCCTTTTCCTTGTTATAGACGATCGCTTCGGTGCCCCAGTTCGACGGCACGTACATCAGATTGTCGCCATCGCGCGAACGGGTGCCCGCTGCGCCATCTGCCAGACCTGGCAGGTAGTTGTCCATCGCCAGTTTGGCCGCATCGAAGGGCTGCAGCAGGCCGTTCGAGTTCCAGCCACCCCAACGGTCGATGGTCGGTTCGATCATGTCGATCCCGCCAGCCTCAAGCGCCACTTTCGCCGCGGCGAACATGGTGTCCTGGTCAGGCTGTTCGGTGAAGTTCACCGTGATGCCGGTGGCGGCGGTGAAGGCCGGAAACACTTTTTCCGACAAGGCCGGATAGCCGGCCCAGCCGGTGAAGTTCAGCTCGCCCGACGAGGCAAGCGCCTTGGACGAGATCAGCGCCGGAGCGGCGAGGATGCCTGCACCAGCGGCGGACCCTTGCAGGAACCGGCGGCGGCTGAAGGCGGAGGTTGTGTTTTTCAAGGTCAGTCTCCCAAGTTGTCAGATGGTGGAGGCAACGTATCGTCCCCGGTTCGTCGTCTCCGGCCTTTTTCAGGCCGGTTCTTGTTTTGGCCAATTCTTGTTGTGACCAAGCCAATCGTCAAGGTCACATCCGGATGCAAAGGCACACTCGCTGCCACCTGTAACAGAATCTTGGCAACACTGCCCGGATGCTTCTGCAGGCGCAGCTTACTCCTTTTTCCGGTAGGCATGTCAACGAAGCATTGCATGCGACTGAAGGCGAAAGCGACACTTCTTGGCCAAAGCTGGCGGAAAGCGTCGGTGTTACCGATACTTCGGCAAATCGGCCCGGTTGGCCTTGTCGGCGCAGAACGGGGGCAAAAGAATCACCGCCCATCGCAGGCGAGGCCCCGCTCAACCCTCGGATGTATCAGCACTACTTCCCACATCGCCCTGCGCTACCGACACCGATTTCACGATGACATGCAGCGCCAGTCCCGGCACCACACCCAGCGCCGCTGCCGACCGCCGGGTGATCCGCGCCAAAAGCCGTTGACCGGCCAGATCAAGCTGCACCAGCGTGCCCGGCCCCTCGCCTGCCCGGACGGACATCACCGTCGCCGGCAGGATGTTCAGCGCCGAAAGCCCGGCTGGGCGGTCGCGCGCCAGGATCACATCCTGTGCTGCAATCCGGATGCGCACGCGCCGCCCCGGCGGGCCTGCCACCGAGGGCAGCCAGATCGGCCCGGCCCCCGTCTCCAGCCGGGTCAGACCGTCGCCGTCCTGCCCCGCCACAACCGCCGTCAGGATCGACCCCGCGTCACGCAAGCCCAGATGCAGCGCGGTTTCGGGGTCTGACAGGATCTCGGCTGCAGGCCCCGCGCACAGCACCCGGCCCCGCTCCAATACGATGATCGTGGTGGCCAGCCGCGCCACTTCGGCCAGCGCGTGACTGACATACAGGATCGGCAGCCGCGTCTCGTCGCGCAGCCGTTCGACATAGGGCAGGATCTCGGCCTTGCGTGCGGCATCCAGCGCGGCGAACGGTTCGTCCATCAACAGAAGTTGCGGGTCCGACAGCAACGCCCGGCCAATCGCCACCCGGCTGCGCTCGCCCCCCGACAGCGCGCCGGGGCGGCGGTCCAGCAGCGGCCCGATGTCCAGCAGGGCGACAACCTGGTCAAACGACGCAGCCGGGCGGCGGCGCACAAAGCCACCATAGGCAAGATTCTGGCGCACCGTCATATGCGGAAACAGCCGCGCGTCCTGAAACACATAGCCCACCTGCCGCCGATGCGTGGGCAGGCAGGTTCCCGGCCCCAGCAACACGGTCTCACCAAGCGCGATCCGCCCCGCATCAGGCCGCAGCAACCCCGCCACCGCGTTGATCACCGTGGTCTTGCCAGACCCTGACCGCCCGAACAGGCAGGTCAGCCCCGGCGGTGCCTCAAACGCCACATCAAGGCTGAAGCCGGCAAAACGGTGCTGCAGGGACAGGCTCAGCGTCATTTTCCCGCGATCCTGTCTGCCACCCGGCGCGATACCCATTCGGATGCAAACAGCGCCAGCATCGCCACCGCAATCGCAATCAGCACCAGCCGCAGCGCCGAAGCATCGCCCCCCGGCACCTGAAGGAAGGTAAAGATTGCCGATGGCAGGGTCTGGGTCTGGCCCGGAATGTTCGACACGAAAGTTATCGTCGCGCCAAACTCGCCCATCGCTTTGGCAAAGCCGAGGATGGCCCCCGCAATGATGCCCGGCAGGATCAGCGGCAGCGTGATCGTGGCAAACACCACGACGCGATTGGCCCCCAGGGTGGCGGCAGCGGCCTCCAGCCTGGGGTCCACCGCCTCCAGCGCCAGCCGGATCGCGCGCACCATCAGCGGAAAGGCCATCACCGCGGCGGCAAGTGCGGCCCCGGTCCAGCGAAACGCCAGCGTGACGCCAAACCAGTCGAACAGCAGCGCCCCTACCGGCCCATTGCGGCCAAAGGCCAGCAGCAGCAGGTATCCGGT
>NZ_JANMET010000308.1:0-14033 GCF_031377265.1 Tabrizicola sp. | reverse complement strand
TCGCGGCCCTGACCGGTTAGGATGCGCAACAGGCGGTTTGACAGATCGTCAAGGTCCTGCAGGCGTTCGCGCAAGTAGGCGTCGGGCACCTGTTCAAGACGGCTGCGGGCGGCGGATTGTTCCTTTTCAACTGCGGCTTCGGCGGAGAGGCCGCGCATGATGTCTTCCTCCATCCGGCGCAGCCAGCCGCGCGAATGGGCAAACATCCGGTAGGCCTCAAGCACGGCCTTTTGGTCCTTGTCGAGGCTTTCGGCAGACAACAGGTCATCGACTGACACCCGCAACTGGCCCACGGCGTCGCGGATGCGGTCGATCTCGGTCAGGGGATCGTCGGCGACGGGGTTGGTGATCACGACGCGGGGTTCGTGCAGCCAGACCTGGCCTTCGGCGGCACCTTCCTGGCCCGAGGTGCCACGGAACATCACCGGCTGCTTGTGCAGCGCTTTCATGCCGCCCTCGTCGCCGGTGAAGGCACCAAGTTCAGTCATTTCGGCCAGCACCATGGCAACCACATCAAGGGCGTAGATGTCATCTTCGGAGAACTGCCGGGCGATCTTGGATTGCACGACAAGGACGCCAAGCTTTTCGCCCACCCGCTGTATTGGCACACCGAGGAACGAGGAAAACAGCTCCTCTCCGGTTTCGGGCATGTAGCGAAAGCCTTTTTCGGCGGGCGCATTGGCGGTGTTGACCGGCAGGCCGGTGCGGGCAACGCGGCCAACGAGGCCTTCGCCAAGCTTCATCCGGGTCTTGTGGACGGCGTCGGGCTTCAGGCCCTCGGTCGCGCACAGTTCAAGCGTTTCGGGATCGCGGAACAGGTAGATCGAGCAAACCTCGGTGCGCATGCTGTCGGCGATCAGGTGGGTGATCTGGTCAAGCCGATCCTGCCCCTTGCCGGGGACGGCGAGGGTGTCGCGCAGGCGGCGCAGGAGCTTTCGACTGTCGGATTCTGTGCGTTCGGGCATGGCCCATCCCAAGGATTGTTTCCGACTTTAGATCACAAGGCAGGGCGCAACGGAACCGGGGTTCTGCACTTTGCCAACCGAGTTGGCAGCGCTGCCCGAAAGATCAGCAACCCTGACCTTTGGCGCGCACTTTCGCAACGTGATCCAAGCAAGCGCAGGCCAATGGCGTCGTGTCGGTGCCCCGTGCGTTGGATGTCTTGGAGGATTGTAACCAGAGGGGTTGGCCACAGTGGCGGCTTTGAGCCTAACTTGCTCTTTCCTGCTATTGTGGCGAACGTCCGCTCTAGGGGGCGTTGGGAGGTCAGCAAATGCGCATTATGTGTTTGAATGGTTGGGGCGGGAAATTGCTGGGCGGGCTTCTCCCATATGTTGCCGCATCCGCTCCTGGAGTTTTGTGCTTGCAGGAAGTGGTCCACAGCCCGGAAACCGCCAAAGACTGGTTGAGCTATCGTGATGGCGAGCATGTCCTGCTGCAGAGGGCCAATTTCTTCAGGGATGTCTGCAGCGCCTTACCCGATCACGTGGCAACGTTCTGCCCCGCCGCTCAGGGCGTGCTTTGGGATGATGATATCCCGATCCCGTCGCAGTGGGGTCTGGCGACGTTTGTTCACCGTTCCTACCCGGTGATAGGGCAAGTGCAGGGCTTTGTTCACAAGGGCTATTCGCCCGCCGGATACGGCGATCATCCGCGGTCTCGCAGCGCGCATGGGGTGCGGGTTTACGACTATGAGAATCGTCGCGCTGTCACAATCACGCACATGCACGGCCTTCGCGACTTGCACGGCAAGATGGACACGCCGGAGCGGAAGGAACAAGCCCACCGTTTGCTGGATATGTCGCAAGGTCTTTCGGAAGCGGATGATTTGCGCGTCATTTGTGGCGACTTCAACGTTGAGCCTGACAGCGACACATTGGAACTGCTAAGAACTTCGGGAATGGTCGAGTTAGTTACCGGCCATGGGTTCACCGGCACACGAAGCTCGCAATACACGAAGCACGGTAAATTCGCTGACTATCTACTCATCTCTGAGGAAAGCGCCGTCGTGGACTTCCAGGTAATCTATGAACCCGAGGTTTCAGACCACTGCCCGCTTATGCTGTGGCTTTGAAAAGCAATCATTCTGGCGCGAGCGGTGGACGGAAGCAGTGTCCGCAATGCGGTGAGTTCCGCTTCCATGGCTTCGATCCGGGCGTCGCGCAGTGCCAATGCTGCTAAGACGTCCGATGCCTCGAACCGTTGTGGAATATGTTGGGGGCAGTTCGCATCCCAGGCCGTTACAGTGAACAGGATGATCTGTTCGACAACCACCTTAGCGAGGAGGGCGTGCTCATCAGCCAGGACCATGAAAAAGTGAACCGCGCTGCTGCGCTCGCCTAGAGGCGCTGCCTCTTTGCGGCCTAATGCGCTGCTAGGGCTGGGAAACTGAGACAAGTTCGCATTCGTCTGACAGCACCGTCCACGAAACTACGTGCACCTCAATCCTACTCAGCAGTTGGAGCCTCCGGCAAACCCGCAAAGGTTCAATTTCGTCAAGAGTTCATCCGCAAGATTCTATCATATCCTTGCCACACGGTCACCCAACTCGACGATCCCGTCCTGTTCGACCGAGCAATACAGCCCCCGAAGTCGGTAGCCAGCATGGTCGCGGGCGCGGACCCAGTCATAGGCTGCCCTGCCACAGCGAACCTTCCACTTCACGCAGCCATCGTTCGGCTCGTCGCTGACGCGCAGCACCGCGGTGCCGACCTGAAGCAGAGTGCCGGTGGGCAGGTTGCCATGGCTAAGGTCAAGATCGACGGCAATGTTGTCGCCGGGGTGGTTGCGCGGGTTGCGGTCGCGCCAGACCAGATCCAGCACCCGTGACGACATGATGCTGACCTGATTGCGCGGGTCGGGACTGCCGTCCTCCAGCACCAGCCAGGGCCGCGATGCCTCAAAGTCGCCGACAACGCAGATGGCGCGGGTCAGGGTCAGGCGGTCGGGAAAGTTGCGCTGGTTCGGCTTTGGCCGGGCGCAAAGCAGGCGCACCGGGCCGTTCGTCCGGGGGGCGGCCAGAACTTCAGGAAGGGCTGCGGCGAGCGCAGCGGCGTCGATGGAATCGGTCGCAGTCTGGGTCATGGCGGAAGTCCTTTGTCCGTCACAGGCGCAAGGCGGCTTAGATGCTGGTGGCGGGCGTTGCAACTGGAACACGCGGGTGATTGGTCTGCCGCCATGGCAGGCAAGGCAGCCGCCTTGTCGCCTTTGGGCGTAGTCGCGACCAGCAAGATGACCAGCCCCAGCGACGCGACCGCGAGAGCAAGCAACCGGGTCTGCGGCCAGCGCCCCGTCATTCTGCCGCCCTGCGCCACTCGGCGCGCAGTTCGGCGCCGACGTCGATCTTTTCGTGCTGCATCGGCAGGTCGATATCCATCACGCGGTCCAGATCTTGTGCGTAGCGATGCCCGGCATAGGTGGCGGCGGCGATAATGGCAGGGGCCTCGCAATCGCCGATCCGGGCGAGGATGAAGGGCAGAGCGCCCTCCTCGCCCGCATTGCGCAGGGCATAATAGAGGTCATCAACCGGCGCGCGCTGGCCGACGACGACAAGGCCCGACGCGGTCAGGTTGCGTTCGCGCCCGGAATGCTCGCAGGCCAGCGTGAGAGTTTCGCCATCGAACCAGTCAAGCCCGTGCGCGGTGATCAACTCGATCCCGAGGCCCATCAGATGGCCCGGTATGCGCCAGCCTTCGCCGGTGTTTTCGGCCCATGGTGACACCCGATCGGCGGGGGTGACCAACGTGACCTCCAGCCCGGCCTTGCGCAGGCGTTCCGCGATCACGCCACCCATGTAATAGCCGTCGGCGTCGAAGACCACGGTTGGGCCGGTGGGCAGGGTGCCGTCCATGATGTCATCGGGGGTCAGGATCGGGGTATCGTCATCGGAGATCGGGGAGAACCGGTTGCCGTCGAAGACATCGCGCCGCCAGCGGGCACCGGTTGCGATCACCACATGATCAGCGCCGAAGTCCATCACATCCTGCGCGGTAAGGCGGCTTTCCAGATAGACCTCGACATTCGGCATCTTCTGCAATTGCTGCACGCGGTAATCGCGCACACGGATGTATTCGCTCATCCCCGGCAGCGTGGCCTCACGCGTCACGCGCCCGCCTAAAGTCCGCCCCGCCTCGGCCAGCGCCACGCGATAGCCGCGTGCGCCAAGCGCCCGTGCGGCCTCAAGCCCCGCAGGCCCGGCGCCGACGACCAGAACCTGACTGTCCGACCCCTTGGCCGCGATCTTTTCGGGATGCCAGCCGCGCCGCCATTCCTCGCCCATCGTCGGGTTCTGGGTGCAGCGGATCGGCACCGACAGGCTGTCGCCGGAATAGCAGATGTTGCAGCCGATGCATTCGCGGATATCCTCAAGCCGCCCTTCTGCGATCTTGTTCGGCAGGTAGGGATCGGCGATCGAGGGCCGCGCCGCACCGATCAGATCGGTTACCCCCGATTTCACCATCCGTACCATCGTGTCGGGCGAGGTGAAGCGGCCCACCGTCACCACCGGCTTTGTGGTCACCGAGCGGACCCATTTCATGTAGGGCTCCAGCGCCCCTTCCTTGGCAAAGCGCGAGGCGCCCATTTCCAGCGAATAGTCCTGAACGTTGATGTCCCAAAGGTCCGGCATCTCGGCCAGCATGGCGAACATCTCTTGCCGCTCGCCCAGGATCGGCTGGCCGTCCTCACCCTCTTCGGCATCGGCGGCGAAACGGACGGCCACGGCGCAGCGGTCGCCAACGGCCTCCTTGGTCTCGTCGATCAGTTCGCGCACCAGGCGGGTGCGGTTTTCCAGGCTGCCGCCATATTCGTCACCCCGCGTGTTGGTTTCGGGGTCAAGGAAATGCGCCAGAAGATAGCCATGCGTAGCATAGACATAGACGATGTCGAATTCGGCGGCCTTGGCGCGCTGGGCTGCCTTGCGGTGCCAGCGGCGCAAATCGCGGATGTCGGACTTGTCCATGGCGCGGGACTGGAACGGGTGACCGACGCCGTTGGGCCGGCTGGCCACGTCCATCGACACCAGCCGGGTGGCCAGATTGGCGCTGCGCGAGCCGCCGAACCACAGTTCCGCCCCCGCCAGCGCGCCGTGTTCATGGACCTTGTCGGTCATCAGCCGGTGCGAACGGATGTCGCCGTCATCCCAGAGGCTGGCACTGATGTGCAGCTGGTCGTCCGAGGCGGGATGGATCGAGCAATACTCCGTGCAGACCACGCCCCAGCCGCCCTGCGCCTTGACGCCCCGCATCTCGGCCAAGGTGCGTGGGCGGGCCCAGCCCATGCCGGTGCAATGCGGCACCTGGTAGAAGCGGTTCTTGGTGGTCACGGGGCCGATCTTCACCGGCTCGAAGAGGATGTCGTAACGTGGGTCACGGGTCATGCGAGAGTCCTTCAGTGTCCGTCGGTCAGGCGCTCAACCGAGGGCCGGGGCGTTGTCAAAATGCTTGGGAAACAGGGCGGTGATCACCTTCAGCGCCCGGTTCCGGCAGATGCTGCGGCGAAAATCGCTCGGATAAAGCAGCATGTTGAGCCAGAGGCCGTCATACAGGGCCTCAATACTCAGGACCGTTTCGGCCGGGTCAAGGTGGGCGTAGCCAGCCTCGGCGATCATCTCGGCAACGATCGCAACGGTGGCGTCCAGGCGTTCGTCGTCGATGTTGCCCACCGCGCGGCGGTAGGTCTCGCGGGCGGAGGCGTCGCCGTAGAAGGCAAACCAGACCGCCAGCTTCTTGCGGGCACAGATCGAGGCATGAAACCGCGACTCGACGATGGCCAGCAAAAGCGCACTGCTTGACAAGGCCGGGCTCTGCGAACGCGTCAGCCAGAGCGCCCGCTGTTCGGCTGCCAGATGCTGCAGCACCGCTTCGAACAACTGGTCTTTGCTTTCGAAATGAAAGTTGGCCAGCCCCAACGACACGCCGGCGATTTCGGTGACCTTGCCCATGGTCGTGCCGGTCAGCCCGAACCGCGCGATCGACGTGATCGTGGCGTCGATCAGTTGCTGGCGCCGCTCGGCCTTGGCCTCGGCGCGGCTGGGCTTCGGCGCGCTGCTTGTTTCATTCATCCCGATACCTCAATCCTGATTCGTCAGGCACTCCAACGGCTGTCATCCTGTCACTCCGCGTCCAGCACCAGAAGGGCGTCGTCCTTCCATGTCAACCAGACCGGGTGTCCCTGCGACAGGCTTGCGGTGGCCTCATCCTGATCGCCCTGCAACGCGACGGCGATTGGAGCTGCACGCCCCGCAATTCCGACATGCAGCATCTCGCGCCCGCCAAGATACTGCCGGGTCTGCAGCACGCCTTTGAGGGCGGCCATGGCCGGCGGCGCTGCATGCAGGGTCAGCTTCTCTGGCCGGATCGCAACAAGGGCGGCCGAACCGTCGGGCCTGCCGTTGTCGTGCCCGTTCAGCATCATGCGTCCAAACCCCGGAATGTCCACCGCGGGGGGCCCCATGCGGGAGACCGTGGCGTCAAAGAAGTTCATGTTGCCGATGAAGCTGGCTATCGCCTTGTTGCGCGGCCGTTCATAAAGGCCCGCGGGCGTATCGACCTGCAAAACCGCGCCCTGGCTCATCACCGCGATGCGGTCCGAGAGCGTCAGCGCCTCTTCCTGATCATGGGTGACAAGCACGAAGGTGATGCCCAGCTTTTTCTGTAGTGCGCGCAGTTCCAATTGCATCTGTTCGCGCAACTGCTTGTCCAGGGCACCCAGAGGCTCGTCCAGCAGCAGCACCTTGGGCTTCAGGATCAGCGCGCGGGCCAGGGCCACGCGCTGCATCTGTCCGCCCGATAACTGCGTCGCGCGCCTGTCGCCATAACCGGGCAGCGCGATCATTTCCAGCATTTCATCGACCATTTCGGCCTGTTTCGCGCTTGGGACAGACAGCCGACGCAGGCCATAGGCGATGTTGTCGCGCACGTTCAGGTGCGGAAAGATCGCGTAGTTCTGGAACACCATGTTGACCGGGCGCAGATGCGGAGGGCTGTCCTGCATCTCTTGCCCGTCGATCAGGATCGTGCCCGAAGTCACGCCTTCGAACCCGGCAAGCATCCGAAGAAGTGTCGTCTTGCCCGACCCCGACGCGCCCAGAAGCGAAAAGAACTCGCCCGCCCTGATGTCCAGCGATACGTCGCGCACGGCCTGCACCCGGCCAAAGGTCTTGCTGACGTTGCGGATGGAAATCATCGCCCGGTCTCCTGTTGTGCGGGTTGCCCGATCTTTGCCAGCCGGAGGCTGGCAAAGATCAGCACAAAGCTGAACAGTATGATCAGTGTCGACAGCGCCAGAAGCGAGGGGAAGTCCTGCGGAAACCGCAGCTGGCCCCAGATGTACATCGGCAGCGTGGATTGCGCACCGCTCAGGAAGAAGGCCATAAAGAACTCATCGAACGAGATGGTGAAGGTCATGAGAAGGCAGGCAAGGATCCCCGGCATGTTGCAGGGCAGGGTGACCCGCCAGAAGGTGCGCAACGGCGGCTCGCCCAGATCGGCCGAGGCCTCCTCCAGCGACCGGTTGAACCCGATGAAGCGGGGAAGCAGGACCGAGATTGCGTAAGGCAGGCAGATCACCATGTGCCCGATAGTTACCGTTACCAGCGACAGGGTGACGCCCATCCGGTTCAGCAGCGTCAGAAGCGCCACGCCCATGATCAGCCCCGGCAGCACCAGAGGCAGCATGATGAAGCTGACGGCAGGCGTCTTGCCCGGCATGCGGTAGCGCGCGATGGCCAGCGCCGCCGGAATGGCGATCAGCGTGGACAGGACGCTGACAAAGCAGGCGACCCTCACGCTGTTCCACAACGCCTGCAGCAGCGGCTCGCGTTGAAAGAGGTCCCAATACCAGTTGAAGGTGAAGCCCTCGAGCGGGAATTTCACATAGACGCCGGAATTGAAGGAAAAGATCGGGATGAACAGGATCGGCAAGTAAAGAATGATCGAAAACACTGCCGCATAGACGGCCAGCGGGCGGTTCGGGCGGTGAAAGCCTGCATACCGTGCCATCGCCTACCTCTGGACCAATTTGTTGAGAACGATGAAGACCAGGCCAGCCAGCGCGATCGTCACCATCATCACGACCGCAAGCGCCGCCCCGGCAGGCCAGTTGTTCATCGGGCCGAACATCGTCTGCACCAGGTTGCCGATCATCATGCTGTCCGGGCCGCCGACCATCAGCGGGGTGATGTATTCGCCCATCGTCGGCACGAACATCAGGATGAAGGCCGCAACGACCCCCGGCAGCGACAGGGGAAAGGTGATCCGCCAGAACCGGCGCGCCGGGCCATCGCCCAGATCAGCCGCCGCCTCCAGGTAGGTGCGGTTGATCTTTTCCAAGCTGACATAGATCGGCAGGATCGCGAATGCCGCCCAGGAATGTGCCAGCACGATGGTCACGGCCGTCTGGCTGTACAGAAGCGCCGCCACCGGCTCGAACACGATGCCGAGCGACAAAAGCCCGGTGTTCAGCACGCCTTCATAGCCAAGCACGACCTTCCAGGCAAAGACCCGCAAGAGATAGCTTGTCCAGAATGGCAAGGTCAGGATGATCAACCAGAGTGCCTTGTTGCGATAGGTATGGAAGGCCACGAAGTAGGCCATCGGATACACAAGGATCACGGTGAACAGCGTGCAGGTCAGCGAAATCGTCAGCGTTCGCAGGATCAGGACGCGGAACATCGGGTTTTCCGCCATGGCGGCATAGTTGCCAACGCCGGGCGTCTGGTCGATATCGTAGCCCGACAGCGACCAAGTGCTCATGGTCAGTGTCATCCCCAGCGGAAACAGGATTGCCGCCGCCATCAGGATCAGCGCCGGCGCCAAAAGCAGATAGCCGCGCCAGCCTTCGTGCCGGTGCAGAAAACGCGTCAGGGCGCCTGGGCGTGTGCGTCGGCCAGCGCGGACATCCGTCGCTGTCATGATCGCGCCTTGGCGTTGTCTGCTGCCCAGGTCATGCCCTAGAAGCCAAGCTTGATCTGTTCCCAGGTCGAGGTCATGCGCTGGTCCCATTCCGCCGACTGCGGAATGCCAAAATGCCCGGACTGCAGGATATCCAACGGGTTGCGCGCAAGCCCAAGCGCTGACAGCTCTTCATCCGTGAACTGGGCAAAGGCCTTGCGGTTCGGCCCGCCATAGCCCGAGCCCCGCATCAACGCCACCGTGGCAGACTCGCTGATCAGCGAGTCGATGACGTCATAGGCGCGGTCGATCTTCGGCGCCTCTGCGTGCAGCATCAGCCCGCAAACCCAGGTCAGCGCGCCCTCTTTGGGCCGGGCGAATTTGACCGGCACGCCTGCAGCCGTCAACGACACTACCGTCGAGTTCCAGGCCAGCGTCGCCACCAGTTCCCCTGCCGCCAGTGCGGTATCGAGCGAGGTGGTGTCGTCGGTATAGACCCGGATCAGCGGACGCTGTGCCCGCAGGACGGCCGAAATCTTCTCAAAAGCCTCGTCGGTGTGGATCTGGTCGAACGGCACACCGGCCTTGATCGCAGCACACCACCAGACATCGCCACCGCCACCCAGGCTGCCCAGCCGGCCAGCATAGCGTTCGTCCCACAGCATGTCCCAGCTTTCCTCGCCCTGCAGCTCGAACAGGTCGGTCCGGTAGGCGATTGAGGTCTGGCCCCATTCCCAGGGCACCATCCACTGCTTGGCGTCCACCATGTTGTAGGAGACGTTGCCCAGCTCCGGGATCTGGTCGGGCCAGTTCGACAGACGCGAGGTGTCGATGGGCTGGAACAGTCCTGTGCTGGACCACCGCGGCACATCCGAAAGGCAAGGCAACACCAGGTCGGCCACAAAGCCCGACCGCAACTTGTTGAACGCCTCTTCCGCCGATCCGTAGGTGGCAAAGTTCGGCAGTTCGCCATGCTTGGCCACATATTCATCAAAGTAGTCGGGAATGTCGAAGCCGCCCCAGGTGAACCAGGTCGCCTGATCCTCGGGCGCGGCAGCGGCGCGGTGCGGCAGAAGCGGCACCGTGACCGGCATCAGCCCCAAGGCGAACAGCGACCGGTTGAATGCCCGGCGGCTGAGTTTGCCTTCCTTCATCGCACCAAGCTGGTCCAGTACGTCCATCCCAAAGACTCCCCCTGTTGTCCGACCCGCTCGTCGGATCGGTCCCTGCCGAGTGATCTGTGCCGATGCCGGGTGCGCCCGGACTTGACAGGCCCCGGTCGACAGATTTCACTGAACGTTCATTCAATAAATTCATTGACAGTACCCCTGAGTCAAGCTTTTGTTGCGCCGACCGCAGAAAATACGACGGAATCCTGAGGCCACGAATGCAGATGCTGAAGCAAGTGATCCGACTTGATGGAAACGGTCCGGCTGGCATCGCCTTGCAGCCTCTGGACCTTGACCCGGCAGATTTTCAGTCACCCTTGCCGCGCCAGAACGTGCACGAATACTTTGCCGACGAGGAGGCCGGGCCGTCAGCCGGCGTCTGGGATACCACGACGATGCAAAGGGCTTTCGGCCCTTATCCCGGCGACGAGTTCATTCTGGTGCTGGAGGGGTCCTTCGCCATGGTGGATGGCCAGGGCGGGGCGGTCACGGCCAAAGCGGGCGACAGCGTCTGCTTCCGCAACGGCATCCGACCAGCTGGAAGCAGGATGTGCGATCGAACAGATCGGGGTCAACACGGTGAACCTGCTGGGGGGCTTTGCTAATGCCTGATGTGGTTCTGCCGGCAATCCCTGCTGCATGCGCCCACCGGTGACCCCTTGGTCGCAGGCGCAGCGTGGTCTATCCCGCTGCGCCCACCTGAAGCTGCCTAGAACGAGGTCGTCAGGCTGAAGACGAACAGCCCGTCGACATCGGGGATGTCGGTCTCATGCCAGGTTGCGTCGGCAGACAACGTATCGTTGATCGCGTAGCTGGCGCCCGCTGACCAGTAATTCCAGCTATCGTTGTTGCCGTAGAGCGCCGCCACCGCCACACCGGTGATGGGAGTGTAATAGTCGATCCTCAGGGATTTATCGAGCGTATCGAACTCGTTGGAATAGGCAAAGGCAGCCGTCAGGTACACGGTGTCCTGCAGTCCGACCCCGCCACTGACAAGGACTTCGCCTGAGTTGAACTCGGAAGCGTCGGGGTAAGTGTAGTAGCCGTAGCCGATGTCGTAATAGAACGTGCCAGCTTCGTCCCGGTATCCGAGGTAGTAGTCGATCTCGCTGTCTGCCCCGAGCAGGTCTTCTTCGGCATTGGTTGCCCAGATCCCGGCATAGAAGCCCGCATAGCCCAGTTCGATGTAAGGCTGGACGACGGCTCCGGTGGAGTACTCGATGCCGTCCGACACGTAGCGTGAGGCAAACGTCAGTGATCCGGTAACTGTCAGGGCAGGGGCGTCGGCGGGGGTTTCGGCAAAGGCAATGGTCGGCAACGCAAGGGTTGCGGCGGTGAGGGCCAGAAGACGCAAGGCAGGATCCTTTCCTAAGTCGGTGCAGATTGATTCAGGCGGTTGTGGCGGCTTGGAGCAACGCTGGCGATCAGGACCCGCGAAAGGCTTCCACGACAGGATGCCAGCCTTGCGCACCCTCTTGGTTCCGCCTTGAAGGACTGGCAGCAGCGCGACGGGCGAGAGGGAGGGCTCACTTTGGCGAATCCCTTCGAGTCTTGTAACAGCAAGGATACACGATTCGTTTGCTTGAACAATCATTCAATGAAATTGCACGGCACTCGTCTTCGAATGGCGTATGCCGCACCAGGCGGCACGCCTGACGCGGACTGCCCGCAGTCAAGCCGTTCAGGCCGCGGGACGACCGCCATTGAGGATCGCTGCTGCGGCCAAGCGCCCGGTCATCAGCGCGCCGTGGACGGTGGATGGTTGGTCCCGCGACGTCGCCTCGCCCGCAAAATGCAGCCGCCCGTCCCAGTCGGAACCAAAGAGCGCACGTCGATCCTTTCTGCTGCTGCCCACGGCATGAAAAGAGTAGGCACCAAGGGCAAAGGGGTCCTGGCGCCAGCGGCTGATCTGGCTGCCGCGCGGATCGGGAATGCTGCTGCCGAACATCGCCCGGAGCGCTGTCATCGCCGAGGCAGTCGTGTCGCGGTCATCCAGCGCCTCGACCTTTTCCGCCATCCGTGCTGCATTGAAGCCGACAATCAGCGGCTGCCCGGTCGCCGGCAGGTAGTTGGTCCAGTCGGCCCAAAGCGTCTCCACCGGGCCGAGAAAGTCGATCCAGTCCATGTCCTCGGGCCAGAACGCGCGGTCGAACCGCAGCACGCATTTGTTCAGCAGGCCCATTTCCAGCCGGTCAATGGCGCGCTGACGTTTCGGCTCCAGGCTTTCGGCAAAACGGATGCTGCCCGATTTCAAAACCCCCAAGGGCAGGGTGACGACGACGCTGTCCGCCTGATGGGTGCCGCGCGTTGTGGTGATCTCGACGCCGTGGAGGGAAGGCGAAATGCCGCAAACCGGCTCACCCAGACGGATGTCGATCCCTTGGCCAAGATGCGCGAGGATCGGGCCGAAGCCGGGGGTCACCACAGCCTCGTCGCCCGGAAAATCGACGCCTTGATCAAAGTACCACGCGGAAAGCCTGCTCCAGTCGCCTGAATACTCGTGTTCGATCCGGGTGTTGATCGCGAGGCGGTAAATGCGCCGATCCTCCGGCGAGATCGCCTGCCATTCCTTTGATGCCTCAACGGCGTCCTTCAGCGACAGATCCTGATCGTTGTCATCGATCCGGTCGCGGGCGGCTTCGACCAACTTCATGGCATGCTTGGCCAATTTGTTGAACGGGACATCCTGCCCGGTTTCGTCAAAGGTGGCGGAGCGTTTGTAGCTGGTCGGCGTCAATGTCAGCCCCAGCGTGCGGGCCAGCGCCGTGACGGGATTGCCTTTGGTGCCATGGATCCAGCTTGCGCCCATGTCCACGGCCAAGTCCGGCCAGAGGCGGCTGGTGTGGGTGCGCCCGCCGATCCTGCCGCGCGCCTCGATCACCGTGACCCGAGCGCCGCCATCGGCCAGTGCCCGCGCGGCACCCAAGCCGGCCATGCCTGCGCCCAACACAATCACGGTGGGTCGGTTGTCGTTGCGTTTGTCCATTCGCCGCCGCCTTCCCCTAACCCCTAACCCGTTCGCTTTTCGGGTCATACATTGGTGTCAGCGACGGCGTCGCGGCGATACGGCGGTCGTTCACCTCGATCTCGAAGCGGTGGTTGCGCAGAAAGTCCGCCGTCACACCCGGCGCATGTTCGACCATCCCCAACCCGACCGAAGCCCCGAGCGTTGGGCCAAATGCGCCAGCGCGGATATAGCCGACATCGACCCCGTCACACAGGATCGGCTCGTTGCCGAAGAGCAACGGCCCCGGGTCTTGCAGCAAGAACTGCACCAGACGTCGCTTGAGGGGGCCTGCCGCCTTTTTTGCAACCAGCGCCTCGCGGCCGATGAAATCGGGCTTGGTGAGGTCGACGACAAAGCCCAAGCCCGCCTCCAGTGGCGTGTCGGTATTGTCGATATCGACCCCGAAATCACGATAGCCCTTTTCGAGCCGCAACGATTCCAGCGCCACCAACCCACAATGCACCGGATCCACCCCCGCCGCCGTGATCGCCGCGATCAGTGCCTCATAGGCCGCGTGGGAGTATTCGGTGGGGATGTACAGCTCATACCCCAACTCGCCCATGTAGGTCACCCGCACCGCCCGCACGCTGACCGGGCCAATCTCGAGCATGCGGCTTTGCCGGAACGGCACGGCATCGGTCGAAAGATCGGCCCCCGACAGCGCCTGCAGAATGTCGCGCGACAGCGGGCCTTGCAGCGACAGGATCGTATAGGCCGAGGTCACATCGGTCACGGCGCAAACCTCGTGCTCGCTGGTTTGGCGGCGCAACCATGAGGTGGTGACCGATTGTAGAACGTCGCCGGTGATCAGCAGGTACTCCGCCTCGCCGGTCCGCGTGATCGTCAGGTCCGAGATGATGCCGCCTTGATGGTTCAGCCACTGGGTATAGACGTTGTGGCCAACCGGCACGGAGACGGAGTTGGCACTGACCCGGTTCAGCACGGTTTCGGCATCGCGGCCCTGCA
>NZ_JANMET010000267.1:0-2156 GCF_031377265.1 Tabrizicola sp. | reverse complement strand
GCCGGATTTGCCGGTGAGGTCTTTCAGGCGGCTGGCGAATTCGTCGGCGCGGGCCGAGAGGTTTTCGGCGATGTAGAACAGGATCTGCGCGCGGTTGTGGCCGGTGGCCTTGCCCCAGCCTTTGGCGGCGTGGGCGGCCTCCACCGCGTTCCTGATGTCCTTGCGGTTGCCGGTGCCAGCGTGGCCGAGAAGCTTGCCTTACGGGGACCAGATGGCCTGGCTGTAGCCGACGTCGGGGCGGGCCTGCTTGCCTCCGATGTAAAGCTTGGCGGTGCGGTCGAGGCCTGCGGTCTCAGGGGTGGCGGGTTCGGGGACGGCGGTGATGGCGGGCAGGGGTTTCGGTTTGGCTGCGGGTTTGAGGTAGGCCATCAGGCCTTCCCAGCCGCCTTCGCGGCCAAAGCCGCTTTCGCGCACCCCGCCAAAGCCTGCGGCGGCGTCCATCAGGTTGGTGGCGTTGACCCAGACGATGCCGGCCTTCAGCTTGGGGGCGATATCGAGGGCGAGGTTGATGTTCTCGCTCCACACCGTGGCGGCGAGGCCGTAGCGGGTGTTGTTGGCGAGGGCGACGGCCTCTTCGGGCGTGCGGAAGGTCATCGAGACGAGGACCGGGCCGAAGATCTCCTCCTGCATCAGGGTGGAGGCGGCGGAGAGGCCGGTGATCAGGGTGGGCGGGTAAAAGCAACCGGCGGGGAGGGGGGTGGCGGCGTGGTAGGTCTCGCCTTCGGTATTGGCGCTGACCATGGCGGTGATGCTGGCCAGTTGGGTGGGGTCGATGATGGCGCCGACGTCGATGGCCTTGTCGAGCGGGTCGCCGAGGCGGAGGCCATCCATCCGGCGTTTGAGTTTGGCGTGGAAACGGTCGGCGATGCCTTCTTGAACGAGGAGGCGGGAGCCGGCGCAGCAGACCTGACCCTGGTTGAACCAGATGGCGTCGACGAGGCCTTCGATGGCGCTGTCGATGTCGGCGTCGTCGAAGACGATGTAGGGGGATTTGCCGCCAAGCTCCAAGGTGAGGGCCTTGCCGGTGCCGGCGGTGGCCTGACGGATGCGTTTGCCAACGGAGGTGGAGCCGGTGAAGGCGATCTTGTCGACGGGGGCGTCCACGAGGGCGGCGCCGGTGCTGCCGTCGCCGGTGACGATGTTGAGGACACCCTTGGGGAGGCCCGCCTCGCGGCTAAGTTCGGCGAAGAGGAGGGCGGTGAGGGGGGTGAATTCGGCGGGTTTGAGGACAATGGTGTTGCCGGCGGCCAGAGCGGGGGCGACCTTCCAGGCGAGCATGAGGAGCGGGAAGTTCCACGGGATCACCGCGCCGCAGACGCCGAGGGGGCGCAGGTCGGGGTGTTCGGAGGGCAGCAGTTGGGCGAGGCCTGCGTGGTAGGTGAAGTGGCGGGCGACGAGGGGGATGTCGATGTCGCGGCTTTCGCGGATGGGTTTGCCGTTGTCGAGGGTTTCGAGGACGGCGAGGAGGCGGGACTGTTTCTGGACGAGACGGGCGAGGGCGTAGAGGATTTTCGCACGCTGGTGGCCGGAAAGGCGCGCCCATTTCGGTTGCGCGCGGCGGGCGGCGGCGACGGCTGAAGCGATGTGGTCGGCGGTGCCTTGGGTGATCTGCGCAAGTGGCTTGCCGGTGGCGGGGTTCGAGGTGGTGAAGGTCTCACCCGGTTTGGTGAAGGCGCCGTCAATCCAGTGGCCAAAGCTGTGGTTGTGCTTGGTTAGCCAAGTGAGCGCCTCGGTCGAGGATTCGGGGGCGGGGCCGTAAGCCATGCTGTCGAAGATTTCCTTGATGGTCATGGGCTTGGTCCTATGGCTGCGGGGCCGGGGGCAGGATGTGAGGCGTGGCGCGCGTTGCTGCGGTTTTCAAATTGAGCGCGTTCCGCGCAAGGTGGTTTCTCGCCTCTGCGCGCAGGCGCGCAACCGGCTTGGGCGTGCGCGCCGCGCGGGAGGATTTGGGCACAGAGCAAGGCATTCTGACGGCGGGCATGGGTCAGCCCATCGCGTGGCGGTTGGCGGCTGAATAGTGGCCGGTGAGGTGGTGTTCCAACTGGCGTTCGATGTCGCCCAAGAGGCTGGAGGCGCCGAAGCGGAACAGGTCGGGTTGCAGCCAGGGGTGGCCAAGTTCGTCCTTCATTAGCGCCATGTAGGTCAGCGCGTCCTTG
>NZ_JANMET010000183.1:0-7717 GCF_031377265.1 Tabrizicola sp. | reverse complement strand
GTCGTTTCATGCCACCACCGACGCGGTGCGCGACCAGTTGGTGCCGATCAACAAACGCTGGAACATCGCGACGCTGCTGGATGCGCTGCGCGCCTATCCGGGGCTGTCGAACTCGGAGCGGATCACGTTTGAATACGTGATGCTGGATGGGGTGAACGACAGCAAGGAAGACGCACACCGGCTGGTGGAACTGCTGCGCGGCATCCCCGCCAAGGTGAACCTGATCCCGTTCAACGAATGGCCGGGGGCGCCGTACAAGCGGTCTTCCGGCAACCGGATCCATGCCTTTGCCGACATCATCTATCAGGCAGGCTACGCCAGCCCGATCCGCACCCCGCGCGGCGAGGATATCATGGCGGCCTGCGGGCAGTTGAAATCAGCGACCGAACGCGCGCGCAAGTCAAAGGCCGAAATCGCGGCCGACGCCGGGCTTCAGGGCTGACGGCCCCAAAGCGTCAGGTCGACAGGCTTGCCGGAGCCAAGGTTCAGGCCTTGAATGCGGGCAATGGTGGCGATGCCGGGCGGCGGGGCAAAGCCAGCGTCGGTCGGCAGCAAAGCTGCAGCGCAAGGGTCCGTCTGCAATGCTGCGGCGGCGTCTTCGGCAGCAGTCCAGACCACGGGGCCCGGCGCCAGGAACACCAGCGACGCCTCGGTATAGCCAGCGGCATGCAATGTGGGCCGGGGGCAGGCATCGGTCACCGGCAGGGCCGCCACAACGGCGGGGGCGGGCCATAGCCTTGGCACAGCCGCCGCCGTCGGGAACAGCGCCACCTGCAGGCCGTTCCCCGCAAGGCACAGGCCGCACAGCGCAACCAAAGGCAACCTTCGCGTCAGGGCAAAGACTGCAATCGCCGTGCCCGCCAGGGAAATGAGTGCCGCAATTGCCAGCGGTGCCACGGGAATGCCACCAAGCCCCTGCGCATAGACAGCCAGCGCCGTCATCACTGCGTAAGGCAGCAGCATCACCAGCCCCGCCGCCACCAGTGCCCAGCGGCGCGGGCCTGCCACCGCCAGCGGCCAGACCGCTGCAATCAGCAGGGCCAGCGCCGGATAGAACGGCAAGGTATAATGCAGCAGCTTCGTGGGCGCCGCCTCGAACACCAGCCATCCCGGCACCACCCAGGCGGCGGCGATCAACATCAACTGACTGCGCCGCTGCGCCCAGATCTGCGGCAGCGTCAGTGCCAGTGCCGCCGAGGCCGGAAAGAACGCCAGCCACAGCGCCACCAGATAGCTGCCCGGCGGCGCGCCATGGCTTTCCTGCGCCGATTGCAGCTTGCCGATCAGATCACGACCCAGCGCCTCATCCCAAAAGGCCTGCCCTGCGCGCAGCGAGATCGCCGCATACCACGGCACCACAATCGCCATGAGCAACGCCAGCCCCGGCAGTGGCCGCAACGCCAGCAGCCAGTGCAAACGGCGCGACAGCACGGCAAGTGCTGCCGCCGCAAGCAGCACCACCATCGGTCCGATCGGCCCCTTGATCAGTGCGGAAACCCCCAGCGCAGCCCAAAAGGCCAGAATGCCACCCCACCCCAGCCTTTCGCCCCGGTAAGCCGCGATCAGCGGGCCCATGGCCACCAATACCGTGAGCAAGACCGCGGCATCCGTCTTGGCCAGCCGCGCCTCGGCCCCGAGCACAAAGACCGTGGCCATCAACAGGCCTGCAGGCAGGGCCGCCTCTGGCCCAGACAACCGCCCGGCAAGGCGTGCGGTCAAGAGGACCGACAGCATCGCCGCCAACAGCGACGGCAACCGATAGCGCCAGATCGCCGCGTCCTCGGTCGGGCCGGTCAGCGCGACGGCGACGGATTGCAACCAGTAGATGCCCGCCGGTTTCTTATAGCGCGTACCGTCCTGGAACCGCAGATCGACCAGATCGCCCGATGCCAGCATCTGACGGCTGGTCTGGGCAAAGCGGGCTTCATCCCGATCAACCGGCGGCAAGTTGAAGAACCCCGGCAGGAACGCGGCCAATGACACCAGCACCAGAAATGCCATGCGCGCCGGTGCGCCTAAGCCTGCAAGAACAGTCTCGATCCGATGCATTGCCCGCCTCTGGTTTCTGCCTCTGCAATAGTGCCATTTCAGCCGCCGGGCCAGAGACGGTCATTGATTTTTGCGCGCCGTCTGCGTAGCCAGTCACGATGCTGCCAGTTATTTCCAACCAGACCGCCCGCCGCCTGTTTCTGCACCGTCATGCACTGGCCGAGGCCCCGGTTGGATTGGCGACCGGCGAGGCGCTGCACGATCTGATCCACCGCATCGGCTTTGTGCAGGTTGACAGCATCAACACCGTGGCACGGGCGCATGACATGATCCTGTTTGCCCGGCGGCAAAGCTATCAGCCCGAGGCGCTGAAGCGGCTGTTGGAGCGTGACCGCAGCCTGTGGGAGCATTGGACGCATGACGCCTCGATCCTGCCAGTGGGGTTGCACGGGGTCTGGCAGCACCGGTTTACCCGCGATGCCGCGCGGTTGCAGGCCAACTGGAAACGCTGGTTCCGCGATGGGTATGAGGCGCAATTCGACAGCATTCTCAACCGGATAGCGAAGGATGGGCCGGTGGGCACCGCTGATGTGGGCGAGGGCGAGGTGCGCGGCAAAGGGGGGTGGTGGGATTGGCATCCGTCGAAGACCGCGCTGGAATGGCTGTGGCGGACCGGGCAGCTTGCCATCACCCGGCGCGAGGGATTTCGCAAGATCTATGACCTGACAGAACACGTGATCCCGCAGGTGCACCGGGCCGAAGTGCCCGGCGAGATCGTGGTGGACTGGGCCTGCGGGTCGGCGCTGGACCGGCTGGGCTTTGGCACCAGCGGCGAGATTGCGGCCTATTGGAACGCGATTTCACCCGAGGAGGCGAAGGCCTGGAGCCGCGCCGCGCTGGCCTCGGGCGAGGTGATCGAGGTGGAAGTCGAAGGGGCCGAAGGGCAGCGGCGACGGATGGTCGCGCGGCCTGAAATGGTGGGCGAGGCGGCACCGGAAGTCACCACAAGGCTTAGAATTCTTTCACCTTTTGATCCGGCGCTGCGCGACCGGGACCGGGCGGAGTTTCTGTTCGGCTTTCGCTATCGCATCGAGGTTTTCGTGCCCGAGCCAGAGCGGATTTACGGTTACTACGTGTTCCCGGTGCTGGAGGGCGACCGGCTGGTTGGCCGCATTGACGTGAAGGCGTTCCGCGATGCGGGGGCGCTGCGGGTGAAGGCGTTCTGGCCGGAGGCGGGGATCAAGCTGGGTGCCGGGCGGACGGCAAAGCTGGAGGCGGAACTGGACCGGCTGGCGCGGTTTGCAGGGTGCGCGCGGGTGGAATTTCTGGACGACTGGCAAAGGGCGACGCTGGTGACGGCAAGCCTCTGAGAACGCAGTAGTAACCGGGCTGATTAATAGAAGGACGGCGGTCTTCTTTGCATCTTCCTTGCGTCTTCATTCCGTCTACACGCGCGCTGCGGTCAGGGCGTATTAACCACGGTAGGCGAATCGGACTGCGCGCACTGAGCTGACCCGCCATCGGAAAGGCGGGCGACACTGGTTGGCACAGCCACTGCCAAGGCCGCGCCGCTAGACGGCGAAGTCATAGCTGCGCAGGCCCTGCGCGATATCCACATGGTCGGGGGCGCCAAGGAATTCCTTTACCGCTTCCCGCTTGTCCATAGGATTTTCCGAGTAGACTTGAAGCATCCGCATCCGTCGACGTTCCATTTCTGGCGTGAACCCATCCGGGCTGGCGGCAACGTCCAGCAAATGCAAAAGCCCGCCTGCACGAAGAAACGCCCGCATTTCATCGAAGACGTGCGCGTCGAACAGGCGCAGCTTGTCCGTCCACGGCTTTGTCGGCCCGGTAAAGTGAACAAGGCGCGGTCGCCGACTGGCAAGCAGCGGATAGCTGGTCTTGGACATCTGCCAGTTCCACCCCGGAGACAGGCTGTCCCAGTTGCCCGCGATGACCCCATTCAGCGCCGACTCGTCACCGTAGCGGCACCTTTCAGGATAGGCCTTGAAGAAATCCAGCGCGGCACGCGAGTAGCGTCCTTCGGCCCAGACCGGACCGTTGACCACCAGCATGCCGGCGTTGAAGTAGCGTTCGCCAATCCTGGGGTCTAGCCGCGCGACGTAGGTTTTCTGCTCGCGCATCCGAGGCCGGTCGAACCAGTGAGAGCGGTCGCGCACCGCTGCCAGCGGGGTGCCGGTTTCCGACAGATCAAGCAGATCGGCCAGCGACCCCCAAGCCTGAAAGATATCGCCGTCAAGATAGATGATCCGGCGATATTCGGTGGCAAGGTCCGCAAGTGCGAACAGCCGGAGCATCGTCGCCTTGGGAACGTGATTGCCATAATCATACACGAAATCATCAGGATAGTCCGCAAGGCGGTGGATGATCGTGCCTGCGGGAAACGCGGACAATTCATCGTCGGACACGTCGCCGATCAGATAGGCATGGTGATCAAGGCGCCCATCGGTATCAAATGCCATCGACCGAGACAGCACGAAGGCGCTTTGCCAGGCCCAGCGCGCATCAGAACAGACAAGGACACAGCCTTCACGCATAGCTTTTTGACCGGGTTGCAATGACCTTCAGGTCGGCAGTCCCGCCGTCTAGCACGGTTCCACCCAACCGTCGATCACCGCCATCGCCTCTTCCGCGGTTTCGACAATGGCGAACAGCTTCAGATCGCCGGGGCTGATCACCCCCGCCTCTGCCAGGAGGTTCCAGTTGATCACCTTTTCCCACCAATCGCGCCCGAACAGAAGGAAGGGGATCGCCTTCATCCGTTTGGTCTGAATCAGGGTCAGGCTTTCGAACATCTCATCCAGCGTGCCAAAGCCACCGGGAAAGATGCAGATTGCCTTGGCGCGCATCAGGAAATGCATCTTCCGGATGGCGAAGTAATGGAAGTTGAAGCTGAGGTCGGGGGTGACATAGGCGTTCGGGGCCTGTTCATGCGGCAGCACGATGTTGAGGCCGATGCTTTGGCCCCCCGCATCGTCGGCACCGCGGTTGCCCGCCTCCATCACGCCGGGGCCGCCGCCGGTGACGATAACATTCTCGCGCCCGTAGGTCGCAAGGCTGCGTTCGGTCATCAGGCGGGCGAAACGGCGGGCCTCTTCGTAAAAGCGGCTAAGGTCGGCCAGCATTGGCGTGCGGGCGGTATCGCGGTGTTCCGGGGCCGGGATGCGCGCGCCGCCAAACAGCACGACCGTGGATTCGATGCCACGTTCGTCCATGATCAGCTGTGGTTTCAGCAGTTCCAGCTGCAACCGGACCGGACGCAGTTCCTCGCGCTTCATGAAATCATCGTCGGTGAAGGCGAGGCGGTAGGCAGGCGCGCGGGTCTGCGGCGTGTCGGGAATGCGCTTGACCGCATCGACATCCTGCGTGCTGTCGCGGAACGGATGGGTGCGGGGTTCGTCTTTCATCGATAAGCCCTTGCCTTGCTGGGTCGGGCCAGACCTAACCTTTCGTCTGCGTATTGGCTAGCCAGAGGTGCTGCAGAATTTGCCACGTAAGCGTCTGTGCCTTGCGTCGGCCCCGAGAAAGGAACAGCAGTTACGGCGAAACAAGTTGGAGCCAGTGATGCGACAGTTCTTTTTGGCAGCGGTCTTGATAGGCTCGGCGGTTGCGATCTTTGCGGTGGGACGAGCGTATTGGCCATCGCAGAGTGCGCCGGGTACGCTTGGCGATCTGTCGGCAATGCAGTCGGTTGCAGCGGATGTTCAATCGATTGCCAAAGGCGGGGATCTGGCAGCCGCAAAGGAACGCGTCGCCGATCTGGAAACCATCTGGGACGCGGAAGAACCCACCCTTCGCCCGAAAGATCCCGAGGCCTGGGGTCGTGTCGACGCTGCGGCGGATGCAGCGCTGTCCGCGCTTAGGGCCGCATCACCGGATGCGGCGCGGATCGACACAACGATGACCGCGCTGGTTGCGGCATTGGAAAATCCCTCGCAGACCGGCACCGACATCGGTGGCGTCGTGATGATCGGCGATATTGCCGTGACCGATTCAGCCGGCCATCCCATTCCCTGTGAAGCGATGTTGTCGGACATCCGGGCCAAGCTTGCGGCCACGACAATGACACCCGACGTCGCCTCCGCCGTGAATGATCTGGTCACCAAGGCCACCGAGCGCTGCAACGCAGATGACGACCGCAACGCGGATGCGTTCAGCGCACAAGCGTTGCAGAAACTGTCGACCAACTAATCTGACCGCAACGAGGAGTTTTCCATGACTGACCAAGCGATGACAGATCCGGTAAACCGGGTTCCCGCAGTGACGCTGGATTTCTGGCTGATCAAACTGATGGCGGTGACGATGGGCGAAACCGCGGCGGATTATCTGGCGGTGAACCTGGGCCTCGGGCTGACGGCGACATCGCTATTGATGGCGGGCGTGCTGGTCATGGCACTTGTCGCGCAGTTCGTGCAACGCCGTTACGTGCCGTGGTCCTACTGGCTTGCGGTGGTGCTGATCAGTATCGTGGGCACGCTGGTGACCGACAATCTGGTCGACAACTTTGGTGTCGCGCTGATGACGACCACGGCGGTGTTCACGGCGGCCTTGGCGCTGACCTTCCTGGTCTGGTACCGGGTCGAGGGTACGCTGTCGATTCACGCGGTGTTCACCTTTCGGCGCGAGGCGTTCTACTGGCTGGCGATACTGTTCACCTTTGCGCTTGGCACTGCGGCGGGCGATCTTGTGGCCGAACAGTTCGGGCTGGGTTATCTGGCCACCGGGGTTCTGTTCGGGATGATCATCGCGTCGCTGGCCCTAGGGTATTATCTGCTTGGGCTGGATGCGACCCTTGGCTTCTGGCTGGCCTATATCTTTACCCGCCCGCTGGGCGCGTCGTTCGGTGACCTGCTGTCGCAACCGGGCGAATATGGCGGGCTGGGGTTCGGCACCATCATCACCAGCGCGCTGTTTTTGGGCGCGATTGCGGCGATCGTGGTCTATATGACCGCGACGCGTGAGGGTGCCGAACCTGACGTGTGATGTTGCTGTCAGATCTTGGCACCTGATTTTGGCCATGTATGATTGTGCGATGTGTTGCCCGTCGCTATAGGCTGGTGCGGATTTTGCCGCATCTGGAAGGACCTACCATGTCTAATACCGCGCTTGAGACCGCAATCGACACCGCCTGGGAGGGCCGCGAAAGCCTGACCCCCGCCACCAAGGGCGAGGCGCGCGAGGCGGTTGAGGCGACGCTGACCGCGCTGGACAGCGGCACGCTGCGGGTGGCGGAAAAGCGCGGGGCCGACTGGCACGTGAACCAGTGGGCCAAGAAGGCGGTGCTGCTGTCGTTCCGGATGACCGATATGCACGAGATTTCGGGCAGCAACGGCGGGTCGAACTGGTGGGACAAGGTGCCATCGAAAGGGCAGGGCTGGGGTGCAGATCAGTGGCGCGAGGCGGGCTTTCGCGCCGTGCCGGGCAGCATCGTAAGGCGGTCGGCCTACATCGCGAAGAACGTCGTGCTGATGCCGTCGTTCGTGAATGTGGGCGCTTACGTGGGTGAGGGCTCGATGGTTGATGGCTGGGCCACGGTCGGCTCCTGCGCCCAGATCGGGCGCAACGTGCATCTGTCGGGCGGTGTCGGCATCGGCGGGGTGCTGGAGCCGATGCAGGCCGGCCCCACCATCATCGAGGATGACTGCTTCATCGGCGCACGGTCCGAGGTGGTGGAGGGCTGCATCATCCGTGAAGGGTCAGTCCTGGG
>NZ_JANMET010000177.1:0-9628 GCF_031377265.1 Tabrizicola sp. | reverse complement strand
CGAAGGCACGCCCGCACAGATGTGGGCCAGCCTTTCCAAACTGGCCGCTTTGCCGCCCGAAACGCTGATTTGTTCGGGCCATGAATACACCGCGTCCAACCTGCGTTTCGCGGCGACCCTTGAACCCGGCAATCCGCAACTTATCTCTCGTATCGAATGGGTCGCAACCGCGCGCCGCGAAGGCCGCTTCACTGTCCCTTCCAGGCTGTCCGAAGAACTGGCCACCAACCCTTTCCTGCGTGCGTCATTGCCGCAATTCAAGGCGGCGGTCGGGCTTCCCTTGGCCGACGATGTCACGGTTTTCACCGAAATCCGTGCCAGAAAAGACAAGTTCTGAGGGGCAGATATCACAAATGACGTGAGGTCGGTCACGAAAGCACCTTCGAACGCAGATACTGCTTGAAGTATGGAAAATAAAACCGAACTTTAAGACTATGAGGCCACGGTTGGAACGGGCCCAAAGGCCCTCCGACCCGCAGGACAGGAGCACAAGCGTGCCTTCTTTTTCGACAACACTCGAGCAAGCCATCCACGGCGCGCTGGCCCTGGCCAATGCCCGCCGCCATGAACTCGCCACGCTGGAACATCTCCTGCTGGCGCTGATCGAAGAACCCGACGCCTCGCGCGTGATGAAGGCCTGTTCGGTCGACCTTGATCTTCTGCGCAAGACCCTCACCGATTTCATCGATGATGACCTCTCTACCCTGGTCACCGAAGTCGAAGGGTCCGAGGCCGTACCCACCGCCGCGTTTCAGCGTGTGATCCAGCGCGCGGCGATCCATGTGCAATCTTCCGGCCGCACCGAAGTGACTGGTGCCAACGTGTTGGTGGCAATCTTCGCGGAACGCGAATCCAACGCCGCCTATTTCCTGCAAGAGCAGGACATGACGCGTTACGACGCAGTGAACTTCATCGCTCATGGTGTCGCCAAGGACCCATCCTATGGTGAACCTCGCCCGGTGCAGGGGTCGGACGAACCGCAGGAAACCCCAAAGGCCGAGGCCGGCGAAGCCAAGGAATCCGCGCTGTCGAAATACTGCGTCGATCTGAACGTGAAGGCGCGCAAGGGCGACGTCGATCCCCTGATCGGCCGCGAGATGGAGGTGGAGCGTTGCATTCAGGTGCTCTGCCGCCGCCGCAAGAACAACCCGCTGCTGGTGGGTGACCCCGGCGTTGGCAAAACCGCCATCGCCGAAGGTCTCGCCCGCAAGATCATCAACGGCGAAACGCCCGAGGTGCTGGCCAAGGCCACGATCTACTCGCTCGACATGGGCGCCCTGCTGGCAGGCACCCGCTATCGCGGCGATTTCGAAGAACGCCTGAAAGCGGTGATGAAAGAGATGGAGGATCACCCTGACGCGATCCTGTTCATCGACGAGATTCACACCGTGATCGGCGCCGGCGCAACCTCCGGCGGCGCAATGGATGCCTCGAACCTGCTGAAGCCCGCGCTGCAGGGCGGCAAGCTGCGCTGCATGGGCTCGACCACCTATAAGGAATTCCGTCAGCATTTTGAGAAGGACCGCGCCCTTGCGCGCCGCTTCCAGAAGATCGACGTGAACGAACCTTCCGTGCCCGACACCATCAAGATCCTGATGGGCCTGAAGCCGCATTTCGAAGAACACCACGACCTGAAATACACCAATGACGCGATCAAATCGGCGGTGGAACTTGCTGCTCGCTATATCCACGACCGCAAGCTGCCCGACAGCGCCATCGACGTGATCGATGAGGCTGGCGCTGCGCAGCATCTGTTGTCGGGGATCAAGCGGCGCAAAAGCCTTGGCGTGAAGGAGATCGAGGCCGTCGTGGCCAAGATCGCCCGCATCCCGCCGAAAACCGTATCAAAGGACGATTCCGAGACGCTCCGCGATCTGGAAAAGACCCTCAAGCGCGTGGTCTTCGGTCAGGACAAGGCGGTCGAGGCGCTGTGCTCGGCCATCAAACTGGCTCGTGCTGGCCTGCGCGAACCCGAAAAGCCGATCGGCAACTACCTGTTTGCCGGGCCAACGGGCGTCGGCAAGACCGAGGTGGCAAAGCAACTTGCCTCCAGCCTCGGGGTGGAACTGATCCGCTTCGACATGTCGGAATACATGGAGAAACACGCCGTTTCCCGCCTGATCGGCGCGCCGCCCGGCTATGTCGGCTTTGATCAGGGCGGCATGCTGACTGACGGCGTAGACCAGCACCCGCATTGCGTGCTGCTGCTGGACGAAATGGAAAAAGCGCACCCGGATGTCTACAACATCCTGTTGCAGGTGATGGACCACGGCAAGCTGACCGACCATAACGGCCGGACGGTTGATTTCCGCAACGTGATCCTGATCATGACCTCGAATGCCGGGGCACGCGAACAGTCGCAATCGGCCATCGGCTTTGGCCGCGAACGCCGCACCGGCGAGGATACCGCGGCCATCGAGCGCACCTTCACGCCCGAATTCCGAAACCGTCTCGATGCGGTGATCTCGTTCGCCCCACTTGGCCGCGAGGTTATCCTGCAAGTCGTCGAAAAGTTCGTGCTGCAGCTTGAGGCCCAGCTTCTGGACCGCAACGTCCACATCGAACTGTCGCCCGAAGCAGCCCTCTGGCTGGGCGAAAAGGGTTATGACGACAAGATGGGCGCGCGGCCCTTGGGCCGGGTTATCCAGGAACACATCAAGAAGCCGCTGGCCGAGGAATTGTTGTTCGGCAAGCTGGTCAAGGGCGGTGTGGTCAAGGTCAAGGTCAAGGACGATGGCATTGTCCTCGACATCGAAGAACCGCAGAAGCCCCGGCTGACCGGCCAAAAGCCACCGCTTCTCACGGCGGAATGATCGGCAGAACTCTGCTTTTGACATTGGCCCTCGCCGTCCCGGCGGGGGCCTTTGACCTGCAGCTGCCGGTTGACTGCACGCTGGGCGAAGACTGCTACATCCAGCAGTATTTCGACCACGACCCAACCGAAGGTGCCACTGATTTTCTCTGCGGCCCAATGAGCTACGACGGCCATGACGGTACTGACTTTGCCCTTCCGACCCGAACCAACATGCGCGAGGGCGTTGCCGTGCTGGCGGCAGCCCCTGGGACAGTCATCTCTTCACGCGACAGCGTGCCAGACTTCTTTCCGCATTATGCCGATCAGGCTTGCGGCAACGGCGTCACCATTGATCACGGGCAAGGCTGGCAGACCCAGTACTGTCATCTGCGACGCGCCTCGGTTCTGGTAAACGCCGGTGACAAGGTGGATACCGGAACCCCGCTTGGCCAGGTGGGCGAATCCGGAAATGCCGGCGGCTTCCCGCATCTGCACTTTTCGGTCCGCTACAAAGGCCAGAAGATCGATCCTTTCGCCCCATCGGGCCATACCTGCGCGAGGGTTGGCAGCAATCTGTGGGCCGAAGATCTGCCGATCAAGACCCTCGGCCTGCTCAGCATCGGCATTTCCACCGAGATTCCAAGACACAACAGGATCGAGACGGGATTGTCCTCGCCCGACCTTCCCAGCACCGCGCCGGCCTTGGTGGTGTGGGCGCATTACTTCGGCCCCAGAAAGGGCGATCAGGTCGTGCTGGCACTGACCGGGCCGGAAGGCGTGGTAATCTGGCAGCTCTACACCGTCGAGAAGACACAAGCCCGGGCCTTCCGTGCCGTCGGACGAAAGCTGAAGCCAACCGGCTGGCCCCCCGGCTGGTACGGCGGAGCGGCCATCGTGATGCGCGATGGCGTCAAGCTTGACGCGATGCAGATGAGCCTGCGCGTGCTGCCCTGAACCGCGCCGACCTAGACCACCGCTGCCCGATAAAGATGCCAGGTTGCGTGCCCCAAAAGCGGCAGCGCCAGCACCAGCCCCAGCAAGGCGGGCAACGTGCCCACCGCCAATGACCCCGCCACGATCAGACCCCAGGCCCCGATCACCAATGGATTGCGGCGGCTGACCCTGACCGATGTCATCACCGCCACCGGCAGGCTTACGTCCCGGTCCAACAGCAAGGGGAACGACACAACCCCCACCGCCAGCACCACCAGCGCCAACCCAAAGCCAACCCCTGATCCGATCACGATCAACGCCCAACCCGCGGGCGTGGTCAGCACTTCGCCCAGAAATGCGCTTAGCGACCGCGGCACTTCCGGCCCAAAAGTCATGCCAAAGATCAGATCGGCCAGCATGATCCAGACCAGAAAGATCACCACGTTGAACAGGCTCAGCGTCAGGATGCGCCCGAACCTTGGTGATTTCATCACGTCAAACAGCGCCAGCCAGTTGGTCGGCTCGCCCGCCTCGCGCCGCCTGCTCATCTCGTACAGGCCCAGCGCCGCCACCGGGCCGGTCAGTGCAAAGCCCGACAGCACCGGAAACAGCAGATGCAGCGAACTCCCCTCAGCCGCCAGCGCGAGCAATAGCCCCCCGATCACCGGGTAGAGCAGGCAGACGAACACCACGTCCGACCGGAAGGCCGCCATATCCTCCCACCCTTTGCGCAGTGCGTGGCGCAGATCCGCCATCGCCAGGTCGCGCGTTTCTGGCATCACTCCGGGGTCTGCTGCCGATGGGCTGACGGCGGTCTGGGCATAGCCCGCCGCCGACCCAACGGCACCAAGCATCCAGGATAACGGGTTTCCGATCGTCTTCGGCATCAAAGATCCTCCGGTTAGGGTAGCCGCGGGGTCATGCCGCCCCGGACTGGTCCCATTGGCATCAAGTGCAAGCACGGATCGTTTTGAAAATCTTAGCACGGGACCGTCGTTTCCCCAAATCACGGACGCATCAGGCCGATGCGAGGCCTGCGCCGGTTCCCGCCCAACCCGCACCAAGGATCGCAAAACCATCTTGGCTCTGGTCGCGGGCACGGCTATCAAGCAAGCATTAGACTAAACTTTCCAGTTCAGGATTTCCCCGATGCCCGTTGAAAACACCCTATCTTCTACCGTTGCCACGCTGATCGACCGCACCGCCGATGGCAACGACGCCTTCATGAACGGCGACATGAAGCGCTGGCTTGCGCTGACGCCGCATGCACCGGACTTTTCCCTTGTCTCACCGTTTGGTGCCTGGACGACGGGCGGCTTCGACCACTCGTCCGAACGGCTTGCGGCGATGGGCGCGTATTTCGCCTCGGCCACGACCAGCCTCGAGGTGATCGCAGCCCACTCCAGCGTCGACATGATCGTTCTGGTCGTCGTCGAACGGCAGCACGGCTTGGTGGGGGGCCTTCCGCCGCAAGACTGGTCGCTGCGGGTAACCCTCGTCTACCGCCGCAACGGTGCGGACTGGCTGCTTGTCCATCGCCATGCGGACCCGCTTGTCCAGCCGATCACGCTGGACCAGTTGTCGATCATCGTGCGGGGTGAAGTTGCAGGTAGCGGCGATCCGACCTGACCGCTAAGGTAAACGGGTCCCCGCCCGCGAAAGGCCGCCCATGATTCAGCTGACTTACGCCTCGCGCCCCTTCGGCTTTGATGATGCCATGTTGGCAGGCGTCCTGATGGACGCCCGCCGATGCAATACGCGCGATGGGGTGACCGGCCTGTTGATCTGCCGCGCCGACCTTTATCTGCAGCTTCTGGAAGGGCCGGAAGCGGTGGTCGAGGCCACCTACCGCCGCATTGCCGCCGACGACCGGCACATGGACTTGGCGTTGCTGACCCGCCGAACCGTCACCGACCGGCTGTTTCCCAACTGGGCGATGCGCGATGATCCGGCGCGCAGCTGGCTGTGGACCAAGGCCGAGGTAGATGACGGCGCGCTCACCCGCGCGTCCGAAGCGGAAATCCTCGCCGTCTTCGAACGCATCGCCGCCGGCGGCTGATCCTCAACGCTCGGTCAGCTTCAACTCGATCCGGCGGTTCAGCGCCCGCGCCTCATCGCTGTCGCCCGGTGCCACCGGCCGGTATTCGCCAAACCCGGTGGCCGCCATACGGTCAGGCGGAAAGCCAAGCTCGTCCTGCATGAACCGTACCACCGACAGCGCCCGCGCCTGGCTCAGTTCCCAGTTGTCGCGAAAGCCCCGGCTGCCAGCCACCGGCACGTTGTCCGTATGTCCATCCACCCGGATGATCCAGTCGATCCCGTCCGGAATCTGGTCGCGCACCTCATTCAGCGTGGCGACCACACTCGCAATCTGCGCCCGGCCTTCCGGGGCCAGATCGGCCGAGCCTTGATTGAACAGCACCTCGCTGGAAAACACGAAACGGTCACCGACCACCCGCACGCCCTCACGCCCGGCCAAAAGCGTGGACAACTGGCCAAAGAATTCCGACCGGAACCGCGCCAGATCCTTGTTCTCGGCTGCCAGTCGCGCGGCCTCCGAGGCTTCCAGTTCCGCGCGCTGCTTCTGCTCGGATGCCACCTGCGCCAAAGCCGCGTTCAGCTGTGAGCCAAGGTTTTCCAACTGCACCTTTTCGTCGGCGTCCTGTGCTGCAGATTCGTCCAGCACGGCTTGCAGCGCGCCCAATTGCCCGCGCAGGGCGGCGATCTGCTGGTTCAACAACTCCACCTCGCGCGCCGCCTTCAGGGTCTTTTCCTGCTCGGCCAGCAGCGCCTGTTCTGCCGCAACCAGTGCAGCACTTTTCTCGCCTGTCGTTTTGGCCGCTTCGGTCCGCGCGGCGGCCAGCAGGGTTAGGGTTTCCTCGGCCCGCTTGCGCTCGGCCTCCAGTGCCAGCGTCATTGCCGTCAGTTCGGTGTCGGCCCCCTTCAGCCTTTCGCGCAGCGCCGCCAAAGCCGCCGCATCCACCAACCGGCCTTCTTCCTCGGCGGTCAGCTGGTCCTTGGCGGCAGCCAGTTCCGCGGCGCTGGCGCTGTCCTTGGCGCGCAGGTCCGCCACCAATGCCTCCAGCGCCTCGCGCCGGGCTGCGGCCAGACGGGCGGCTTCAGCGCCCGCGTCCACCTCGTTACGCGCCTTTGCCAGCGCCAGCGTCAGCGCCTCACTGTCGCTGATCAGCTTGGCCCTCGCCGCCTCCAGGTCCGCCACCGAGGCGGTCAGCGCCGTGGCCTGCCCCCGCGCCGCATCGCGCTCCGACAGCAGGGTTGCCACCTGCGCCTCAAAGCTGGTGATCTTGCCCTGCGCATCCGCCAGTTCGGCCGCGCGCGCCTCCAACTGCCCGGTCAGCGTCGCGATCAGCGACGATTGCCGCTCTCCCTCGGCCTGCGCCGTGGCAAGTCCCGACTGCAGCCGCCCGATCTCGCCCTCAAGGTCCGCAACCCGGCCACGTTCCAGCCCCAGCGCATCGGCCAGTTGTGCCACCTGCTGGTTCAGTTCGTCGAGTTCGGTGCCTTGCGTGGTGATCTGGTCGCGCAGTACCGACTGCATGATCGTAAAGATCGTCAGCACGAACATCAGCACCATCAGCAAGGT
The DNA here is from genome assembly GCF_031377265.1 of Tabrizicola sp. Taxonomy (GTDB): domain Bacteria; phylum Pseudomonadota; class Alphaproteobacteria; order Rhodobacterales; family Rhodobacteraceae; genus JAUYQR01. Next base: position 2,297 of record NZ_JANMET010000177.1, on the reverse strand, counting down.
GGTGACCGCATCCACAAAACCCGGCCAGATCATCGAGGAATCGCGGCGTCGCTGCACGGCCATGGCTTATCCCCGCGCAGTATTGGTGCGGCTCAGCTGCCGGATTGCCTGCGTCAGGGCAGCAATGTCGCCCTTGAGGTCGGCCATGGTTTCCTGCCGGCCGGCCGACATCTCCTCCAGTATCCGCAGCAACTGCACGTCGATCGACCGCAGCCGCATTCGGCTTTCCGCGTCCGAATGGGCGCCACCCTCGGCGCCGCTCAGCGCCTCGATCAGCCGCTCCTGCCCCTCGGCAATCCGCTGCAATGACGCTGCCTGCCCGCCCTCGGATTCCATGTGCTTGGTCAATCGCATCACCGCCTCGGCAAGGTCGGTGACACGCGCGTCCGCCATCGACCGGCTGACATCGGATTGCGCATACAGCATCTGCAGCTGTTCCATCTGCCCGGCCATATGGTCGATCACCATGGCCAGCGCGTTCTGGTCGGTACTTCCCTCACCTTCGCTGGCAAAGCCCAGCCGGGTGATCGACGACAACCATTCTTCCAGTTCGCGCGAAAAACGGTTCTGCCCATGGCCTGCAAACAGTTCCAGCAGCCCCAGCACCAAAGACCCGGCAAGGCCCAGCAAGGACGATGAAAACGCCGTGCCCATGCCGCCAAGCTGGCTTTCCAGCCCGCCCATCAGCTTGCCGAACACATCCAGCCCGCTTTCGCCCTCTTGCGGGGCCAGCGACCGGATCGTATCCACCACCGCAGGCACCGTGGTGGCAAGGCCCCAGAACGTCCCCAACAGGCCCAGAAACACCAGCAGGTTGATCAGATATCGCGTGATATCGCGCGCCTCGTCGATCCGCTGCGCCACCGAATCCTGGATCGACCGGGACGACGATGCCGAAATCGACATCCGCGCCGTCCGCGACCGCAGCAATGCGGCAAGCGGCGCAAGCAACCTTGGCGGAATGTCGTCTTCGGTGCCGGGCGTGCCGCGCACGAAATTCTCGATCCAGTACACCGATTGCGCCAGAATCCACACCTGCCAGAAGCAGGTCAGCACCCCGATGAAGAACACTGTGGCGATCAGGCCGTTCAGCAACGGGTTGGTGGCCAGAATTTCGGTGATCTGCGCCAGGATCACCCAGGCCCCGGTGCCCACGGCCACGCAAACCAGAAGCATCGTGCTGATCGCGCGGATCGGCTGGCTGAAAGTCGTCGTCGGTTCAGCGTCTTGTCGGTCCATTTGGGACATGCCCGCCCTTCTTGTCTGGTCTGAAGTTGAGTCTATCAGGAAGCCCGGTTCTGCCAAGCGAAAGCCGCATCAAGTCAACGCGCGCACCCGCCGCGCGAGCCAATCAAGATCGCTGTCGGCAATGCCGAGCGTTGTCAGATGTTCTGTGGTGGCCCAAAGATAATCGCGGTTCGGACCGCGCCCGCCGGAGGCCCCGGCAATGATTCCCGCCTGCTTTTCCAGCGCCAGCCCGCCGCAGTATTGGTCATGGTCGCGGTCGATCACGTAAGCCAGCGCGTCAATCTGCCCGTCTGCGGTCTCCAGCCTCAGCGTGGTTTCCAGATAGGCCGAGGAAATCAGCTCCCGGTCACGCAACGCCGCAATCGTCGCGGCCTCGGCCCCCGGCTGCACGGCAAACGCAACCCCATCACAGTATTCGCCCTCCGCCTGATCCAGCGCCAGCACCAGACCCGGTTCCGCAGCGGTACCGCGATGATGGATCGAGCGCATGCAGAAACTGCGCTTCCAGCCCTGCGCCCGGGCAATCCGCCGGTCGGCCACCGCAAAGCCGGGGTCCCAGATCAACGAGCCATAGCCAAACACCCAAAACTGTCCGCTCATTCCGCCTCCGCTGCTGGCCCTCGCCGCCCGCGCCCTGTAGACAACGCCGCAAAGGCAAAGAAAAGGGTCGCAGCATGCGCAAATTGCTTTGGGTTCTGATCACCCTGTCCGCCCTGTGGTCAGGGTACTGGTTCGTTGGCTCCTCGGCGGTGCGCAACGGCGCGGAACAATGGTTCGCGGATCAGGCCGCCCAAGGCATGACCGCCGAAAACACCGGCCTGTCGGTCAGCGGCTTTCCCAACCGCTTTGATCTGACGGTCGAGGGCATCAGGTTCGCTGATCCAAAGACCGGCATCGGCTGGGAGGCACCCTTCGCTCAGGTCTTCGCAATGACGTGGAAGCCATGGCACATCATCGCCGCCCTGCCGCCGGAACAGACCATCCGCCTGCCCGATCAGGACATCGGCCTCACCTCCACCGGCCTGCGTGCCAGCGCCCGCGCGCGGCCG
>NZ_JANMET010000176.1:0-8114 GCF_031377265.1 Tabrizicola sp. | reverse complement strand
CAGCCGTGCGCAGAAGATGGACGCGCTGTCGTCGATGGCGAACATCGCAGGCTACCGCGCGGTGATCGAAGCGGGGTCGAACTTTGGCCGCTTCTTTACGGGCCAAGTGACGGCGGCGGGCAAGGTGCCCCCGGCCAAGGTGCTGGTGGTGGGCGCGGGTGTGGCGGGTCTGGCGGCGGTCGGCACGGCCACGTCACTGGGGGCCATTGTCTATGCCTTCGACGTGCGGCCCGAAGTGGCCGAACAGATTGAATCGATGGGGGCGAATTTCGTCTTTCTCGACTTTGCCGAGGCAGCACAGGATGGCGCGGCGACCGGGGGCTATGCGGCCCCGTCGTCCCCCGAATTCCGCGAAGCGCAGCTGAAGAAATTCCGCGAGCTTGCGCCGGAGATGGACATCGTTATCACGACCGCCCTGATCCCCGGACGCCCGGCCCCCAAGCTGTGGACCGAGGATATGGTCAGGATGATGAAGCCGGGGTCGGTCATCGTCGACCTTGCGGCCGAGCGTGGCGGCAACTGCGACCTGACGGTGCCGGACCAGAAGATCGTCACCGACAACGGCGTGACCGTGGTCGGCTACACCGATTTTCCCAGCCGGATGGCCGCCCAGGCCAGTACGCTTTATTCCACAAACATCCGCCACATGCTGACTGACCTTACGCCGAAGAAGGACGGGGTCATCGCGCATAACATGGAGGATGACGTGATCCGGGGAGCCACGGCGGCGCATATGGGGGCGGTAACTTATCCGCCGCCACCGCCGAAGATCGCGGCGATTGCGGTGCAGAAGCCGAAGGAAAAGGCCAAGGAACTGACCCCGGTTGAACGCCGGGCGCAGGAAGTCGCGGCCTTCAAAGCGCAAACCCGCAACCAGGTTGGGTTGCTGGCCATTGGCGGCGGGCTGATGCTGCTGGCGGGGCTTTACGCGCCTGCGGCGTTCATGAGCCACTTCATCGTCTTCGTGCTGGCGGTCTTCGTTGGCTTCTCGGTGATCTGGAACGTAAGCCACAGCTTGCACACTCCGCTGATGGCGGTGACGAATGCGATTTCGTCGATCATCATCCTGGGGGCCTTGATGCAGATCGGGTCGGGGTCGTTCCTGGTGATCATCCTCGCGGCGCTGTCGGTCTTCATGGCCGGGATCAACATCTTCGGTGGCTTCATGGTGACGCGTCGGATGCTTGCCATGTTCCAGAAGTCGTAGGGAGAGCCAGCCATGGAATTCGGATTTACCACGGCGGCTTATGTCGTTGCAGCGGTTCTGTTCATCCTGTCGCTGGGGGGACTTTCGGGCCAGGAAAGCGCCAAGCGCGCGGTCTGGTATGGCATTGTCGGCATGGCGCTGGCCGTTGCCGCTACGATCTACGGACCCGGAATGGGGCTGTGGTGGCTGTCGGTCTTGCTGATCGCGGGCGGCGGGGCCATCGGCTGGATCGTCGCACAGCGCGTCCAGATGACCGAGATGCCGCAGCTGGTGGCAGCGATGCATTCGCTGGTCGGTCTGGCTGCGGTTTTCATCGGCTTCAACACGCATATCGAAATGGTGCGCGTGATGGGGATGGATGAGGCCGCTCGGGCGGCGCTGGACGGTTTCGCGGCGGTCGTCGCGCACAAGACCGGGGTGGAAATCTCGATCCTGCGGATCGAGACGTTCCTTGGTGTGTTCATCGGCGCGGTGACTTTCACCGGGTCGGTGGTGGCCTTCGGAAAGCTGGCAGGCAAGGTTGACGGCAAGGCGACCAAACTGCCCGGCGGGCATCTGCTGAACGCCACGGCGGCGCTGGTGTCGCTGGTGCTGCTGGTGGTCTACCTGCAATCGGGCTCGACGTTGGCGCTGATCTGCATGACGGTGGCGGCCCTCTTCATCGGTTATCACCTGATCATGGGGATCGGCGGGGCGGACATGCCGGTCGTGGTGTCGATGTTGAACAGCTATTCCGGCTGGGCGGCGGCGGCGATCGGCTTTTCGTTGTCCAATGACCTTCTGATCGTCGTAGGTGCTCTGGTCGGCTCCTCAGGTGCGATCCTGTCCTACATCATGTGCAAGGCGATGAACCGGTCGTTCATCAGCGTGATCCTTGGCGGGTTTGGCACCACCACGGGCCCGGCGATGGAAATTGCCGGTGAGCAGATTGCGATTGATGCGGAAGGCGTGGCTGCGGCGCTGAACGATGCCGACAGCATCATCATCATCCCAGGTTATGGGATGGCGGTGGCGCAGGCGCAGCAATCGGTGAGCGAGCTGACCCGCAAGCTCAGGGCCGCCGGCAAGACGGTGCGCTTTGCCATCCATCCGGTCGCGGGGCGGTTGCCTGGGCACATGAACGTGCTCTTGGCCGAGGCGAAGGTACCTTACGACATCGTGCTGGAAATGGACGAGATCAACGAGGATTTCCCTAGTACCGACGTGGCCATCGTGATCGGCAGCAATGACATCGTGAACACGCCGGCGCAGGAAGACCCGAACAGCCCGATTGCGGGAATGCCGGTGCTGGAATGATGGAAGGCCAAGCAGGTGTTCGTATCCAAGCGCGGGCAGGGAACCGGCTATTCCGGCATCGAGAACCCGCTGTTTTTCAAGGACAATACCCGGATGTTCTATGGGGACGCGAAGAAGTCGCTGGATGCGTTGCTGCCAATGATCGACTGACGGTCAGGGCGCTTGCGTCGCCACATCGTCAAAGGTCCTGAGCAGCAACATCTGCACCTCGGTTTGCAGGGCGGCGGAAGCCGCCCGCACCTTGGCAAGTGCCGCCTCGACTGCGCCGTGATCGTAGGGGCGGGTGGCAGCGGCGCGAAAGGCGGCTGCCCGCGCCTGCCCAAGATCGGCGACCAGAACGGCGAGGCTGCGGCGATTGGCCCCGAGTTCGGCCACAAATGCCTTGCGCGTACCATCAGGCAGGTCGGCCCAGACATCGACGCCGCCATTGGCAAGATCGCGCAGCGACCCAAGGCGCAGGGCCATGCCCAACACCACCGCATTCGCCAGAAGCGAGGCAGCGAAGATGGTCCACAACAGGATCTGGCCAAAGCGCTTCATTCCACTTCGCCCAGGATGAGCAGGCCGGAAAGCAATCCCGCATCGGGGAAAAGCGCCAATGGATCACCGCTGGCAACGGCAACGAGAAACGCGTCGGGGTCGGCTGCGGGGTAGTTTGCGATGACAAGCGGGGTTGCGACCAGCAGGCTGGCGAAGGCGGCCCGTGCGAAATAGGTGGGTGCGAAATAAGCGGGCCGGGCGCGTGTGCGGGCAACGGGACGGCCGTGATCCAGCCGCGACAGCACGGCTTTGGTTACCGCAGTTTCGTCAAAGGGCGTGCGGGCCGCGTCCCGGATCAGCCGGTCGAGGCTTGCGTCATCGTCAGGCATGGTCATTCATCCGTCCTTTCATGTGTCGCGGCCGGTGCTGCTGCGCAGGGTTCGCCTTGCGCGGACCAGCAGTTGTTCCACCGCCCCGACCGAGATGTCCAGTGTTTCGGCGATCCGGCTGGTTTCCAGTCCGGCCACGGCGGATAGAAGAATCGCCATGCGCTGCCGGTCGGGCAGGGCGGCAATGGCCGTACGGGTAAGGGCCAGTTCCTGGCGTGACGCCAGCGCGCTGTCGGTTGCGGGGGCGGTGTCGCTGATGTCGTCGAGGCTGTCGATCCCGGCACCAAGGCCGAAAAACCGGCGCAGGCGCAGCTTGCGCAAGCGGTCGATGCAGAGGCGCACTGCGATGGCGTAAAGCCAGGTTGTTGCGCGGGCCCGGGTTGGATCGAACCGCGCGGCATGCGACCAGACGCGGACGAACACCTCTTGCACAACATCCTCCGCCTCGGCCGGGTTGCTTAGATAGCGGGTTGCGATGGCGGCAAGGCCACGACCATGCCGCGCGATGAGCTGGGCCAGAGCAGACTCTCGCCCGTTGGCGACGGCGCTGATCAGTGCTGCATCCTCGTCGTCCGATCCATGCTGCAAAGCGCCGTCCCCGGGACATTTCTGCGAACCATACGCGAAGCCGCCCGGCGCGGAAATGCATCCTGCCGGGCGGCGTCAGTCAGAACTTGCGTTCGCGGGTGGTGGTGACAGTGCGGCCGAGGGGGCCGGTCGTTTCGATCTTGCGCAATGTGCCTTCGGACGTCGTCTCGCGCATCACATCGCGGGTGGTGACGTTGCCTGCCGGTCCGGTGATCACATCCTGGCGGGTGCAGGACAACCTGCCTTCGGTGGTGATGCAGCTGCCTTCGTAACTGGTGGTGCCGCCCCGTGGGCCGGTGAGGGTGCCGGAAAAGTCACCGGCAAAGGCGGCAGAGCCAAGGGTCAGCGCGGCGAGAAGGGTCAGGTGGGAAAGTACGGTCATTGGTCAGTCTCCTGTGTCAGGGTTGCGGGGAAAGGGCGGCACGGGCGCGGTCCAGTTCAGCCCGGCTCAGGGCACCGTCGCCATCGACATCGACAAGGGCGAAGAAGGGCGAAGCGGCGGTGTATTCGGCCAGCGACACGGCCCTGTCGCCGTCCCGGTCAAGGCGCATCGCGCGTTCGCTCAGGACATCGCCGCCGATCCGGGCAAAGCGGGCGAGCCGTTCGCGGACTGCGGCCAGTTCAGCTTCGGTGACGCGCCCATCGCTGTCGCTGTCGGCGCCGGCAAATTGCCGTTCCTTGGCTGCGGCGATTTCGGCTTGGCTGATGTCACCGCTGGCGTCGCTGTCGAGCCGCTGGAACATAAAATCGGTGATGCCGTCCTGCTGTGCCTCGGCCATCGGGGCAAGCAGGATGACGGTCAGGCAGGCGAGGGAGAGGGGCCGGCGGTGCATGGTGAAAGGTCCTTTCTGTATCGGCTTTTGATGGTGATACGTAGGGAAAGGCCAAGCCCTACGCGTGCAGCAGCAGAAAGTTTGACCTGGCCGCCAGCGGGTGCAGTGCAGATCGCTTTGCTTTTGCGGCAACACCGGTGCGGCATACCCATGTATTCCGGCATTTCTCTGGAATGCCTTGGCCTGCCGCCCTAAGTCTTGGTGGAGACACGAAGAAAGAGCTGCAAATGGCCCCGATCCCTGACCATCCCCTGCGCTATGCCACGGTGAACGAGCTGCATGCCCGGCCTTTTCCGTCTCTGGACGTGCCATCGACGGCGGTCTATGTGGCGATCAAGGAACCGGTTCAGGCGGCGAACCGCGACCGCAGCCTTGATCTTGCGCATCTTTTGGCGCTGCTGGACCGGCACGGATCGGTGCACCCGCAACCGGGGGCCACGCATTTTTCGGGGCCGCTGGGGCGGGCCGAAGTGAAGTGGGAAAGTCACACCGAATTTGTGACCTACACAGCGTTTTCGAAGGGTGTGTCGAGGCGCCCGTTCGACCCGGTCGAGGCCGAGGTGCTGCCGGAAGACTGGCTCGCCACAGCGCCGGGCAAGCGGCTGACATCGGTTCTGGTGCGGGTCGAGCGGATGCTGGACAGCGAAGACGAGATGCTGGCCAGGCTTGACGAGTGGTTCGTGCCGGAAAGTCTGGCCGTGGCGCGGGTGGTAGACGGGGCCGCGCTGATCGCCGGGGATTTCCGCATTGATCAGGCGGGGCACATGCGCTTTGCGGTGTTCGTTAAGGACGGAACCGGCCCGCGCCGCGTTGGCCGGATCGTGCAGCGGCTGTGCGAGATCGAGACTTATCGCGCGATGTCGATGCTGGGCCTGATGCGGGCGCGCGACCTCAGTTCGCGGCTGAATACGCTGGACCCGAAGCTTTCGGCGCTGGTGTCGGGGCTGGACAGTGCCGAGCCGTCACCTGAGGCAGCGCTGCATGAGCTGCTGACCATTTCGGCGGAACTGGAAAGCCTTGCGGTGCAGTTTTCGTTCCGGTTCGGGGCGACGGCGGCCTATGAGGCGATCGTGAACCAGCGGATCGAGGTCCTGCGCGAGGCACGAATTCAGGGCCGCCAGACCTTTGGCGAATTCATGATGCGCCGGTATGATCCGGCGATGCGTACAGTGAAATCGGCGGAAGGCCGGCTGCAGGGGATGGCGGAACGTGCCCAGCGGGCGGCGGAATTGCTGCGCACCCGGGTTGATGTGGAGCGGTCGGCGCAGAACCAGAAGCTGCTTGAATCAATGGACAAGCGGGCGGACCTTCAGTTGCGGCTGCAGCGCACGGTGGAAGGACTGTCGGTGGTGGCGATCAGCTATTACGCGGTAAACCTTGCGGCATATCTGGTGGAGCCGCTGGCGCACGGGCTGCACCTGACGCATGGCGCGTTGATGGCGATTCTGACGCCGATCGTGGTCTTGGGGGTCTGGGCGATGGTGCGGCGGATTCGCAACCATCTGGACTAAACCTCAACCCGTCAACGCCCCCGGATGCGCGGATCCAGCGCGTCGCGCAGCCCGTCGCCGATGTAGTTCACGCTCAGCACCGTCAGCGAGATTGCGAGGCCCGGCCAGATCACGCGCTCGGGGTAGACTTGCATGTATTGCAGCCCGTCGAACAACAGTCGCCCCCATGTCGGGAAGTCGGGTGGAAAGCCAAGACCGAGGAACGACAGCACGCTTTCGGTGATGATCGCGTTGGCAACCTCCAGCGTTGCCGACACCATCACTGGCGAGATGACGTTGGGCAGGATGTGGCGCAGGATGATGCGGTGCGGGCGCGCGCCGATGGACCGTGCTGCCAGTACGTATTCGCGTTCCTTCAGGGTCAACACTTCGCCGCGCACGATACGGGCGGTCGACATCCATGAGGTGATGCCGATGGCAAACACGATCAGCGCAAAGGCCCCCATCTCTGGCCCGATGATGCTGGCGACCCGGTCGCGGAACAGCATGACAAGCACCAGCAACAGAGGGATCAGCGGCAGCGCAAGAAACATGTCAGTCAGCCGCATCAAGGGCCCGTCAAGCCGGCGGAAGTATCCGGCCAACACGCCGATCAGGGTGCCGAAAAGAATGGCGATGGTCATCGCGACAAGGCCGACCGCCAGAGAGATCCGCCCTGCAAGCATCATGCGGGCCAGCATATCGCGGCCCAGCTGATCGGTGCCAAGCGGGAAGCGCCAGCTGGGCCCCTGGTTCTTCAGCTTGATCGCCTCGGCGACGGAAAGCTTTTCGGGGATCCACAGATAAGGGCCGATCAGCACGACCACGGCCAGAACCCCAAGCACGATCAGGCCGAACAGTGCGCCCCTGTGGGTGCGGAACTGCTGCCAGATGGCGCGGTTCTGGCTGACCGGTTTTGCGATGACGGTGCTGGCATCAGTCATAGCGGATCCTTGGATCGAGGAAACCGTAGAGGATATCGGCGATCAGGTTGAAGACGACGATCAGCACGGCGAAGATGAAGGCCAGTGTCTGCACCATCGGGATGTCATTGGCATGGATTGCCAGGATCAGTGCCGCGCCAATGCCGTTCACGCCGAACAGGTTTTCGGTGATGATCGCGCCGCCAAAGATCGCGGGGATGCCAAGGGCAATCACCGTGACCACCGGGATCAGCGAGTTGCGCAGAACGTGCTTCAGGACCACCGTCCGCTCGGTCATCCCCTTGGCGCGGGCGGTGCGGACATAGTCTTGTGCCATGTTGTCCAGCATCGACGATCGCATGTAGCGGCTGATCGCGGCGGCGTTGGCCAAACCAAGCGTCATGACCGGAAGTGCCATCTGCTGGACCTGCTTCAGGAAGGACGACCAGTCGGTGACCGAAAGGTTGGTGTCATATTTGGTGGGAAACCAGCCCAGCCAGACGGCAAAAATAATGATGAACAGGGTGCCGGAAAAGAAGGTAGGCACAGAAAATCCGATCATCGCCAACAGGGTGCCTGCCTGATCAAACCATGAATATTGCCGGTAGGCCGAATAGATGCCGATGGGCAGGGCGATCAGGATGCCAACCAGATAGGCGGTGCCGATCACGATCAGGGTCTGCGGCAGGCGCTGGCCGATGATGGTGAACACCGGGCTGCGCGATTGCCACGACAGAATGCGTTGTTCATCGCCAGCGAGATTGGTGCCAAACCAGCCATCCAGCACAGTGGCGGGTTCGACCCAAAAGAATTGTCGAAGCCACAGGAAATATCGCACAAAAACTGGCTGATCCGCACCCAAAGCTTTGATCATTTTCAGGCGCACATCGGGCGGCACAGTAAGCGGG
>NZ_JANMET010000157.1:0-9064 GCF_031377265.1 Tabrizicola sp. | reverse complement strand
CCGTCGCGGAACACCGGCGCGCCGTTGCCCGGCACATTGGTGCCCTCCAGCTTTAGCCCCCAGATCTTGAACCTCTCGCGGCCCTTCAGCCGGTAATGCTCTTCGGCCCCACGGAACCCCACCTTGCTGGGGCTGACGGTGAAATCGAGGCCAAGCTCCCACAGCGTGTCGCCCGGACCCTCATCCGCGAATGGGTACATTTCCGAGTTGTCGAAGGGGAAGAACAGCAGGTAGCTTTCGGTGCGCAGCATATCGAGCGTGGTAAACCGGCACGGGATGATGCCCATCGACTTGCCCTCATCCAGAATCCGGTCCCAGATCATCGGCGCATCCTGCCCGCGCACGAACAACTCATATCCGCGCTCGCCGGTATAGCCCGTGCGCGAGATCATCGCGGGCTTGCCGAAGAGGCTTGTCTGCATGTGGTTGAAATAGCCAAGCTGGCGGATGCCGGGCACGTATTTCTCCAGGTAGTCCACCGCGATCGGGCCCTGCAGCGACAGGTCGTGCATATTGTCGTCGAACCGCACCGACACATCGCGCCCGGTGGCTGCCATCGTCAGCTGCTCATGCGCTCCGCCGGAGCCGTGCACGACCATGAACGCGTTGGGCGCAAGCCGGTAGATCACGCAATCGTCGATGAACTTGCCCGCATCGTTCAGCATGGTCGCATAGACCGACCGACCGGGCATCAGCTTTTCCATGTTCCGCGTCGTGGCACGTTCGATCACATGGCTTGCTGCCGGTCCTGTGATATGGACCTTCTTCAGGCCCGAGACATCCATCAGGCCGGCCTTGGTGCGGATCGCCATGTATTCGGCGTCGGGATCGCCCTTGGAATAGGACCAGGCGGTGCCCATCCCGCTCCAGTCTTCAAGGTCGGAGCCGAGCGCGCGGTGGCGGTCGATCAGCGTCGAAAAGCGCCAGGAATTCGTCATCTATTCTCTCCCCGAAGTAGATTCATTTTCGCCAAGTCTGTGAGGGTTAGCGACAGAAATCAATAATGAAGTTCAATTATTTTTCTTCACAGCAAACAATGGGCAAAGAAAAAGGGGCGCATGCGCGCCCCTATCTCGAACTTCTTGGAAGGTCAGGTGGGAAGAACAAAGAACCAGTTGGCCCAGAGTACAACCGCAGCCCCGAGGATCAGCGTCAGGTAGGGCAACATGCCCGCCTTTCGCTCGCCCAGATCGCCCTCTTTCAGGCCCAGGTCGTCATAGGCCTCTTTTGGGAACTTGCCGTTGTCCTGATAGTAGTGGCGATACCAGAACACCGGGATGATCAGTGCCGCAAAGATCAGGCCAGCCCACAGCGCATTGGAATAACCCCAGACCTTGGCCCCCGCCCCAAGGAAAAGGGCATTGACGAAGGCGAGAACGGTGTTCACCCCGATCAACCAGTTCGGTGCTTTCCAAGGACGCTCCATATGGGGAGAGTCGATCCGGTGAATCCAGCCTGCGTTGAGGTTGAGGAAGTTGAACAGGATGTAGCCCACGTTCGAGATGGCGAGGACATAGAAGTACCCGCCCACGTCCGATGCCAACGCCAGCAGAAAGACGTTGAAGGCAAAGTCAGTCCACATCGCCCGCGATGGCACGCCTTTTGCGTTGACCGTGCTCAGATACTTCGGCAACCAGCCATCACGCGAGCCCTGATAGAGCGTGCGCGACGACCCGGCGAGGGCAGTCATGATCGCCATGAACAAAGCCATGATCATCAAAATCACGAAGATCTGAGTGATCACCTGGCCGCCGCCGACCATGTTGCCGAGCGCTTCGCCAATACCCGTGCCATCCACGATGCCGGGTGCGAGCATTCCTTCTTGGCCAAGAACGCCCTGGAACGAGAACGGAATGATGAAGAAGAACACGCAGCACAGCAGGCCGGAATAGAAGATCGCACGGAACGTGTCGGTCTTTGGGTTCTTCAACTCGCGGGTGTAGCAAACTGCAGTTTCGAAGCCATAGGTCGACCAAGCCGCGATGTAGAGGCCGCCAAGGAACAGCGTCCACCCCCCAATATCCCAAGTGCCATCGACGCCCGAATAGGCCGCCGTCGGGGGCAATAGGTTGGTGACGTTCATGGTATCGATCGCGCCGGTAAAGATCGGCACGAGGCCAACCAGCAGCAACGGCACCAGCACGATGATCGCCAGCCACTTTTGCGCGCTGGCTGTGCTTGCAATGCCACGATGCTGGATCGTCATGATCACCAGCATCAAGGCCACGCCAATCAGGAAGGTCGAGTTGAAGTGCAGTGTTCCCAGACCGGGAATAGTCACCTGGAACGCCTCATACACCCTGAACCAGGGTGTCATGGCGGACACCCCATCTGCGGCAGCAACCGCCTTGATCGCGTCTGCTGCGACAACCCCCGCATTTGCGGCCATGTAGTCCACGACCGACTGCGTTTCCGCTGTGTAGCTCGCAAGGTTGGCGGTGACCCAGTCCATCACCTGCTGGCTTTCCGCCAACGGGATTGGGAACAGAGCATTCAGAATATAGCCGGCCGCAATGGCACAGCCCAGCGACAGAACGGGCGACCATGCAAACCAGTTGCACCAGACCGAAAGTGGCGCAACCAGTTTTGAGTAGCGCAACCAGGCGGTGGCACCATAAACTGAAGTGCCGCCAGATTTATTGCCGAACATTCCGGCCATTTCGGCATAGGTAAAGCTTTGCAGAAAGCCCATGATCATTGAAATGATCCAGACCGCAAAGGCCAGCTTGCCGGTGGTTCCGGCGATCCCGCCGATTGAAAATAGCACCAAGGGCGGCACACCTGCCGCGACCCAGAAGGCACCCTTCCAGTCCAACGCCCGAACCATTTGGCCCGAACCTGAATCCGTTGTCATGTTTCCCTCACTCCTGTTGCATCTGGCGACTTGTCAGCAACTGGCATTGGTTGAGCCAGTACTTTGTGTTGTCGCGCTTTGGTTGGCGATTCATCTTCATCCGGCTGACGCGGGCCGCCATGCCCGGATCGTCATTCAGTTTCCTTTCCGTTCCAATTCGGGTCAAAACGATTGGCGTTCACAAAGACCAGTCCTGCAACCCAACCTGTCAAGGTTGGCATGGTCCTCCCGACAAGGCTAGAAATTCTTCATCTTTGCGAAAAATTGTTTCCTGTTGTTTACAGTCTTGCAAGACATTTTGGGCCGAGCCTCCCAGTCAGGGTTCCAGCAGACCGAAGCCGTTGCTGAAACCCCTTCTGGCTGAAAGTCTGGTCAATTTCGCAGATAGCTCTCCATCGAATCTTCCAGCGCATCTTTCCACGGAGTGTGGTGCGTTGGTGCCATCGTGCCAGTGATGACCGACTTATAGGCGTTGTCGCGGAACGTCATGATGTCTGCCTTCTTGTGGTCTTTCCACGCGAAGAAGGCCTCACAGGCGCCGTCGACGTCAAATGTCGGATAGTCTGTCTCGGCGATCAATTCCTTAACGTATTCGCCTTGATAGTGGATGGCATCATGAGCATCCGCGCCGGCATCCTCTTGCGCAATGCGGTTATCCACGTCCTTTTGCAGAAGCGTCTTTTCAGCAGGGATTGCGATCCGCCCCATGATCGCATCACGCACCCACCAGGCCTGGGCATCGAACATGTTGAATGTGAACCATTGGTCCTGCATGCCAAGGAAGAATAGCTTAGGGTTATGCACCCAAGCCACGCCCTTATAAAGATCAGCGGTCGCCAGCCGGTTCTTCGTCTTCAGGCGCAAGTCATCTGGAAGAAACGGAAAGTGATGCTTGTAGCCGGTGCACAGGATGATCGCGTCGACCTTCTTGCTTGAGCCATCGGAAAAATAGGCGGTGGTTTCGTCCACCCGCTCCAGCTTGGGGACTTCTTTCCAATTGTCCGGCCAATTGAACCCCATTGGCGCCGTGCGATGGGCGACGGTGATCGATTTGGCTCCGTATTTCCAGCACTGGCTGCCGATGTCTTCGGCCGAATAGGACGTGCCAAGGATCAACAGGTCCTTGCCAGAGAATTCGCGTGCATCGCGGAAGTCATGGGCATGCAGGACCCGGCCGTTGAACTTGTCGAACCCTGGGTACTCCGGCACATTCGGCACCGAAAAATGGCCCGAGGCGACAATCACATTGTCGAACTCCTCTTCGTACATCCGGTCGTTCTTCAGGTCGTGCACAGTGACCGTGAAATTTCCTTTGGCCTCATTGTAACGCACCATGCGGATGGTGCTGCTAAACCGGATCCAGTCGCGTACGCCCGCCTTTTTCACGCGGCCTTCAATATAGTCGAACAGGACTGCCCGCGGCGGATAGGAGCCGATCTGCTTGCCAAAATGCTCCTCAAAGGAATAATCGGCAAACTCAAGGCCCTCCTTTGGACCGTTGGACCACAGATAGCGGTACATCGAACAATGAACAGGCTCGCCGTGTTCATCCAGACCGGTGCGCCAAGTGTAATTCCACAGGCCACCCCAATTGTCCTGCTTCTCAAAGCACACGATCTCGGGGATCTCAGCACCCTTTGCTTTGGCCGATTGGAACGCGCGCAATTGCGCAAGCCCGGAAGGACCCGCTCCGACAACGGCTACTCTCTTATTCATCTGAACCTCCGGATGCTCTCTTGGTGTCAGGGCGCTTTCGCCGCGACGTATCTGCACTGAAACCTAAAAGCAGAGTTGCGCCTGTGTCAAATCTTATTCCTGCTGGTAAACATGACAAGGCCCGGAAGTGCACCTCCGGGCCGAATCATTACCCTTGCTGCGAATTTGATCAGAACCGATCTTATCGGGCAACTGTGACAGAGCATCCGGCTTGCCCGGCAACCTCTGCAGCAACCGAACCAAGCACCAGACGCCTCAAGCCGCGCTTGTCACCGGTTCCCATCACGATCTGCCCGGCGTCAATTTCGGCGGCATAAGCGATGATCGCCGGGGCCGCGCTGCGCGACAACAACACCGCAGTGCCAACGTCAGTTGCACCCGCAGCCCGCGCGTCGGATTCTGCCTTGGCCAGCAGGGTTGCGGCGTCTTCGTCTGTCCACTGGTTGATTGTCGGTCCGCGGGCCCCGCCAACTGCAAGGTTAACCGCGCAGATCGTCAGATGCGCACCGGTAAACTTTGCAAGCTCCACCGCCTTTGTCAGCCCAACCGCTGCGTGATCACTGCCATCGACCGGGCAGAGAATTTTCTTGGCCATCGCATGCTACCCCCAACTTCCATTGACTTCACAATCAGAATCGCACGAAAATTGAACCGTCGCGTTGACCTGAATCAAAGATGCGATTTCCTGTTGCCGCGACGGAAGGATGATATGAAACCGATTGAACCGCACGACCGTCGGGTGGCCAATATCAACGAAGCGGACTTCACGCCATTCGTGTACCCGGACGGCATGTCGCTTGGCGATTCCATACTTCAGCTCGATGACAGCCAAGAGCTTGGCGAAGGTTTCCATGTCTACCGAATGCCCGCGGGCATGAAAACGCGCGGCCACCGCCACAATGGCCACGAGCAATTCCTGATCCTTCAGGGGGAGCTGCACGAAAGCGACGGCACAGTGTTTCGCGCCGGTGACATGGTGTTCTACCGCGATGGCACCGAACACAACTCCTTCACTCCGGACGGCTGCCTTTTGGCAGTTCACATCGTGCACCAGGAAACGCCAGTGGAATAATCTCGGGCGACCGTGCCGCCCGAGTTTCGCCGTCACACGTCCAGCGTAGTGTCCGTCTCCCACTTCGAGAAATGCGAGCAGTAGGAGTTCCACTCCTGATGCTTCAACTTCAGATAGGCTTGCGAGAATTCCTCGCCCATCATCGCCTTCAGCGTCTTGTCCTTGTCAAATTCGCGCAAAGCATCGAGCAGATTGAGCGGCAGTTTCGGCGCGTTCTTCACCGTGTGACCCATCTGGTACATATCGATGTCGTGCCGCTTGCCGGGATCGGCCTTGGTGCGCACGCCGTCAAGACCGGCCGCAATGATCACCGCCTGCAACAGATACGGGTTGGCCGCACCGTCAGGCAGGCGCAACTCGAACCGCCCCGGCCCGGGGACACGTACCATATGGGTGCGGTTATTGCCTGTCCAGGTGACCGAATTCGGGGCCCAGGTCGCGCCTGAAGACGTCCGGGGGGCGTTGATGCGTTTGTAGCTGTTCACCGTTGGGTTACAGATCGCTGCCAACGCCGAAGCGTGCTTCATGATACCACCAAGGAAATTGCGCCCCTGATCCGACAGGTGCAGTTCCTTGGATTTGTCGGCAAAGGCGTTGGTCTTGCCATCCATCGACCAGACCGAGATATGCGCGTGGCACCCCGATCCCGTCAGGCCCTTGAAGGGCTTCGGCATGAAGGTCGCTCGAAAGCCGTGCTTTTCGGCGACCGATTTCATCATGAACTTGAAGAAGCTGTGCTTGTCGGCGGTCTGCAGCGCGTCGTCATATTTCCAGTTCATCTCGAACTGGCCGACCGCGTCCTCGTGGTCGTTCTGGTAGGCTTCCCAGCCCAGTTCCAGCATGTAGTCGCAGGCCTCGGCGATCACGTCATATCGGCGCATCACCGCCTGCTGATCGTAGCAAGGCTTTTCCGCGGTGTCGTAGGGGTCGGAAATCTGGCTGCCATCGGGCGACAGGATAAAGAACTCCGGCTCCACCCCGGTCTTGACGCGCAGGCCTTCCTTGGCGGCCTCGGCGACAAGCTTTTCCAGCACGTTGCGCGGCGCCTGATCAACCAGCTTGCCCTCCATCGTGGCCCGCGCCGCAACCCAAGCGACCTCTTTCTTCCACGGCAATTGAATGGCCGAGGACGCATCGGGCACGGCCATCAAGTCGGGGTGGGCCGGGGTCAGGTCCAGCCAGGTTGCGAACCCGGCAAAGCCTGCGCCTTCGTCGGCCATATCGTTGATCGCCTGCGTCGGCACAAGCTTGGCGCGCTGACCCCCGAACAAGTCGGTGTAGGAGATCATGAAGTATTTGACGCCCTTTTCCTTGGCCCATTTGGCCAGATCCTTCGCCATCCCTTTAACTCCCTGTCGTCTTTATGTTTTTGTCAGAAGCCGCCGGTGCGGCCCGGTATCCAGTTGGTGCCTGCAATCGGGACGCCCGCCATGGCGGCGGCCTCAATTGTCAGGGCGCACAAATCCTCAGGTTCCAGATTGTGCAGGTGGTTTTTGCCGCAAGCCCGCGCAATCGTCTGCGCCTCCAGCGTCATCACCTTGAGGTAGTTCTTCAGCCGCCGCCCGCCGAGAACGGGATCAAACCGCGCCGACAGTTCGGGGTCCTGGGTGGTGATGCCAGCCGGGTCGCGGCCCTCGTGCCAGTCGTCATACGCGTCAGCAGTGGTGCCCAGCGCCTGATACTCCGCTTCCCATTTCGGGTCGTTATCCCCAAGCGCGATCAAGGCTGCCGTGCCGATCGACACCGCATCTGCGCCAAGCGCCATCGCCTTCGCCACGTCCGCCCCCGACCGGATGCCGCCCGACACGATCAGCTGTACCTTGCGGTGCATCCCCAGGTCCTGCAGCGCCTTTACCGCCTGCGGGATGCAGGCAAGGATCGGCATGCCGACATGTTCGATAAACACATCCTGCGTTGCCGCCGTACCGCCCTGCATACCGTCCAGCACCACCACATCCGCGCCCGCCTTTACCGCCAGCGCCGTGTCGTAATAGGGCCGCGCGCCGCCGATCTTCACATAGATCGGCTTTTCCCAATCAGTGATCTCGCGCAGTTCCATGATCTTGATTTCCAGATCATCCGGGCCGGTCCAGTCCGGGTGCCGGCAAGCCGACCGCTGGTCGATCCCCTTCGGCAGGTTGCGCATGTTGGCCACGCGGTCGGAAATCTTTTGCCCCAGCAACATGCCGCCGCCACCTGGCTTCGCACCCTGCCCCACCACGATCTCGATCGCGTCCGCGCGGCGCAAATCGTCTGGGTTCATCCCGTACCGGCTGGGCAGGTACTGGTAGACCAGCGTCTGGGAATGGCCACGCTCCTCTTCCGTCATGCCGCCATCGCCCGTGGTGGTCGACGTGCCAGCAGCGGTAGCGCCGCGCCCGAGTGCCTCTTTCGCCGGCCCCGACAGCGCACCGAACGACATGCCGGCGATGGTGATCGGGATCTCCAGGTGGATCGGCTTTTTGGCGTGGCGGGTGCCCAGCCAGACATCGGTCGCGCATTTCTCGCGGTAGCCTTCCAGCGGATAGCGGCTGATCGAGGCACCAAGGAACAACAGATCGTCGAAATGCGGCAAATGGCGTTTGGTGCCGCCGCCCCGGATGTCGTAGATGCCGGTGGCCGCCGCGCGGCGGATCTCGGCGTTTACAGCCGGGGTGAAGGTCGCCGAAAAGCGGGGCGGCGTGCGGGGAAAATCACTCATTCAGTTGCCTCAATACGCCGACGCGTTGTCGATGTTGAAAGTATAAAGCTTGCGGGCCGAGCCATAGCGACGAAACTCTTCTGGCTTAGCTTTCGACCCTGCCTCGCCCCGCTCCAGCAGACTTTGCAGCAGCGCCAGATGTTCGGGCCGCATCTCTTTCTCGATGCAATCGGCCCCCAGCGATTTGACACTGCCCCGTACGAAAAGCCGCGCCTCGTACAGGCTGTCGCCCAGCGCCTCGCCCGCGTTGCCCAGCACCACCATATTGCCCGACTGCGCCATGAAGGCCGACATGTGGCCGATGTTACCGTGCACGACAATGTCGATGCCCTTCATCGAGATGCCACAACGGCTGGACGCATTGCCCTTGATCACCAGCAGTCCGCCCCGGCCCGTGGCACCCGCATACTGACTGGCGTCGCCGTCGATGATGACGGTGCCCGACATCATGTTTTCCGCAACACCCGGCCCCGCCGATCCCTTGATCCGGATCGTCGCCTGCTTGTTCATGCCGGCACAGTAATACCCGGTTGATCCGCGCACGGTGATATCCAGTGGCGCATCCACACCGGCCGCAATGGCATGGGCGCCCTTGGGGTTGATCACCTCCCACGAGGTCATGTTGGTCTGGCCCTTCAGGGCGTGCAGCGATGCGTTCAGCGCGCGCAGCCCCTCTGCGCCAAGATCGAAGGTCTGCATTCGCTCAACGCTCCCAGAAATA
>NZ_JANMET010000134.1:0-9921 GCF_031377265.1 Tabrizicola sp. | reverse complement strand
GCCGAGGACAGCCCGCTGCGGCATGCGCCACACACGGTGGCGGCGCTGGTGACCGAAGCGTGGGATCGCAAATACAGCCGCGAGCAGGGCTGCTTTCCGCCGGGCGCGTTCAAGGTGGACAAATACTGGCCGCCGGTGGGACGCGTCGACAATGTCTTTGGCGACCGCAATCTGGTCTGCACCTGCCCGCCGGTGGAAAGCTATATGCAGGCGGCGGAATAGCGCTGTTTGGTGCTGCGCCCGGCGGCTCAGCCCGGCGCGGCATAGGCTTCAAGACAGGACTTTGCCCCGGCGAGGGCCTGGTTGGCGCTTGCGATCGAGA
Organism: Tabrizicola sp.; assembly: GCF_031377265.1. Lineage (GTDB taxonomy): Bacteria > Pseudomonadota > Alphaproteobacteria > Rhodobacterales > Rhodobacteraceae > JAUYQR01. The sequence goes on along the minus strand of NZ_JANMET010000134.1, from coordinate 9,599 downwards.
AGGATTGCTGGAACCCCTCACCGGTCACTGTCAGGATCTGGCTGTCCTCGAGATAGTCCACCGCCCAGTCGATGTCGGTGAACTCGACGATCAGGATGGTCTCGCCCATCGCCACCGCCGGTACGGCAATTGCTGTCTCGACGTTGGTCCAGATCGAGACGTCATACTGTTGGCCGCCCTGAAACTGCACGCCAACCGGCGCCATCAGGATTGCAAAACGGTTGTTGGACCAAAGGCTGAAATCGATCCTCTCGCCCTGCACGCCGCTAAGCGAGACCTGGCACATGACAAGGTTGCGCTCGGCGTCCCGGACGCCCAGACCTTTCCAGAGCCCGGCATAAAACGCCGACCCTTCGATCATCTCGGCCGATGCCGAGGTCGCGCAAAGCAGGCTCGCCGCGACAAGCGCCGCCGACACTGAGTAACGCTGCATTCGGCGGCTCCCTTCAAGACTTCCCAGCATCAACATCACATCCCCCGACCGCAGCGCAAGGCGGGTAGCCCTGACCCGGGCCGTCACCGGGGGGGTCGGCCCGGATGCGCTGATGTCCTTCAACCGTGCTGTTGCCCGACCCCGAAGCCCCCCCCCCTGTCCTCAGGGGGCGGGTTTCGGCGCGGGAGTGCCGAGGCCCGTTCCCAGAACGGGTTTCTTGCCGATGCCGGGCGCCGGTGCAGTTTCGGGAACCGCGTTGATCGCTGCGGGTTTGGCACCTTTGTTGTAGGTCTGTACGCAGGCCCGCGCCTTTGCCAGTGCACCGCCAATGCCGCGGATGTCGAACGCCTGGTCGATGCCGATGCCGATCAGCCGCAGGTACGACCCCTGCGTCAGAAATTCGATCGAGCTGTCGATGCCGGTCAGCGACATGCCGGCATAGGCCTGATCCACCGCCTGGGCGACGCCCTGAGTGGGAAGCCCCACTTCGGTCATCAGATAGGCGGGAAAGTTCTGGCCGGTGGTGAAGGTAACGCCTTGCTTGGCCAACAGCACGGTCAAGATGTCATCGTGATAGAGGCTGAGCCACAGCGTCTCGCCAGTCGTATAGCTGATCGAGACGTGGCAGAGCGTGAAGGCACCGTTTGCGTCGGCATCCGCAGCGCCAATCCACAAGCCGGAGGTGAACTCCGATCCGGCGATGTCGGCGGCAGCGGCGGGGGCTGCAAACAGGGTTGCGGCAAACAGGGCGGGGATGAAACGGCGCATCTGTGGGTCCTCGGGTTTGGCGTGCTTTGCCTCAGATGCCCCGAACCTGACAAACAGGCAAGTCAGGGTTTCCCTGCGCCGGTTGACGCGCCGTTAAGGCCACGATAGCCGTGCGGCAACATGACTGACCGGCAGCCAACTTTCCTTCAGGGCCTCAGCGCCTCGGTTCCGATCGTGATGGGCTATCTGCCCATCTCGTTTTCATTCGGGGTGGCGGCGACGCAAGCGGGGTTCAGCGCGGTCGAGGCGTTTGCGCTGTCATTGTTCATCTATGCGGGGGCATCGCAGTTTCTGGCGCTGGCCCTGCTGGGCAGTGGCGCGCCGCTGTTGGTGTCGGCGTTCACGCTGATCGCAATGAACCTGCGCCATGTGCTGTATGGCCCGGCGTTGATGAAGCAGGCGGGCGCTGCCGCCAGCACCCGCTATGCCTGGGTCTGGGCGTTCGGGCTGACGGATGAGGTGTTCGGGCAGGCGCTGGGCGCGATGGCGCGGGGGCAGCGGTTTTCGGAACGCTACATGTTCGGTCTTGGTCTTGGCGCCTATGCGGCATGGCTGGGGGGCACGGCGGCGGGGGCCTATGCGGGCGGCGGCGCGCTGGCGGGCTATCCTGCGATCAGCGCGAGCCTCGGTTTCATGCTGCCGGCGTTGTTTCTGGCGCTGCTGCTGTCGATCCTGACGCGCCGGCAATTGCCGGTGATCGCGGTGGCGGGGGCGGTAACCGTGGCGGTGACACTGGCGGTCAGCGGCACGGCGGGCATCCTTGCGGGAATGATCGCCGGGGCGATTGCCGGGGTGGCGCGGCGATGAACACCGACCTTCTGATCGTGGCGCTGATGGCCGGGGCGGCGAACTGGGCGTTCCGGGTGCTGCCCACCCGGATGGCCCGGACCGCGCCGCAGGAAACCGGCCTGATGGCGCAGTTTCTGGCCGCAACCGGGCCTGCGGCGATTGCCACGCTGTTTGTCGCGTCAATCCTGCCGGCCTTGACGCTGGTGCCGCGCGATCTTGCCGCGCTGGTGCTTGGCACGGGCGCGGTGCTGGCGGTGTTCTTTCGCACCCGGTCGGTTGTGGGGGCCACGCTGGCCGGATCGGTGGTCTATGGGCTGGCGGTTTGGGGCCTGACCTGAAGGCGGCGCTTGCGTCGCACCCCCGGTTGCGCGACGATCAGATCTTAGGTGAGCGGAGACAGCCGATGCTTGAGATCAGCCCCAGCAAAGTGGTGCAGGTGATTTTCCTCGCCCGCGAGATGGACGTGGGGGCGGGCGAACTGCACGCCTTCATCGACGCGATGAACGACGAGGAAAAGGCGCAACTGACGGCGCTGGCCTGGGTCGGGCGCGGCGCGTTCGAGCCGGAGGATTTTGACGAAGCCGTGGCGACCGCGATTTCCGAGGCGACGGTGCCAACGGCGGATTATCTGATGGGCATGCCGCATCTGGCCGAGAATCTGGAAGCCGGGATGGACGCCTTGGGCGTGGATGTGGCGGGCGAAGAGGAAGATCTGCTCTGACCCCCTTGCCACGGGCCGGGGGGCTTCCGATATATTCATGTGTCGGAATGCGAGGCAATGATGGCTGATACTGTGAAGCTGACCTGTGCCGCCTGCGGGCAGGCGAACCGGGTGCCGATGGCGCGGCTGGCGGCGGGGCCGAAATGCGGGGTTTGCGGTGCTGCACTGGCCGATGGCCATGTGGCCGAACTGGACGCCGCGGCGCATGACAAGGCAACGCGCGGTGACGATCTGCCGCTGTTGGTGGATTACTGGGCGCCGTGGTGCGGGCCCTGCCGGATGATGGCGCCGGAATTTGCCAAGGCGGCCAAGACCCTGGCACCCTCGGTCCGGCTGGCCAAGTTGAACACCGAAGATCACCCTGCAGTCAGTGCGCGCGCCGGTATTCGCGGCATTCCGGCGCTGATCCTGTACCACCGCGGCCGCGAGGTCGCCCGGCTGGCAGGGGCGCGGCCGGCGGCTGACATCGTGCAGTTCGTGCAAAGCCATCTGGGTGCGGCCTGAGCCTTGCCATCATCCCTGCGCGGGTTTGGCCAGCAGCAGGGCCAGTGCTGCGTTCTGGCGCGCGACCCCGGCCTTCAGGTCGGCAAGCGTCATGGCCTCAAGCTTGACGAATTCGATGAACATCTGGTTGAGGTTGTGAAAGATCACCTGACCCATGGCTTGCGGATCGACATCAGCGCGCGCAATGCCACGCTGCTGCAGGGCGCGCACAAGGGCGCAGACCTGTTCGGTCAGGCTGTGATCAAGCGCTGTGTAGCGTGCTGAAAAAGGCGTCGCTGCCGCCTCAATTGTCAGCGCCATCGCGGTGCGCCACAGCGCCTTGGTCAGATAGACATTGGAATGGTCGTAATAGCCGCCGATCAGCAGATCCAAGGCCAGTGCAATGTCGGGTGGCGGGGCATTGACCACGGCGGCGCCCTGTTCCAGCACCTCCTCGACTTCCATCGTGACCAGCGCCAGCAGCAAATCACCTTTGTTTTCAAAGTAGTTGTACAGCGTGCCGACCGACACCTCGGCAGCTGCCGCAATGTCTTCGGTGCGCACGCGGTCATAGCCCGCCTCGCCGAACAGCTGCAGGGCGGCGGCAAGAATGCGTTCATGGCGAAGGGCTTTCTGGCGCGCGCGTAACCCTGTCATCGTTCCCGCCTTCTGCCTGAGTTATTTTTGACATTGACTTTAAATTTGAACCAACTCAGTAATTTTGTAAATGCCCATCAGAGGCAACACCCCTTCAGGAGAAATCTCATGCCCCAACGCGCCCTCACTACCCTTGCCCTGCTTGGACTTGCCACGCCCGCCTTTGCCGAAGGCACGCTGAATGCCCTGGTCTGGTGCGATCATACCGACCCCGCCCTGATCGCACCGTTCGAGGAAAAGTACGGCGTCAAGGTGAACCTCAAGGATTATGAGGGCACCGCAGCCGGGCTGGCCATTCTGGAGCAGTCGCAGCCGGGCGACTGGGACGTGATGGTGATCGACGCGGTGGATGTGGGCCGCGCGGTGGCGGCGGGGCGGCTGGCCGAGATTCCGGCGGACGCGCTGCCCACGGCGGATTTCTTTCCCGAACTGGTGATGGCCGACAACAATACTGTGGATGGCAAGACCTATGCCGTGACCGAAAAGTTCGGCTACAACACCATCTCGTTCGACAAGACCAAGGTCGATCCGGCTGATATGGAGGACATGGCGGCCCTGACCTCGGGCAAATACGACGGCAAGATCGGGATCTACGACTACTATCTGCCGGTGCTGGGTCTGGTTGCGCTGGGGCAAGGGATCGCCACCGCCGACATCAACGCCGAAACGCTGCCCAGGCTGGCCGAACCGCTGCTGGCGTTGCGCAAGGCGTCAAAGCAGGTGTCAGACGTGGTGTCGTCGCAGACAGCACTGGCCACGGGTGATGTGGACATCATCGTCGGCGGCGGTGAGTGGCTGACGGCGGTTCTGGCGGCTGACAACCCGAACCTTGACTGGACGATCCCAAAGCAGGGCGGCCTGCGTTGGGCACAGTCGATTGGCGTGGTTGCGGGTACGACCAAGCCGGATCTGGCGCTGCAGTTCATCCAATACATCGTTTCGCCCGAAGGGCAGGCGGCGCTGGCGCAATCCTCGTGCTATTGGGGCATGCCTGCCAACACCAAGGCGGGCGATGTGCTGACGCCCGAGGCAAAGGCCGTGCTGCGCTGGGACCAGCAGCCTGATTACCTGGCGCGCACCCAGCTTTACCCGATCCCGGATGCAGCCACCGATACCGCGATGCAGGACATGTGGACCGCGATGCTGAACCAGTGAGCCTGCAATCCACTGAGCGCTGGCTTGGCTGGGGCCTTGTGGCCCCGGCTTTGATCTGGACAGTGGCGTTTTTTGTGCTGCCGTTTGTGGCGATGGTGGTGCTGTCTTTTGCACATATGGATGGGCGGGCCATCGTTCAGGGCTTTGATCCGGGCAACTACATCCGGGTGTTTACCGATTGGAGCCAGCTGAACGCGCTGATCAATTCGGTGGAAATCACGGTCACAGTGACGGTGATTTCGGTGGTGCTGGCCTGGCCCTTGGCCGCGATCATCGCGTGGCGGGTGCCAAGGCGATATCAGCGGCTGGCGCTGCTGATGGCGGTGCTGCCGTTCTGGACGTCTTATGTGGTGCGGTCCTATTCTTGGCTGCTGGTGCTGGGCAAGAACGGCGTCGTCAATCAGGCGCTGCTGGGGATCGGCCTGATCGCCGAGCCGCTGGAACTGGCCTCGACCCGCACCGCCACGGTCATCGGGTTTGTGCATTTCTTCGTGATGCTGCTGACGCTGACGATCTATGCCAACCTGATCCAGCTGTCGCCGAACTATGCCCGCGCGGCGCAAGACCTGGGCGCGGGTCGCTGGGCGACGTTCCGGCATGTGATCCTGCCGCTGACCCTGCCGGGCGTGATGACCGGGGCGTTCCTGACTTTTGTTCTGTGCATCGGCGATTACATCACCCCGCAGATTCTGGGCGGCAACACGGAACTGACGCTGCCGCAACTGATAATGCTGCAGATGGGGCGCAGCGGCAATTTCCCGATGGCCTCGGCGCTGTCGGTGGTGCTGATGGCGGTGGTGACGCTGGTGTATATTGGCTGCAGCCGCTGGCTCAGACTGGACAGGCTGTAGATGCGCGTCCTACCTTGGGCCTATCTTGCGCTGGCCTATGCCTTCGTGTTCCTGCCGGTGGTGGTGCTGGTGGTGTTTTCGTTTCAGGACGGGCGTCTGCCGGTGCCGCCGTTTCGCGGCTTTTCCCTGCAATGGTATGACAAGATCCTTGCCGATGCGGGGCTGATGACGGCGCTGTGGAATTCGGCGCTGGTGGCGTTTGTGTCTTCGGCCCTGGCATTGCTGATGGGGTTTCTGGCGGCGCATGCGCTGGCGCGGGTCAGGCTGCCGGGCAGCGTGCTGCTGCGCGGGGTGCTGATCGCGCCGATGACGGTCAGCTATCTGATCATCGCGCTGGGCCTCCTCAGGGTGTTCAACCAGACCGGGGCGCCCTTGTCGCTATGGACGGCGGGGATCGGCCATGTGGTGATAAACCTGCCGCTGTGCTTTGCCATCGCCTATGCTGCGATGGGCGACCACCAGAAAAACGCCGAACGCGCCGCGCGTGACCTTGGCGCGACCGAGGCACAGGTGCTGTGGCACATCTCGGCCCCGATGCTGGCCCCCGCCCTTGCCGCCGCGTTCTTCCTGTCGGTGACGTTTTCGTGGGATGAGTTCATCATCGCGTTTCTGTTGACACGGTTCGAGGTGACGCTGCCGGTGGAGATCTGGTCGATGCTGCGATCGGGCCTGTCGCCAGCCACCAATGCGGTGGGGTCGCTGGTGTTCCTCGTTTCGATATCAGCCGTGTTCCTGATGGAGATTTTCGTGTTCCGGAGAGCGAAATGACCGCCTCAGTCTCGATCCGCGCGGTGACGCAGACCTATGGCGCGGCCTTGGCGCTGGATGCGGTCAGCCTTGAGATTGCGGCGGGGGAGTTTGTGGTGCTGCTGGGGCCGTCGGGCTGCGGCAAGACCACGTTGTTGAACCTGATCGGCGGGTTCAGCGAACCGGTTTCGGGACAGGTGCTGATCGGTGGCAAGGATATGTCGGGGATCGGCCCGGCAAAGCGGCCGACGACAACGGTGTTTCAGGATTACGCGCTGTTTCCGCACATGAGCCTTGCCGACAATGTGGGCTTTGGGCTGCGGATGCAGGGGGCTGCGCGTGCCCCGCGGCGCGCGAAGGCCGAAGAGATGCTGGCGCTGGTGGGTCTGCCCGGCAAGGCGGACCGCCGTCCGCATGAACTGTCTGGCGGGCAGCGGCAGCGCGTGGCGCTGGCCCGCGCGCTGGCTGTTTCACCGGATGTGCTGCTGCTGGACGAACCTTTGGGCGCGCTCGACTTGAAGCTGCGCCGCGCCATGCAGGACGAGTTGAAGGCCATTCAGCGCCGGGTTGGTACAACCTTTGTCCACGTCACCCATGATCAGGAAGAGGCGATGGCGATTGCTGACCGGATCGTGGTGATGAACGGCGGCAAGATCGCGGATCAAGGCCCGCCGCGCGACGTGTATCTGCGCCCGAAAAGCCTGTTTTCGGCGGCATTCATGGGCGAAATCAACCAGATCCCGGTGACCGACGGCCAAAGCTCGCTGGGCCCGCTGCTGCCCGGCACCGGCACGCTGCTGATCCGGCCAGAATGCATCGGGCTGACCGGCGGCCTGCCGCTTGGCCCCTGCCGGGTGACGGATGCGGCGTTCTTTGGCACCCATGTCCGCGCGCATGTGGCCCCGCTTTCCGCCCCCGACACGCGCCTGACCGTTGATCTGCCACAAGCCACCACCATCGCGGTGGGCGAAGTGCTGAGCCTTGCCGCGACCGACCATGTGATGCTGACGCCATGATGGACCGCGCACATCCCGCCGACTGGTGGCGCATCCGCACCCTGTCCGACGGCGTGACCTGGATCGACGAGCCGCATATCCACGAGTTTTACCGCTGCAATGTGTGGCACATCCGGGGCCGGGATGGCGACATGCTGGTGGATTCGGGGATGGGCGTGGTGTCGTTGCGGGAATGGGTGCCGATTGTCACCGAACGCCCCTTGCAGGCGGTGGCCAGCCACACGCATTTCGACCATATCGGCTGCCATCACGAATTTCCCTGCCGCCTGTGCCACGCCGCCGAGGCGGATCTGCTGGCTGATCCGACCCGCGCCAACACCCTTGCCGACCCCTATGTGACCGACGATATCTTCACCACTCTGCCGCCACAGCCCTACCTGTCCACCGCCTATGCGGTGAAGGCGGCCCCGGCCACCCGCATCTTGCAGGATGGCGATGTGGTGGATCTTGGCGACCGGCATTTCGAGGTGATCCACACCCCCGGCCATTCCCCCGGCGGCATCGCCCTGTGGGAAGCCGCCAGTGGCATCCTGTTTTCGGGCGATATCGTCTATGACGGGCCGTTGATCGAAGACACCTATCATTCCAACGCGGCTGACTATCACCGCTCGATGCGGCGGCTCTACGATCTGCCGGTGCGGTTGGTGCATGGTGGCCATTTTGCCAGCTATGGCGTCGCCCGCCATCGTCAGATCATCGGTGACTGGCTGAAACAGAAAGAGGCCTGAATGGCACCAGCCGCAGAAGATGCGTCAGTGTCCCTCAGGCCCATTGGCTGCAATCACGTGTTCAGCGACGGAAACACTTCGACTTCGAGCCGAAGCCCGCAGGCGAACAGACCCAGCTGCCGGAGCCATAGGTAGATTGCAACGCCACCTTGCGGGTAAGCGCAAGCGCGAGCGCCTTGTCCTTGGTAAGCCCTCCGGCATTGGCAAACCAGTTGAACCCGGCCCGTGGCGTGGAACTGGAAGCGCTGCTTTCCTGCTTGCCGTCGGCCATTCCGACTGTGGCGGCAAGGGTCAGGCCGACAAGCGCCAGACCGATGGCCAGCACGGCCTGATGAAGTCCTGAGGTGAAGACATTGTAGGTCACCCTTGCTGCGGCAGCCATCGGCGATCTCCCGTTTCCAAGCGCCGCGATGTGAATCGGGGCGTCGTTGGAAACAGTAAGACCGCCGAAAACGTCAACGGATCGCCGGGATCAGGGCAACTTCTCGTTAAAAGTGAGAAGCCCTACTTGATCACGCGGTTATTGATGCGCCAGTCCGGCAGACCAAAGTTATCGGGCCAGGCATACACTGCCTGCTGGTTAAAGGATGAGACACCCACCAATTGTGGCATATCTGGTCGTGCCACACGCACCCCGGCCTCCCATGCGTCCACATAGCTCAGAGTATCCTAACTCTGCCACAATCACCGGCTTGCCGAAAACTGCGGCGTGCGCATAGCGTTCTTCCAGAAACGCGTCATAGGTTTTGGGGGGCACCGTAGGTCTTGATTTCATAGGGTTCCAAACCGAAGATCGAGATGCCGACCCGATCCACATAATCATCGCCGGGATAGTACTTTTCCATGCCCTCCCGGCCCAGCGGCGACCACAGCACACTTATGTTCGGCGCCTCGGCACGGCAGATGTCGATCATCCTGCGGAAGGCGCTGATGTAGTCTTCGGGCGCCCATGCGGCCCAGATGAACTGGCCATCGTTGTCGTCCATCTCATGCGCCCAACGCACCGAAACCGGGCTTTGCAGGGTGCCGATAACCTTGCAGATGCCCCGCATGTTGGCATCATGGTACCCGTCGGCGATGCCCCTGCGCAGGAACAAAGCGGTGTTGCGTTCGTCGCGCGTCCAGGTCCACGGCTCGATGGTCACGATCAGCGCACGGTTGCGTTCCAGCGCATAGATGTCGGCTTAGGCCAGACTGACCAGCGATACGTCTTCCCAAGGCAGGAACACATGTTCCAGCTGCAGGTCGGTG
>NZ_JANMET010000085.1:0-48282 GCF_031377265.1 Tabrizicola sp. | reverse complement strand
GCGCGAAGGTCTCGACATCCCTGAATGTGGCCTGGTGGCCATTCTCGACGCCGACAAGGAGGGCTTCCTGCGCTCCGAAACCAGCCTCATCCAGACCATCGGCCGCGCCGCGCGCAACTCCGAAGGCCGGGTGATCATGTATGCCGACCGGATCACCGGCAGCATGGAACGCGCGATTGGCGAAACCACCCGGCGGCGGGAAAAGCAGGTGGCCTACAACACGGCGCATGGCATCACGCCCGAAACCATCCGCAAGAACGTCGATGACGTGCTCTCGGGCCTGTGGAAGGGCGACACCGATCAGGCCCGCATCACCGCCAAGGTCGACAAACCGATGGTCGGCAAGAACCTCGCCGCCCATCTGGATGCGCTGCGCCTGCAGATGCGCAAGGCCGCCGAAAACCTGGAGTTCGAAGAAGCCGCCCGCCTGCGCGACGAGGTGAAGCGGCTGGAGGCGGTAGAACTGGCCATCGCCGACGATCCCTTGGCCCGGCAGTCGGTGGTGGAAGAGGCGGTCGAGGAGGCGGTGAAGATGGCGGGGCGGAGTACAGGGGGGCGTCCGGGGCAAAGGGGTGGGAAGCGGAGCAACCGGGGGAGGTAGTCAGTGCTAAAGGATTTGAACTGGAAGGCACCCAAGCGACATCCATGGAGTCGTCCGCTGTACAGCGGAATGCCAAACCGCTTTGGCGACAGAGAACCAAATGGGATCTTTCTGGCACTAGGAAAGGCTGTTTCTGCTTGGGAAGGTGTCCATGTTGCCGCATCAAATTTGTACCGCGCTTTGTCATTTTGCGGCAACGAAGATGCGGACAATAATGCAACTTGGAGCTTCTCAGAAATCCAAAACGTTCACGAGAGGGCCAAGAAACTGCGAATACTCAGCGCAGAATTTTTTGCTAAAATCGAAAGAATTCAGTCACCTGACGCGCAAAGAACCAAGAAAGAAGTATCCCGCCACCTAACGGCATACGTTGAGTGGGCAGCGCGACGAAATGATCTCGCCCACGGGTATGTGACGCAGGCTTGGGGAGAAGACTATGCAGACAAGGCAGGCGAGGGAATGTCCGTCGAACACTACGCTCTTTGTCCCTCCCATGCCCGCCTACGCAAGTGGAACAACTCCGAACCAGAATACAACTACATCGCGATTGAAATTGAGGTGTTTGCAGAACATTTTCAGAGACTTGACGCTGCCTTCGAGGCTAGCGCAAGGAAGATTAATTTTCTCGCTGGGCGAAAGAATGAGTATATTGAGCACGCCGAAGATTTTCCTGGCGACACCGACTTATAGTGTCGTGCGAAAAGTCACCCCCCTCAGAACACCCCCGTCACCTCGTACATCACCGGCTCGAACACGCGGCTGAGGTCGTTGATCTTGCGGTTCCGCTCGCGCATTTCCGGGGTTCGCAGCATCGCCTGATAATCCTCGCGTCGTGGAGGTCCGGTCGCGCCCCGACTCCTCCACCGACCGCCCGTTCACCCCCCGATTCGCACCTCATGGTTAACGCCGCCTTCGTCTGCCGCGCGTGTAGACGCAAGGAAGACGCAGCGAAGACGAAAAGAAGACACCAAAAAACGCCGTAACCCCCTGAATTAACGATCAGAACGGCCACCCCTCAGAACACCCCCGTGACCTCGTACATCACCGGCTCGAACCCCCGGCACAGATCGTTGATCTTGCGGTTGCGCTCGCGCATCTCGGGCGTGCGCAGCATCGCCTGATAATCCTCGCGGGCGCGCCATTTGGAATAGTTGCAGATCCGCGTCCGCGCGTCGTTCATGTGCAGCCCCGCGCCCAGAAACCCCGGCTGGTGGCGGATGCAATCGCGATAGGCATCTTCCAGCGCCTCCATCAGATCAAATGCGGTGGCAGGGGTCATCTCGAAGGTGGTGATGACGGTTTGTCCTTGGAAATCCTTGACAATTTCTGGCATGTCGGCCTCCCTTTGACGGGGATAGCATGGCACAGAATCGGGGGATGGCGATGAAGTTTCTGGATCCCGACGATCCGTTCTTCGGCAAGACATGGGTGCGGGTGGTGACGGTGGCCGCCCCCTTCGCATGGTCGCTGGTCGAATTCTTCCGGATCGGCAGCCCAGGGTGGGGCATCATCTTCCTCGCCGCCGCCGCCTACGCCGCGTGGATGCTGTTTTTCAAAGGAAAATCAAAGGGCTAAGGTCGGTTCATCCAATCGGGCACCGGCAGACCCAGCGCCTCCGGATCGGCCAGATAGACCGCACCCAGGATCAGAACCCCCACCAGCAACACGGTGAAACCGATCTTCCAGATCGACCAAGGCCGCTCTCCCTGAACCTCCCCGGTCTGGCCGTTCACCAGAAACCGAAAGCTCTTGCCGTTGTACTTGTAGGCGGCCATCCAGACCGGCAGCAGGACATGCCTGAACGTCTCGTCCGAGTAGTCGGTTTCAACCCGATGCACCCGCTGCTCATCGCCCCCGATGTCATGGCGAACGTCCTGGTCAATGATTGCCGCCATCCGGTCCTTGGCTCGGGCATTACCATCTGACAGAGAAACCGTATAGCCCTCGGCCTGAAAGCCGGCCAGGTATTCGGGCGCATAAGCCTCAAGCGCATTCAGGTCCCACGGCGTCAATTCATTGCCAAGCCTTGGTGGCAGGCTGGTTGACGCCATCACCAGCAAGTCATTGAAATCCCGCGCAACCTGGCCCGAGGCGGGGTACCAGCGCGTATGGCGCACTTGTTCCTGCCGCTGCTGCATTCGGCCATCAACCCGGACCATGACGGTGCGGGTCTCGTAGTAATACTCGCCCCGTTCGCCGGAATAATCTGACCGGGTATCGGCATCAAAAGTCCAGAACGGCACGTAGATTCCGGTCATGGCACGACCCTTGCGGGCGTATTCCAGCAGCGTACCCGGCGCGAACCACAGGCTGCCCAGCCAACGGATCATCGCGGTTCGGGCCTGATCCTCGGTCAGAACGAACGGCAGCACTGCTTGCGGTTTGATCCGGCGTCGGCTGCCGGTGTCGACCACCACGGGCGAGGCACAGAACGGGCATTCCGTTGCATGGGTCGCGCCCGAAAGCTCCACCTGCGCACCGCAGTTAGGGCAGGATGTGGTGCGGACCTCGGCCATGACTGCCTCGGGAAGATCGTCCGAAAGGCCCCGCGCAAGGGGCAATTCCTGCAGTGCGCGCGAGCGCCGTTGCGGGCTGACCGGATTGATTGTTTGAACATGACCACAAAAGCTGCAGGTCAGTTCCGTCTGCCCCGGCGCATAGCGCAATTGCGCTCCGCATTGGGCGCAGGGCCAGCGGTGTTCTTCGGCAACTTGCATGATGGCGCGTCAGCCCTTTGGCGCTGGCGGCGGCACGGCATCCAGAAGGCGCGCGAGGTCGGTTTCGGCCGCCATCTTCCAGCCGTCCTGACCCGCTGTCCACACCATCGACGCCCGCGATAGTCTGCCAGCAGAAGCCATCGCTGCAAGGTCGCTTTCGGCAAACGGGCCGCTGGTCGCGCCGTTCTCTGCGACGTGCCAGAGCTTTGCTGCAGCGGTTGGCTGTGGCGCGGGCGGTGGCGTGGCACCGCCGGGCGCGCCCCCCCATGGACCCATGGACTGGGCCATCCCCATTCCCATCCCGGCCCCCATTCCGGCGCCCATCGCGGCCCCCATGGCCGACCCCGGCTGGCCCATGCCTTCGGCGGCGTTGAACTGCATGTACCGGTTCAGATCGCCCACCACCCCGATCGAGGTGCGCTTGTCCATCGCCTTTTCAACCTCTTCCGGCAGGCTGATGTTTTCAATGTAGAATTCCGGAATCGTCAGGCCATATTCACTGATCTTGGGGGCAATCGCATTGGCGATGATCTTGCCCAGATCAGCAGTGTTGGCGGCCATGTCCAGCACCGGAATGCCAGATTTCGCCAGCACCTGGCTCGCCTCTTGTACGATGATGTTGCGGATCTGGAAGCTGACCTCGTCCGAGGTGAACTCGCCATCCGTACCGACGATTTCCTTGATGAACAGACCGGGGTCCGACACCCGCATCGAGTAGGTGCCAAAGGCGCGCAGGCGGACCGGGCCAAACTCCGGGTCACGTGCCATGATCGGGTTCTTGGTACCCCATTTCTGGTCGTTGAACCGGGTGGTATTGACGAAATAGACCTCGGATTTGAACGGCGACGAAAAGCCGTGGTCCCAATGCTGCAGCGTGGTCAGGATCGGCATGTTATTGGTTTCAAGCTGGTAAAGACCGGGCTGGAACACATCCGCCAACTGGCCCTCATGGATGAAAACCGCCGCCTGACCTTCGCGAACCGTCAGTTTGGCCCCGTACTTTATGGCCTGATCGCGGCGGTCAAATCGCCAGACCATGGTGTCGCGGGTGTCATCCAGCCAAGAGATGACGTCGATGAATTCGCCTTTGAGGAAATCGAAAACCATGTGGTTTGCTCCGTTCAGAAAGGGGTCAACTGTCGCCACCGATCAACCGGGTGGCCAGGGCTTCGACAATCGGGCGGGCCTGGGTCAACGTCATGCCGGGGCGCAGTGACGGATCATACAGCATGCGCAACATCAATTCGTCCTGGTCCGTCAGCATTGCGAACTCCTCGTCGTCGTTGAAGATCGACGGGCGGGCGCGGGGGCTGTCATTGGCGAGCCCCAGACCTTGGGCGATTTCCTCGTGCAAGCAGGACAGGCGCAAAAGGTCCGGGTGTTCGGCGCGGATCACGGCAAACGCGCGGGTGTAGGCGCCGGAATTGCCTTCTGACAGCGCATAAACAAGGCAATAGGTGGATCGTGGCATAGCGGTAATGCCGGCAACGTCCGTGGCCGAAAGGTTCGGCAAAGCGGCTCTGATTTTCGGACCCAGCGCCTCACGCTCATCTTCGGAAACGATATAGATCCAGAAATTCGGGACCCCGTCGTCCACCCGCATCGAGTGGCCGGTGATTGCGGAAAGCCGGGCCAGATAGCTTGCAATCCTCGCCCGGTCGGTGGCCTGCTTGTCGAGGGGCACCGACGCGCCAAAGCGAATGCCCACAATGATCGGCACCTCCCAGCGGCGCAGCTTGCTGGCGGTTTCCTGCCGGACAAAAGCACCGCTTTCGCGGGCGTATTCGTCGAACAGAGCGACGCGGATGAAATTGTCGGCCAGCATGCGGTTGTCAAACGGCGTGTCTTTGCCACCACCATCCGTGCGCATGAGACCTTGCGACAGCAGCGCCGTCTGCACTTGGCCGTAATAGGCTCGCGCGGAGGCACTTTTGGGCGTGTCGGGCGCGGTGATCGGCGCGGGGGCCGGGTCTGGCATGTCAATCGGGGCGGGCATGTCACAGGCGGCGAGGGCTGCACATGCCGCCCCCGCGATAAACGTCTTCAAGATATGTGCCTGTGGCATCCGGTTGCCTGATCCTTATGCAGGGGTGGAGGGAGCGATCGTACGCGCGCGCGCAGCGGCCAGCGCGTCGCGCAGTTCTGCCTCCATCTTGACCAGTTCCAGCTCAGCATTGGCGCGGCGCAGCTTGCCTTCGTCTGCGATCGCCAGACTTTCGTTGATCGTGGCGATCAGCGTCGCGTTGGCGTTCTTCACTGTGTCGATGTCAAAGACGCCACGCTCCATCTCCTCGCGCACCACCTTGTTGGCAGATTGCAGGTTCTCGGCGTTGGCTTTCAGCAAGTCATTGGTCAGGTCGGACGCTTCGCGCACCGCAACGGCGGCTTCCTTTGACCGCTGGATCGTCACTGCCTGCGCCAGTTGGGTTTCCCACAGCGGCACCGTATTCACCAGCGTGGAGTTGATCTTGGTGACAAGGCTTTTGTCATTTTCCTGCACCAGACGGATCGACGGCAGCGATTGCATCGTGACCTGCCGCGTCAGTTTCAGGTCATGCACCCGACGCTCCAGGTCATCGCGCGCGGCGCGCATGTCACGCAGTTCCTGGGCGCGGATCACTTGATCCACCTCGGCAGCCGCCGCGACCGAAGCCTCTTTGGCAGGGATCGTGGTGCCATCCACTTCGGCCAATTTCGCGGTTCCGGCAGCGATGTACAGGCCCAGTTCGTTGTAGAAATCGAGGGTCTTTTCGTAAAGCATATCAAGGCTTTTGATGTCCTTCAGCAGCGTATGCTCGTGGGTCAGCAGTTCTTCGGTGATGCGGTCGATCTGGCCTTGCACCTCCTCGTATTGTGCCACGAATTCGGCAAAGGGCGCGGCGCGGCCTAGCAACTTTTCCCACCAGCTGGATTCGCGGCGCAGATCCAGTTCGTCCACCGCAAAGCCGCGGATCGTGGTCACGATCTTGCGCAAGCTGTCGCCGGCGGGGCCGACATCCTTGTT
Organism: Tabrizicola sp.; assembly: GCF_031377265.1. Lineage (GTDB taxonomy): Bacteria > Pseudomonadota > Alphaproteobacteria > Rhodobacterales > Rhodobacteraceae > JAUYQR01. The sequence continues at coordinate 41,960 of NZ_JANMET010000085.1, read as the reverse complement.
CTTTACATCTTGCAACATCGCCTGGCTGATGACCTGCAATTCCGATTGCGCACCAGACCCGAACGAAATGATCGATTGAGTGTTGGCCAGATCGACCTCCGCCATGCGCTTGCGGATCGCCTCGGCCTTGTCGGCGGGGGCGTCTTCCAAGGGCACGACCTCGCCCATTGGTTCAGGCAGGATCACTGCGGTGACCTTCTCGACTTCACTCAGCAGGGCGGCGGCGTTGGTTTGCACGGTGTCAGACATTGCGTCGGTCTCACTTTTACTGGGGCGATCAGAGGTCAAGCTTCAGCCGGTCGCGTAACACGGCGATTTCAACGTCAAGATCGGTACGGTTGTTGGACAAAAGTGCCTTGGTGCGGCTGGCAAACGTGGTTTCAAGATCGGTCAGCAGCGCTTCATAATCCGTGCGGGCCTGCGGGTCGCGGGTCTGGGCGTAATGGTCGGCGAACTTGATCGTCGCGTCGCGCGCGCCCATCAGATAGACCGACAGATACTTTCGCGCCGCCGTCAGATCACCAGGATCGCCTTCGACCGTGCGAAACAGCCCGCGCACGGCCGTGGCGAAACGGTCAACCCGGGCCTCCAACTGACGGTCACCAGCGCGCAGGATCGCGTCCTTCATCGCCACAAGGTGTTTTTCGCCTTCGTCCACCACACGGGCGACGCGGTCGATCTGAAACGTGTCGAGACCTTCCAGCCCCTTGTCCGCCATCGGGTCCAGCCCGAAGGATATCAGGTGCAACCCGGCCCCCACCAGCGCGAAAAACGCCGGGTAAGTCAGTCCCGGTTCGGCAATCATGCCCCCCACCGCAAGGGCGGCGCCGGTCAAAAGCGCCCCCGCAGCCTTGCGCGGAAAGGCCGGACGGCGGGCAATCTTGCGCGCGTTGAACGCAGCCTCGGCGTGCATCCCCTCGCGGGTCAGCCAGGCCCCAAGGATCAAAAGACCCCCGGCCCCCAAGCCCATCAGCATGTCGCGCGGACCGTCGCCAAAGGCCGGAAACAGAAACGCAAAAGCCGATAGGTACAGAACCGTTATGCGCCACATGCCCTTGGGCTTTGGAACCGCAAGAGGGCCGCTGGCAGCTTCTGTCTGGCCGGCAGTTGGGCTGAATTTGCCACCAAAACGCTGGGCCATCAGATGCCACCGGACCCTGCGACATAGAAGACCAGCGCGATCAACAGCAGAAAAGACAGGGTCCTGATCCCGGGTTCCGACATGCGCCGTCTCTCCTGGCTGCGTCTTCAGTACCAACTCTAACCGATGGTGCTGAACCTTGCCAGAGACGAGCATGGGGAATGCGCGGCATTGTTCCCGCTTGCCGCCGGGTCAGACCGGTTTCGCGTTCAGAGAACATGACTCGCCCACATGCCCGCTGCACTGCCTGACGTCCTCTATTCTAGTGGAAGTTTTTCATCCGGGTATTTCAGAGTTCATTCACGGCTTATGCAGGAATTGAGGCCAAGGCTCTCAGCCGCTGCCAAGACGGCGGGAAGGGGCGGCTTTCCAGGATGCAACGCGCCTGGTGCGCGCATGGCGGACCTGACGGTGACTTATCACCAGCCGAAGGCCAACACTCCGGTCGCCCGTGACCACCGGATCGATCTGACCGCGAGCAGCCGCAAGATCAGTGACAGCAACGGACCACCGCCGGGCGTTTCCTGCCGGACCACTTGGCGCGCTGGAAGCGAAAATCGGCCCGGCTGAGGTTCAGGTCCGGTTGAGGCTTACGGATTGCGCGGTTTGCGGGGGCTCGCCGACCGCGTTGCTGGTTTGCGCGCCGTGGGTTTTTGCGCAGTCGGCTTTTGTGCAGTGGCGGCATCGGGTTTGCCCGGACGGCGAGTTGCCTTCTGCCAGCTTTCCGACAGGGTTTTCAGCGCCTCGCCCGGCTTCAGCGGCTTTTTCGGCTTGAACGGCGTTTTGCCCGCCCCTGCTGCTTCATCTGCCTTGGGGGCGGCTTTCGGCGCGGGGCGCGGCTTGCGGGTCAGGACTTTGCCTTCCTCCTCCGACAGGCCAAGCTGGTCGCGCAGCACTTTGCCGCGTACTTCCTCCACGTCGCCGGGGTTCATATCGTTCAGCCGGAAGGGGCCGTATGACACTCGGATCAGCCGGTTCACCGTCACACCGATATGGTCCATCGCGCGGCGAATTTCGCGGTTGCGACCCTCGCGGATGCCAACCGTGAGCCAGGCATTGGCGCCCTGATGCCGGTCCAGCTTTACTTCCATCGGCTGAAAACGCTCTCCGTCGATGGTGATCCCGCGGCGCAGTGGCTCGAGGTCCGGGTCGGTCGGGTTGCCCTTCACTCGCACCCGGTATTTGCGCAGCCAGCCGGTTGATGGCAATTCCAGCCGCCGCTTCATCTCTCCATCGTTGGTCAGCAGCAGCAGGCCCTCGGAGTTCAGGTCCAGCCGCCCGATGGACATCACGCGCGGCATGTCTTCGGGCAGGTTGTCAAACACCGTGTCGCGGCCCTTTTCGTCGGAGGTGGAGGTGACCAGACCCTCGGGCTTGTAATACAGCCACAGGCGGGGCGGCTCGGGGGCGCCCACCGGTTCGCCGCGCACGGTGATCTTGTCGGTCGCCGTCACGTTCAGCGCGGGCGAGGTGATGGTCTTGCCATTCACCTGAACTTCGCCAAGTTCGATCAGCCGTTCCGCCTCGCGCCGCGATGACACGCCTGCACGGGACAGGACCTTTGCAATGCGTTCGCCTTCGGGTGCGGTGCTGGCCGGGCCCTTTGCCGCGGGCTTGGGCTTTTCTTTTCCGGCCATGAGCTTCATCCTGTGGCACGGGGTGGCCAACCCCGGTGGCTTTCCGCCCCCGGACCCCCGAGGATATTTGAGGACAGATGAAAGAGCAACGCGCCGAGACCGGCTTTCGGTCGTTCATGGACATTGCCCTCGAAGAAGCGCGGGCTGCGGGTGCGCGTGGCGAGGTTCCGGTGGGGGCGGTGATTGTGCTGGCGGGCCATGTAGTGGCGCGGTCAGGCAACCGGACGCGCGAGTTGCATGATCCGACCGCACATGCCGAGATGCTGGTGATCCGTGCAGCCTGTGCGAGCTTGGGTAGCGAACGGCTGGGCGGGCATGATCTGTATGTCACGCTGGAGCCCTGTCCGATGTGTGCCGCGGCGATATCCGCCGCCCGGCTTGCGCGGCTGTACTATGGCGCCGCAGACCCGAAAAGCGGTGGCGTAGCGGTAGGCGCGCGGGTCTTTGCACATCCGCAATGCCACCATGTGCCCGAGATTTATGATGGAATCGCAGCGCCCGAGGCTGAGGCCCTGCTAAAGACCTTCTTCGCGCTTCGGCGGGATTAGAAGCCGATCGGCACCAGAACCTCTGGTTCCACCAACTCGATCCCCGGCGGTAGCCCGGCACGCAGGACCGATGCGTCCTGTGCAAGGATTGGAAAGGTGCGATAGTGGCAGGGAATGACCGTGCGAAAGTTGAAATACTTGCGTGCGGCATAGGCGGCGCGGTCCATGTCCATCGTATAATGGCCGCCACAAGACAGGATACCGATGTCAGGCTGATGATATTCTGCCATCCAGCCCATGTCGGCCATGATGTCGGTATCGCCCGAGACATAGATCACATGGCCGTCGCCTGCGATCATGAATCCTGCGGCAGAGCCTGCGGGCAAGAGCGGGCCATCGCCAAAATCGATGCTGGCGGAATGGCTGGCGTTGACCATCGTCACCCGCGCCCCGCCCAGCGTGATGGTGCCGCCTTTGCCAAAGCCGATACTTTGCACGCCGCCTTGGGCGTTCAGCCATTCGGACACCTCGTGGATGCAGGCGATGGGAATGCCACATTCGGCGGCGATGGCGGTGGCGTCCGAAGCGTGGTCGCCATGCGCATGTGTCAGCAGCACATGGGTGGCCCCGGCCAGCGCTTCGGCACGGCGTGCAGCGGGAAACAGCGGATTGCCGTTCAGCCAGGGGTCGATCAGCAGGACTGCAGTCTCGATCTCGATGCGAAAGCCGGAATGGCCAAGCCAGATGATCTTCACGCGCGTCTCCTTTGGCCTATGTCTTGACAGGACAGTTGTGGTGCAGGGACGGGATGGCAATGCTGTTGCAGCCAATGGATGCCTATTGTGAGCGGACCTCTGCCGCCTATTGGGCCGAACCGGTCAATGCGCTGACAAATCTGGCCTTTGTGCTGGTAGCCCTGCTGATGTGGCGGCGCAGTGCTGGCCTGCCGGTGGCGCGGGGCCTGAGTATGGTCCTGGGCATTATCGGCGTTGGTTCGTTTCTTTTTCACACGCATGCGAATCGGGCGACGGCGATACTGGATGTGGCCCCGATCCTGGGCTTCATACTGATCTACGTCTTTGCAGCAACGAGGGATTTTCTGGGGCTGCGGGCATGGTGGCCATGGGCGGCCGTGATCGCGTTCTTTCCCTACGCGGCGCTGACCGTGCCGGTCTTCGCGTCCCTTTTGCCGATCGGGTCATCTGCCGGTTACGCGCCGATCCCGGTGCTGATCCTGGCCTATGCGCTGGCCCTGCGCCACCGCGCGCCTGCTACGGCCAAAGGAATGGCGCTGGGCGCGGTGATTCTGGTGGTCAGCCTGATTTTTCGCACGCTGGATGGGCCGCTGTGCCCGATTTGGCCCCTTGGCACCCATTTCATGTGGCATCTGCTGAATGCGGTGATGCTCGGGGTGATGATCGAGATCTATCGCCGCCATATGCTTGCAGGGCCGATGCAGCCCGGATAAACGGGGCCAAGTGATCGGAGAGCCCCATGGCCATTGATATCGACACCGCCCGCAAGGTGGCAAAACTGGCGCGCATTCGCGTGGAAGACAGCGATCTTCCGGCGCTGGCCGCAAAGCTTTCCGGCATCCTCGGGTTCATGGAACAGCTGAACGAGGTTGACGTGACCGGGGTGGAGCCGATGACCAGCGTCACACCCATGCGCCTGAAGCGCCGCGCCGATGTGGTGACCGATGGCAACCAGCAAGCGGCCGTCCTGAAGAACGCACCGGACGCGCGGGAGGGCTTTTTTGCGGTGCCGAAGGTGGTGGAATGAACGCGCCCGTGAGCGGACCGAACACCTGGACAATTGCGGCTGCACGCGATGCGCTGCGCAGGGGCGAGATCACGGCGGTTGATCTGACCATGTCGTGCCTGACCGCAATGGATGCGGGCGATGGCTTGAATGCCTTTGTTCACAAGACCCCGGAAATCGCGCTTGATCAGGCGCGTGCGGCGGATGCCCGGCTGGGCGCAGGCGATGCCCCGGCGATGTGCGGCATTCCTTTGGGGATCAAGGATTTGTTCTGCACCAAGGGCGTGCTGTCACAGGCCGGGTCGAACATTCTCAAGGGCTTTAAGCCGGAATACGAATCCACCGTGACGTCCAGGTTGTTTGCGGCCGGGGCCGTGATGCTTGGCAAGTTGAACATGGACGAGTTTGCCATGGGCTCGTCCAACGAAACGTCCTGCTACGGCAATGCGGTCAACCCATGGAAGGTGGACGTGCGGCTGCTGACACCGGGCGGATCCTCTGGCGGGTCGGCTTCGGCGGTGGCGGCGGATCTTTGTCTGGCGGCGACCGGCACCGATACCGGCGGATCGATCCGCCAGCCAGCGGCCTTTACCGGCATTGTCGGGATCAAGCCGACCTATGGCCGCGTCAGCCGTTGGGGAATTGTCGCCTTTGCGTCCAGTCTTGATCAGGCTGGGCCGATGACCAAGACCGTGCGCGATGCGGCGATCATGCTTGGCACAATGGCCGGCCATGACCCACTGGATTCCACCAGCGCCGATATCGCGGTGCCAGATTTCGAGGCCGCGCTGACCGGCGACATTCGGGGTCAGGTGATTGGCATTCCGCGCGAATACCGCATGGACGGGATGCCCGAAGAGATCGAGGCGCTGTGGCAACAGGGCATTGCGATGATGAAAGACGCGGGCGCAGAAATCCGCGATATCAGCCTGCCGCACACCAAATACGCGCTGCCGGCCTATTACGTCATCGCGCCGGCTGAGGCGTCTTCCAACCTCGCGCGTTATGACGGGGTGCGCTTTGGCCACCGCGCCACGCTGGCACAGGGCGACGGCATCACCGAGATGTACGAGAAAACCCGCGCCGAAGGGTTCGGCCCCGAGGTGCAGCGCCGGGTAATGGTGGGCACCTACGTGCTGTCTGCGGGCTTTTACGATGCCTATTACAACCGCGCGCGACGGGTGCGCGCCTTGATAAAGCGCGATTTCGACACCGTGTTCGCCCAAGGTGTGGATGCAATCCTGACACCGGCCACGCCGTCATCGGCCTTTGGCCTGGGCGAGATGTCGAATGCGGACCCGATCGAGATGTATCTGAACGACGTTTTCACTGTGACCGTGAACCTTGCAGGGCTGCCGGGCATTGCGGTTCCCATCGGTCTGGATCGCAAGGGCCTGCCGCTTGGCCTGCAGTTGATCGGGCGTCCTTGGGAGGAAGCGGGTCTCCTCAATCACGCCCATGTGCTGGAACGCGCTGCGGGCTTTGTGGCCAAAGCCGACAAATGGTGGTAAAGGGCGCGAAAAGCAGACCGTCGAGGCAGACATGATCAAAAAGTCCTATCGTCCCGGTGTTGGCATCCTGCTGACATCCCTGGCCATTTCAGCCTGCACCCCAACGGTGCCGGACTCGGGGGCGGGAGTCGGGTTTCAGGACTATAACTCCTACATCCGTGGTGCCCCTCCGGTACCAACTGGGCCGGTGGTCGTGCCTCCGCCGTCGGGCAGCTTTGATCCGGCTGCCGCAGCCGCAGCGATTGATCGCGCCGATGGCACGCAGCCGCCCGCCGTACCGCCCGTTGCCACCATTGGGTCGGATGTGGGCACTCAGCCTGTTGCCGACGGCGTGCGCCCGCGGGGCGGGGCACCTGCCGGGATCAAGGAAGAATCCGGGGAAATGGTGCATAATAACAGCGGCATCTCGGACGAGCAGGATTTCGCGGCCGTCTCCAGCCGTGAAACCATCGAAAGCGACAAGGAGCGGATCGCCCGGAACCGGTCGGAATATGTGGTCGTGCAACCGACCGACCTGCCGCAGCGGCCCGGCGCTACAGGACCGAACATCGTGGAATTCGCTCTGGCCACGACCCATGCGCCCGGCGTGCAGCTTTACCAGAGACGCAGCCTTGGCAAGCGCGACCCGGTCGCAGCCTGCGCCAAGTTCACCTCTCCCGACATCGCGCAGTCCGAATTCCTCGCCGCGGGCGGGCCGGAGCGTGACCGTCTGGGCGTCGACCCCGATGGCGACGGCTTCGCCTGCTCCTGGGATCCGCGTCCGTTCCGCACCGCGCTGCAGTGACCCTGACCCACCCCTCGCCCAATTTCGGCGAGCGGCGGGGTGGCCAGCGGCCAGAATTGGTGGTCATTCATTACACCGCGATGGACGGCTGTGCGGCAGCACTTGACCGCCTGTGCGACCCGACTGCCGAGGTTTCAGCGCATTACTTGATCGACACTGATGGCCGTGTGCTGAGCCTGGTCGATGAAGCAATGCGAGCCTGGCATGCGGGGCAGGGGTCTTGGGGTGGGCGCGGTGACGTGAACTCACGTTCGATCGGGGTCGAACTGGTGAACCGGGGGGCGGAGCCCTTTGCCGAGCCGCAGATCGCCGCGCTGGAGCGGCTGCTGGCTGATGTGCTGGCGCGCTGGGCGCTGTCGCCGCAGGCGGTTATCGGGCATTCCGACATGGCGCCTGGGCGCAAGGGCGATCCGGGGCCGAGGTTCGATTGGCGGAGGCTGGCCTTGCAGGGGCAGTCGGTCTGGCCCGAACCGGCGCCGCCCGGTAACTTCTTCGCCGACGTGCGGCATTTCGGTTATCCCGATCTGGTCCCCGAAGCGCTGCTGGCTGCGTTCCGGCTGCGCTTTCGCCCGTGGGCAAAAGGTCCGCTGGATGACACTGACGCCGCGCTGGCTGCCGATCTGGCGACCCGGTTCCCTGCTACCAACTCAACCGGCGGCGCTTGATCTAAGCCCGTCAAACCGCTGCCGTGCGGTCTCGATCGCGTCGAGGTTCGCTTCGGCCCAGAACCAAACGCCGCAGAACGCTTCGCCGAGGCCATGGCCGAGCGCCGTCAGGGCATATTCAACCTTTGGCGGCACCACGGGGTAAACCGTCCGCGTGACCAGCCCGTCGCGTTCCATCTGACGCAGGGTCTGGGTCAGCATCTTCTGGCTGATGCCTGGAACCGCTTCGGCCACACGGGTGAAGCGCAAGGTGCCACCTGCGGCCAGCGCCTCGAGGATCAACATCGTCCACTTGTCGGCGACGCGACCGATCAGGTCATTCACCAGCGCCTCGACCCGCGGATCGGACGAAGAGCCGGTGACTTGGCAAACAAGTTCGGCGGTCATGGGAGCACTCTCTTTCAGGTGAGTATAAATCTTTTGGGTGCCTTCTTTCCCATCGTAAGCGATTTGCTAGATGCTGCAAGGAGAGACAGGCATCATCAAGAAGGGACCGACCATGGACACGACAGGCAACACGATTCTGATCACGGGCGGCGCGTCTGGCATCGGCCTTGCTTTGGCCGAGGCATTTCTGGCGGTGGGAAACGAGGTCATCATCGCCGGGCGGAGGCAGTCGGCGCTGGATGCGGCGGTTGCGGCACATCCGGGCTTGGCCGCCTATGTCCTGGACGTCGAAGACGCTGCGGCCATAACGGCCTTTGCGACACGGATCACCCAAGCGCATCCGGCCCTGAACGTGCTGATCAACAACGCCGGCATCATGCGGGCGGAAAATCTGGCCGCCGAAAGCGTCGCGACTGTCGATGCCGAAGCCACCATTGCGACCAACCTCCTCGGTCCGATCCGGTTGACCGCCGCTTTGTTGCCGCAGCTTCGGGCGCGGGAAAAGGCAGCGGTCATCAACGTCACATCCGGCCTTGCCTTCATGCCGCTGGCGATCACGCCGACCTACTCGGCCACCAAGGCGGCACTGCATTCCTATACCCAGTCGCTGCGCCACCAGTTGCGCGGCGCGGTGGTCGAGGTGCTGGAATTGGCGCCACCAATGGTGCAGACCGAGCTGATGCCGGGGCAGGCGACCAACCCGATGGGCATGCCGCTGGCCGACTACATCTCCGAAGTCATGGGTCTGCTGGCCCGCACGCCGACACCGCCCGAAATCTGTGTGGAGCGCGTGCAATTCCTGCGGCGGGCCGAGGCGGATGGTACCGATGCGCATGTGTTCGGCATGCTCAACCCGGCCTAGAGGCGATGACGGCGGCTGCCACGGATTGACGCGGGGCCCGTCAGGGCTTACCCCGTCCCTTGCGCGGATGGCTGGATGACCGCGGGGCGCAAGCTTCGAGGAAAGTCCGGACTCCAGAAGGCAAGGGTGCCGGGTAATCCCCGGCGGGGGCAACCCCAGGGAAAGCGCCACAGAGAAGAGACTACCCCTGTCGTTTGAGAAGGTTCGCCTTCTGCAAGACAGGGGAAAAGGTGAAACGGTGGGGTAAGAGCCCACCGCGGACCGGGCAACCGGGACGGCAAGGCAAGCCCCACCCGGAGCAATGCCAAATAGGGGCCTCGCGCGGGGCTGGTCCAGGCGTAAGCCCGGATACCGCCGCAGGGATGCACTCGCCCGAGAGGCCCGGGTTGGCAGCTTGACCGCCGTGGTAACACGGTTGGCAGAGGAATGGTCATCCATGGCGGGCAACCGCCGGGACAAAATCCGGCTTACAGGCCATCCGCGCAACTTTCGCCCATTGTCTCGATCAAACGGCTGTGGTTCCCTTCGCGAGCATCGGGGTCACGGCGCGCATCTTGGGCAGGAAAACGTGGATGGCAAAGCCTAGGAAAGTCATTGTCGCCTGCATGCGGAACGAGGCGCTTTTTGTGGTCGAATGGCTCGCGCATCATCTGGCATCGGGGTTCAATCGCATCATCGTCTATACCAACGACTGCGATGATGGCACCGACACGATCCTTGGGTTGCTTTCCCAGACCCGCTGGGTGCAGCACTTTGATAACCCCGGCCCCTATGAATTTGGCGGCACGATCCAGCGCCATGCCTTGCACCGCGCCTATCTGCTGCCGCAAGTTCACAACGCAGGTTGGGTCTTGCACATTGATGCCGACGAATACCTCAACGTGACGATCGGCATGCGCAGCGTTGATGATCTGATCGGACTTCATCCCGATGCTGACGCCATCGCGATCATGTGGCGCCACTTCGGGTCGGCGGGCAAAGCTACCTGGGACGGCGCTTCAATCATCGAAAGCTTCACCCGCTGCGAAGGCACATTGCCCGATGTGGCTAAGGGGCAGCTGGCGAACTTCAAGACCCTGTTCCAGCCACGAAAATTCGGCGCGATGTCGATCCATTCGCCAAAGTATCCGCGCCCGGGAGTGTTGCCGAAAGTTGTAAACACTGCCGGGGTCGACATGCCTGTCGCGAAACTTTTTTCGCATACCGGGTCTGGCTACGCGGTGGAGCAGCATCAGGTCACTTGGCTGAACGCTTGTTTGCATCATCACCACGTGAAATCCGACGACCTGCACATCTTGAAACACTCTCGGGGCGACGCCAATGGGCGCAACAACGCCAAGCGGGTGATCGGAAGCGACTTCTACCTCCATGCAAACCGCAATGAAGCCGAGTCCAAGTCGCTTGTGGCCCTGCGCCGCAGGATAAGGCGGTGGGAACAAAGGCTGCGCTCAGTCCCCGGCGTGATCGAGGCAGAGGCCGCTGCATGGTCTTGGTTTCGCGCGCGGTTTCCGGTCCCAGACGCCACTGCGGAAGAACGGTCTGCGTAGATGCCAAGCTCCCGCAGCTTTTGGGTGCTTTGCTGTTGACTCCGCCCCCACCATGCGTAAAAGGCGGACTTCAGGATTTTCGCAGGGGGCCGTGGTTTCCCTGACGCAGGAGAAACGAAAATGGCAAAACCGGCGACCATCAAGATCCGCCTGAACTCGACGGCGGGCACCGGGCACTTCTATGTGACCAAGAAGAACGCCCGCACCATGACCGAAAAGATGGTCGTGAAGAAGTACGATCCCGTCAAGCGGGAGCATGTGGAATACAAGGAAGGCAAGATCAAGTAAGATCTGCGCCAGCTTGCATTGTTTGGGCCGCACCTTCGGGGGCGGCCTTTTGCATTGGAGATGTCCCTTGCAGCGCGGGTTGAGCCTTGGCAGCCCCGGTTCGGGGAAGAGCACTCTCGCCCGCGCGCTTTCGGCCACTGGTGTTGCTGGCGGACTATCTGCAGCGCGCGCATGTCTGGCAGGCCTGCCCGCGTGCTGACCGGCACTCGTCTTGTTTTGGATCAAGCCAGGATCTGAAAGACCGTGCGAACGGTCGCCTTGCAAGAGGTGCCGGCAATGGAACGCAATCACTACGAAGAACATTTCGTCGCGCGGATCGGCTGGCTGCGCGCCGCCGTCCTCGGGGCAAATGACGGCATTGTCTCAACCGCATCGCTGATTGTCGGCGTCGCTGCCGCATCGGGGCGGGCCGAGGTGCTGATCGCCGGGGCCGCCGGACTGGCCGCCGGGGCCTTGTCGATGGCGGCGGGCGAGTATGTCTCGGTCAGCTCGCAGGCCGATACCGAACGGGCCGACATCGCGCGCGAAACGGCCGAGATCAGCGCCGATCCGGCGGAAGAAGAACGCGCCCTCGCCGGCATCTACGAGCGGCGCGGCGTCCCGCCTGACCTTGCGGCAAAGGTGGCTGCAGCCTTGCACAAGACCGATGCGCTGGGCGCGCACATCCGCGACGAGCTTGGCATTTCCGAGCATACCGAGGCGCGTCCGCTGGTCGCGGCCATGGCCTCTGCGCTGATGTTTTCGCTGGGGGCCGCATTGCCATTGGCCACCGCGGCCTTGGTGCCTGAGGCGGCGATCAGCCTGTGGGTCACGGCACTGTCGCTGTTGTTTCTGGCGGTGCTGGGGGCCGTCGGGGCAAAGGCTGGCGGCGCCCCCATCCTGCGGGCGGTGTTCCGGGTTACCTTCTGGGGTGCGATTGCAATGGCGGTCACAGCGCTGGTCGGCAAGCTTTTGGGCGCGGTCGTATAGCGGACACCCCTTTTCTTTTTCGGTCGGCATGCCAATTTCCCGATCATGGATCAGATCGTCACCATCCGTCGCGCGGTTCCTGCAGATCTTTCTGCGGTCGATCAGTTGCTGTCGCGCAGCTATCCAAAGCTTCTGGCGGCCGACTATCCGCCATCGATCATGGTTTTGGCCATTCCGATCATCTCGCGCGCCCGCCCGGAACTGTTGGCCTCCGGGCGTTACTTTCTGGCTGAAGACGGGGCAGGGCGGGTGCTGGCCTGCGGTGGCTGGAGCACTGGTCGGCCCGATGGCAGGGGTCCAGCTGATCGCACCGGGCAGGTGCGCCACGTGGCCACTGACCCGGATATGGCCCGCCGCGGCATCGGACGTGCGCTGATGACCGGGGTCATGCAGGACGCCGCCGCCTTTGGCCTGCGCTGGCTTGAGTGTCAGGCCACGCTTACGGCGGTGCCATTCTATACGGCTATGGGCTTTCGCGCACTTCACCCGATCCAAGTGCCACTAGGCCCCGGCATCGTCTTTCCTGCGGTCAGGATGATCGCCGACCTGTCGTTGATCTAACGCGCCACAATGGAAAAGGGCCGGTCTTTCGACCGGCCCTTGCCCTATCCTTCAAACCACGTGGCTTATTCGCGGTTGCCCATGAACTGCAGCAGGAACATGAACATGTTGATGAAGTCGAGATACAGGTTCAGCGCCCCCATGATCGCCGACTTTGCCAGCCATTCCTGGTCCATCGCCTGCGCATGCGCAATGTAGTCGTTCTTAATCTTCTGCGTGTCATAAGCAGTCAGACCCGCAAAGATCAGCAGGCCGATGGCCGAGATCGCGAAGGCCAGCGCCGACGACGCAAGGAAGATGTTCACCACCATCGCGACGAGAAGGCCGATCAGGCCCATCATCAGGAAGGTGCCCATGGCCGAAAGGTCACGCTTGGTGACGTAGCCATAAAGCGACAGGCCCGCAAAGGCGATCGAGGTGATCAGGAAGGTCTGCGCGATCGATACGCCGGTGAAGACCTTGAAGATCCAGGCCAGTGACAGGCCCATCACAGCCGCGAAGGTGTAGAAGAACAGCTGCGCTCCGGCCGCCGACAGCTTGTTGATCATCGCACCAAAGGCGAAGATCATCGCCAGTGGGGCAAACATGATCACCCAGCCAAAGATCGTCATCCCGCCCTCGGGCGTCCGCAGAAAGTTCAGCAGGTCCGAGGTGCCGACACCCCAAGCCACGCCTGCCGTCACCAGCATTGCCACGGACATCAGCCCGTAGACCTTGTTCATGTGGGCGCGAAGCCCTTCGTCAATTGCCGCGCGGGCGCCTACGCCGACCGTGCGGATTGTATCATATTCAGCCATGTGAAGCCTCCGATGTTGTCCCTAAGGGCAACGCCGGGATGCCGGCGTGACCACATGCCCACAATATCGGAAGCCGCGCCGTCGATTTCAAGCGTTTCCGTCAGAAAACACTCGCCCAGGCTGATGGTTTTTTCACTCACTGTTTCCAGTGGCTCGGCACATCCCAGATCGGCTTTTCCAGATCGGCGTCGATCTGTTCGCGGGTCACGCCGATATCGTGCAACAAGTGGTCATCAAGCCGCGCCAGATCGCGCCGTTGACGGCTGTAGGCAACCACGCGTGCAGCCCAGAGGCCGATGTGGTGTAGCCTGCCCAGCAGGCCGGAAGGCGTGGGCGAAGCGATCGTGCTACGAGACGGGGCGTACATGCTGTGTCCTTTCGAGTATCATCAAGGGCCTTCATATTTTTGACTGGCATCATCAAATGTCTTGATACTTCTGTGCGACTCGTGTGTATTTGTAAAACGAATGATAGTTACGGCCAGCATCAAGGAATGTGATATGCCCCGCAATCTTGACGTGACCGCGCTCCGGTCCTTCATCGCAGTGGCCGACGCGGGTGGGGTGACCCGCGCTTCGGGCTTTCTGAACCTCACGCAGTCGGCGGTGTCGATGCAGATCAAGCGACTGGAAGAATCGCTTGATGTTGTTCTTTTGGATCGCACGGCCCGCAAGGTGGCGCTGACCCCGACGGGGGAGCTGCTGCTCGGCTACGCCCGCCGCATTCTGGCGCTGAACGACGAAGCGTTCCAGCGGCTGACCACCGACGTGCACGAGGGCGAGATCGTGCTGGGTGTGCCGCATGACATTGTCTATCCGGCGATCCCGCTGGTGCTGCAACGCTTCGCCCGCGAATACCCCAAGATGAAGGTGACGCTGCTGTCGTCCTACACCACGGCGTTGAGGGACAAGTTCGATCGCGGCGAGTGCGACGTCATTCTGACCACCGAACCCAACAGCGAAACCGGAAGCGAAACGCTGGCTGAACTGCCGCTGGTCTGGTTTGGGGCAACAGACGGGGTGGCATGGAAATCCCGGCCGCTGAAGCTCGCGTTCGAGCCTGTCTGCGGGTTTCGCAAAATGGCATTGACCGCGCTGGATGCTGCCGGCATCCCCTGGGTCATGGCGGTGGAAAGCGATTCAACCCGCACCATCGAGGCAACGGTCTCGGCCGATCTTGCGGTGAATGCAATTTTGGCGGGTTCTGAGCCACCGAACGTCGAACCGGTGCAACACGGGGGCACCCTGCCTGACCTTGGCTGGATGAAGGTGAATCTCTATGTCGGTAGAACCAGCAGTAGCCCGACAGTCGACGCCTTGGCGGAACTGATCCGGCGGGTTTACGCAGGTGGTCGGTTCCGGTCGGCAGCGACCGCCCTTCTGGACGCCGCCGAATAGGGTCAGATCGTCGCATCCGGGGCGGTGACGGCAATCACAACCTTGCCGCTTGCTGTGCGCTGGCGAAGCTGATCCAGCCCCTCCACCAGGTTCTCGAACGGCAGAACATGTGACACATGCGGGCGCAGGTCACCGTCGACATACCAGTTCAGCAAGGTTGCCATGCTGTCGGCCACCAACTGCGGCGCATGATCCTGATACCCGCCATACCAGAATCCGGTTACTGTCAGGTTCTTGACCAGCAGCAGATTGGCGGGAACCTGCGGCACCTGGCCTGAGGCAAAGCCGATGGCCAGCAGCCGCCCATCCGGCTTGCAGGCCCGCAGTGCTGCGTCAAAGGCCGGACCGCCCACTGCATCATACACAACATCAACGCCACCCAAGTCCCGCAGTGCCTCTTTCAGATCGGGGGCGTCACTGTCGATCAGGATATCTGCCCCTGCCGCACGCGCGATGCCAAGCTTGTCCGCCCCTCGCGCCGATGCGATGACCCGCGCACCCATCCGTTTGCCGATGGCAACCGCCGTCAGCCCGACCCCACCCGCCGCGCCGGTAACAAACAGCGTTTCGCCGGGCTGCAGCCGGGCCTTATGCGCAAGCGCCAGATGCGAGGTGCCGAAAGCAATCTGAAACGCAGCCCCGTCCACCATGCTCATCGCATCCGGCATCTGCGCCAGTCGGGCAATGGGCATACACAAATACTCCGCCAACGCCCCGGTCCCGCAAACCCCGATGACCCGACTTCCGACTGCAGGGCCATTGGTATCCGGCCCCAGACCTTCGACCCATCCCGAGAATTCCATACCCGGCACGAACGGCAGCACTGGCCTGTTCTGGTACCTCCCCTCTGCCATAAGCAGATCCGCAAAATTCAGTCCCGCCGCTGCCACCCGCACAAGTGCTTCGCCGTGGCGAGGCGTCGGTTGTTCGATGCGTGCAAGGATAGGGGCCGCTCCCAGTGAAGTCATTTGCCACGCGCGCATGGGTACCCCTTGAATTTGACCCTGAATGTCCAATTGTACTCCGCATTTTCTGCCTTGTGGACAGTCCGGACGCAATCGTCCGATTGTATAATCGCAATTTGCAACGATCGCGCATATTTGTCGCAAAATGAAAAGCTAAATGAGATTCCCGTTTAAGGCGACTAGTGACACACATAGGGGTCCCTTAGGTGTTAACCTAAACAACCGCACCGCGACTTCCACAACTGTATAATTGGGCATATCCAAATGGACAGGTTTTGCGGGGGATTCAGTTTTTTCTTTCCGCGCGTGCGATCGACTGATTTTTGGCACGAAAATTGCTTATACTTTATTGAGGGCACTACTGAAGTATTGGAGTAAAGAATGAAGCACCCTGTTGATGCACACGTGGGAAAAAGGATCCGTCATCGTCGTTGGATGGTGGGTATGACGCAACAACAACTCGCTGACAAGGTTGGGATCAAGTTCCAGCAAATCCAGAAATATGAAACCGGCATGAACCGGGTCAGCGCCTCGCGGCTGTGGGATGTCGCGGATTCTCTCGGCGTGTCGATCTCGTTCTTTTTCGAAGGCCTGAGCGAAAGCCAGGCGGCAGGCATCCTCGCGCAGGGCGACATGATGGCGGACAAGGAAGCACTCGAACTGGTGCGCTCCTATTATGCGATCCCTGAGGCGCAGCGCCGCCGGCTTTTCGATCTTGCACGGGTGCTTTCCGAAGCAGCTTAGTCGCCCCTCCCGCTTGACCTGATCTCTCCGAGCGTTTAGCGCCCGGAGAGAGGGCCTTGTGCGCCCCTGGTCAGGACAAGGCGGAAGGCAGCGATGCGGGTGACAAATGCGGTAGCAGCGGATCTGATAGCCGTGGCGAATGAGTTGGCGAATGTGGCAAGGGAAGCCACATTAGCCCATTTCAGAAGCTCGGACTTGTCCGCAGAAACCAAGGAAATTCAACGGTTTGACCCGGTCACTGTGGCCGATCGCCTGTCCGAGCAACGGATGCGCGAAGTCTTGGCAAGGCGGCGACCCGACGACGGTATCCTTGGCGAAGAATATGGGCCAGTTGCCGGGACGTCTGGCCTGACTTGGGTCCTGGACCCGATTGACGGCACGCGAGGCTATCTGTCCGGCACCCCCACTTGGGGGGTGCTCATTTCGGTTCGTGACGCCGCTGGCCCGATCTATGGCATCATCGACCAACCCTACATCCGCGAACGGTTTGAGGGTGGCTTGGGTCTGGCGCAGGTCATCGGTCCCATGGGCCAGTCCGCCCTTGCCACACGGCCCGCCCGGCCGCTGGCCGAGGCTATCCTGTTCACCACCTTCCCCGAAGTTGGGACCGCGGGCGAAGGTGCCGCCTTCCGCCGCGTGGCAGCAAAGGCCAAACTCGTCCGGTATGGAATGGACTGCTATGCCTACGCGCTCATCGCCGCCGGGCAGATCGATCTGGTCATTGAGGCCGGTCTGCAAGCCTATGACGTGCAGGCCCCGATCGCGGTGATCGAAGCCGCTGGCGGACTGGTGACGGATTGGCAGGGCCGCCCCTGTCATGACGGCGGCCAAGTTCTGGCAGCCGCCAATCCGGTGATCCATGGCGAGGCACTTCGGCTCCTCAATGGTTAATTCAATTTCGCGCAGAAGTTGATTGCCGGTCAGCGCAGCCTCGGTTTATCTTGATGTAGCGGAACCCGAGTCCTTCTCCCTTCTGTCGGCCGCCCGGTGATGAACCGAAGGGTGCTTAAGGGAGCACCATGTCCGAAATTCTCATCCGAAATGCGCAAACCATCGTCACGATGGACGCATCCCGCCGTGAAATCACTGCTGCAGATGTGTTGATTCGCGGCGGCGTGATCGCTGCAGTGGGGCAGGACTTGCACGCCCCACAGGCCGAGGTCGTCGATGCGCAGGGTTGCGTCGTCACCCCCGGCCTCGTCAACACACACCATCACCTGTACCAGAGCCTCACTCGGGCGGTACCGGGCGGACAGGACGCGCTGCTGTTTGGCTGGCTGAAAACGCTCTACCCGATCTGGGCCCGCTTTGGCCCCGAGGAAATGTTCGTATCTGCCCAGATCGGGCTGGCGGAACTGGCCTTGTCGGGCTGCACGCTGACCTCAGACCACCTATACCTCTACCCAAACGGCGCGCGGCTTGAAGACACCATCCATGCGGCCGCCGATCTGGGCCTGCGTTTTCACCCGACACGCGGCGCGATGAGCATTGGCCAAAGTGCTGGCGGTCTCCCTCCGGACAGCTTGGTTGAAAGGGAACCGGCGATTCTTGAGGATATGATCCGCGTGGTCGACGCCTTCCATGATCCCAGCGAAGGGTCGATATGCCGCGTTGGCCTTGCCCCTTGTTCGCCGTTCTCCGTCAGCCGCGATCTGATGCGCGAAACCGCGCTTCTGGCGCGGGACAAGGGGGTGATGCTGCATACCCATCTGGCCGAGAATGACGAAGACATTGCCTATTCCCTCGCGCAGTTCGGTTGTCGTCCGGGGCAATATGCCGAGGATCTGGGCTGGACCGGGGCAGATGTCTGGCACGCGCATTGTGTAAAGCTGAATAGTTCGGAAATAGCGCTGTTCGCGCGGTCGTTCACCGGGATTTCGCATTGCCCATGTTCGAATTGTCGTTTGGGGTCTGGCATCGCCCCGGTGCGCGCAATGCGCGACGCAGGCGCCAAAGTCGCGCTTGGCGTTGACGGATCTGCCTCGAATGATGCAGGAAATCTGATCGCTGAAGCCCGGATGGCCCTGCTGCTACAGCGCGTGGATCGTGGGGCCAATGCCATGTCGGCCCGCGAGATTCTGGAGATCGCGACACTAGGCGGTGCGCAGGTCCTTGGCCGCGGTGATGTCGGCTCGCTCGAGGTTGGAAAGCGCGCCGACATCGCCGTGTGGGACATGCGCGGCATCGAGGCGGCGGGCGCGTGGGATCCGGTGGCAGCCCTTATCCTGTGCGGTCCAACCCGGGTACGCGACCTTTTCGTCGAGGGCCGGCAGGTCGTCAGGGATGGCCACATTGCCACGATCGATTTGTCGCGCGCAATTGAACGGCAGCGCGCGCTGGCGTTGCGCCTTGCGATTTAAGGTGCGGAATTCCGGTCCTTTCCTCAGTGCAAATTTGGCGGCATGGTCCAGTAAAACAAACACAGGAACAACAGATGCGCGCGTTTGCCCTTGGCCTTTGCCTTCTTGCTGCCCCCGCCGCAGCCGACACCCTGTCTGAGGCCACCGGAAACTGGGCGGGAGCGTCCAATCAGGGGTTCTACTTCCGTGCCGCCCTGTCCTTCGAGGGTGAGGCCGCGCAATTGAAAATCTGGAACGATCTGGGCGGCATCCCGGCCGCGAATAGCGGCGTTCAGTTCGACAACGGCAAGATCATGTTGATGGCCTACGCCACTGATGGCTTTCCCCGGCTGGAGGTTCTGGACACCGGCAGCGGCAGCATTCTGCAGGTGGTGAACGAATTTGCCGATGAAGAGTATGCGGGCCGGTCAGTTGTTCAGATCCAATACATCGACAACCAGTTCACCGTCATTGGCTACTACCACCGCGACCTGCGCTACTTTGATCAGAAGCCCTATGAATGTGAGGTTGACCTGCGTAACGGAAAGGTCACCGTGAACGGCGTGACGTCTGACCTGCCGCCGATGGATTTTGAAGCGCAGAATGCTTCGGAGTGGACCTATTCGGCGGCGTTTGATCGGGGATATTGCCCGCAAGACGACTGAGCGGGGGTAGTGGCACTGCGGGCTGCCTTGCGCTAGAAGAACCGGCAGGAGGCGGCCATGTCCCACAATTACGAGACCCAGCGACGCGAAACTTACGACACTTTCACGCAGTCCAAGGGGGTCAGTCTGCCCAAGACGGCGGTGGTGGAGTATCTGTTCTTCATCGAGGAGCTGGATGCGAGCTGGCCTGCGCTGGAACGTGCCTTGCGGCTGGAGGGGTTTCAGACGCGGCGGGCAACCGATGGGGAGACCCTGATCGCGTCGATCGGGCCGATCCCGGTGACGGCCGAGGAGATCTGGAATTACGAGAGGATCGCGACCTCGATCGCGTTGAAGCATGACTTCTATCCGGACGGCTGGGAACTGGCCGAATAACCCGTTGTCCACGCGTGGACAAAGGCGCCTCCCGTTAGATATCAAATACTTACGATTTCGGATTCAAGACTTGTTAACTTTCGCCCCGCCAACCCAGACCGCCTCAATCGCGCGGTCGTCGCCCATCATGATCGTCGGGAACAACGCCTGCCACAAATCCCCGGCCCGCGCTGCCGCCTGCGCGATGGCGGGGGTGGATGCCAGGTTGACCACCGCAAGATCCGCCTCCATCCCCACCGCGATGTTGCCGATCTGACCCTCGGCGTGCAGCGCGCGCGCCGACCCTTGGGTCGCCAGCCACCACAGCTGGGCCGGGTGCAACGACTGGCCGCGCAGTTGTGCCACCTCATAGGCGCCAGCCATCGTGCGCAGCATCGAGAATGACGATCCACCGCCGGTATCAGTGGCCAGCCCGACGCGCAGGTGCTGGGCCAGCCCCATATCGAACAGGCCCGAGCCGATGAAGGTGTTCGACGTGGGGCAGTGGATCAGGCTGGCACCAGCCTCGATCAATCGGGCCTTTTCGCGCGCGGTCAGGTGGATCGCATGGCCGAACAAGGCACCTTCGCGCAGCAGGCCTTGCGCCTCATAGGTATCCAGATAGTCGCGCGACTGGGGGAACAGGTCCTTGACCCAGGCGATTTCGGCCAGTTGTTCGGACAGATGCGTCTGCATCAGACAGTTGGGAAATTCGCGCCACAACGCCCCAAGGGCTGCAAGCTGTTCGGGCGTGGAGGTGGGCGAAAAGCGCGGTGTGATCACATAAGACAGCCGGTCGACGCCGTGCCATTTCTGCAAGAGGCGTTTTGAATCGTCATAGGCCGATTGCGCGGTGTCGCGCAGGCCTTCGGGGGCGTTGCGGTCCATGCAGGTCTTGCCGGCATAGACCCGCATCCCGCGCGCCTGGGCGGCGGTAAAGATCGCGTCCACGCTTTCGGGATGAATGGTGGCATAGCTGCACACCGTGGTGGTGCCGCGCGCCAGCACGAAATCCAGATATCTGCCTGCGATATCATCAGCATAGCTGCGGTCAGCAAAGCGCATCTCTTCGGGGAATGTGTAGGTGTTCAGCCAGTCGATCAGCTGCTTTCCCCATGACGCGATGATCGCCGTCTGCGGATAATGCACATGCGCATCGACAAAACCGGCCGAGATCAGCGCGCGGCCATAGTCATGCACCCGTGCGGCAGGGGCTTGCAGGCGCAGACTGGCGGCGTCACCTACCGCTGCAATGCGGCCACCGTCCACCAGCACGGCCCCGCGATCCAGGTGCCGGGCCGCATCCGTGCCTTCGATGAACGGGTCGCCGACAAAGCGGATCACCTGCCCCAGAAGTAGATCTGCCATTGCATTGCCCCTGTTCTTGCCGATGCGACCCTAGACACTTTCCGTCAGCGGGTAAATTTGCCTTCCGCCCCCTGTTTCATTGAAACAGCTTTCGCTAAGGTCGTGGCAATCGATCTGGAGGCAGTATGGCAGAGCATCTGGCGGAAGCAGAGGACGAGATGCTGGACCAGGCCCGTATCGACGCGGTGCTGGAGGCGGTGGAGGCTGGCGACGCCACCACACTTGAAGAGTTGATGGCACCGCTGCATGCCGCCGACATCGCCGACCTTCTGGAACAGATCAGCCAGTCCGACCGGCGCGCGCTGCTGGCGCTGTGGTCGCACGAGATTGACGGCGAAATCCTGTCGGAAATCTCGGATGCGATCCGCGAAGAGGTGATCGAAAGCCTGTCGCCCGAAGTGCTGGCCGAAGCGGTGCGGGATCTGGAATCCGACGATGTGGTCGACATTCTGGAAGACCTTGAACCACCGCAGCAAGGCATGATCCTTGACGCGCTGGCCGATGCCGACAGGGTGGCCGTGGAACAGGCGATGGCCTTCCCTGAAGGGTCTGCCGGGCGCCTGATGCAGCGCGAAACCGTGGTTGTGCCGGAACATTGGACGGTGGGTGAAGCCATTGATTTTCTGCGGAAATCAGATCATCTGCCGGATCAGTTCTACCATGTCATTCTGGTCGATCCGGTGATGAGCCCGGTGGGGTATGCCACCTTGGGGCGCATCCTGTCATCGGGGCGCGAGGTGGCGCTGCGCGACATCATCGAAGACAGTTTCCGCACCGTCGAGGCCACCGATGACGAGGCCGATGTGGCCTATATCTTCAACCAGTATCACCTGATTTCCTGTCCGGTGGTTGATGCGGGCGGGCGGCTGGTGGGCGTGATCACCATCGATGACGCGATGAACGTGCTGGACGAGGAGCACGGCGAGGACATGCTGCGACTGGCCGGTGTGGGCGACGAGGCCAGCATGTCTGACGGGGCGTTTGCCACGATGAAGCAGCGGCTGCCGTGGCTGGTGGTGAACCTGTTCACTGCATCGCTGTCGGCGCTGGTGATCAGCCGGTTCGAGGCGACGATTTCGTCGATCCTGATCCTTGCGGCGCTGATGCCGATTGTGGCGTCAACCGGGGGGATTGCGGGGACGCAATCGCTGGCTGTGGCGGTGCGGGCGCTGGCGACGCGCGATCTGACGCAGGCCAACGCGCGCCGGGTGGTGATGCGAGAACTTGGCGCAGGCGTGCTGAACGGGATGGGGCTGGCGTTGATCCTGGGCTTTGGCGCCTGGGGGATTTTCGGCGATGCAAAACTGGGTCTGGTGCTGGGCATGGCGATGATCGTGAACCAGATCGTGGCGGCATTGGGCGGGGTGATGGTGCCCCTGACGCTGGAACGCATGGGGCTGGACCCGGCGCTGGCCTCTGGCACGTTTGTCACTACACTGACCGATGTGATGGGGTTCTTTGCGTTCCTTGGCCTCGCCTCGGTGCTGCTGGTATGAGCGATGTGAAGGCATTGGCGCGCACGACGGCCTTTGCGGCGCGCAACGCGGCATCTGCGGCAGGGCAGGGGCAAGCGGCGGAAATCCTTGCTGATTTTCTGGCAGGGCAGGCGGGGAAGGTGCTGGCAGGCTATATGCCGATGCGCACCGAGATTGACCCCTTGCCTGCGATGGTCGCGCATCAGGGGGCGGTGGGGGTGCCGGTCATCATTGCCAAGGCCACGCCGCTGCGGTTCCGCGAATGGTCACCGGGGGCCAGGATGATAGAGGGCGCGTTCAAGGCGCTGATCCCCGAGGAGGGGGCCTGGGTGGAGCCTGCGGTGCTGATCGTGCCACTGCTGGCGTTCGACGCGCGCGGCTTCCGGCTGGGCTATGGCGGCGGGTTTTACGACCGCACGCTGGAAGGGTTGCGGGCGCGTGGGCCGGTGCTGGCCGTGGGCTTCGCCTTTGCCGCGCAGGAGGTGGCCGAAGTGCCGATCGATGCCACCGACCAGCGGCTGGATGCCGTTGTGACGGAACTGGGGGTCCGGCTGTTCGCCTGACCTCACGTCGTCCTGATCAGTGTGCGATGTGTTCCTGGCGCACGAACATGTTGTCCCAGGCGCGGTCGATCAGCTCAGGCGTCATCTGGTAGGGGATGTTCTCGAAATCGCAGACCGAGATCATCTGGTCGATCAGGAAGACCGGCATGTAGTTGGCATAAAGGTCGTTGATGGTGGGGAACTTGACCTTCATCAGGTACATCAGCGCGCGTTCATCCAGCGGCATCTTCTTTTTCCGCGCGACCATGGCGAAGATCTTGAGGAAGTTCTCCTGGCTTGGGCCGTCGATCTTGATCTTGAAGAAAATCCGCCGCAGGGCCGCGCCGTCGAAGATGTCGTTGGGGTGGAAGTTGGTGGAGAAGATGACCAGCGTGTCGAACGGCACGGTGAATTTCTCGCCCGACTGCAGCGCCAGAATATCGCGACTTTCTTCCAGCGGCACGATCCAGCGGTTGACGATCTTTTGCGGCGGTTCGGCCTGACGGCCAAGGTCGTCGATGATGAAAATGCCGCCGGTTGCCTTCAGCTGCAAAGGCGCCTGATAGGTGCGGGCGGTGGGGTTGTAGGTGAGGTCGAGCATGTCGAGCGACAATTCACCACCGGTGATGACCGAAGGGCGTTCGCAATAGACATAGCGGTTGTCATACTTGTTCGAGGTGCGGCGCAGGGCGGAGGGGTCATCAAAGTTCGCCTCGGCCGCGGAATGCACGATCGGGTCATAGACCGAGATGATCTGGCCGGAATATTCAATGGAACGCGGCACATAGACCTTGTCACCCAGTGCCGCCCGAATGCCGTGCGAGATCGAGGATTTACCGTTGCCGGGCGGACCGTACAGCAGGATCGAGCGGCCTGAGGTGACGGCGGGGCCAAGATTGTCGATCAGGTCCGGTGGCAGGATCAGGTGCCCCATCCCTGCCATCAGCTGATCCTTGTTCAGGCGGATGTCGCGCACCGACTGCCGCTTGATCTGCACCTTGTACTGTTCCAGCGGCAGCGGCATCGCCCCATAGTATTCCGACTGGCTGAGCGCATCGAGCGCGCGCGCCTTGCCACCATCGGTCAACTGGTAGCCCATTTCGTTGCCCGAGGTCGCGTGCAGCGTGCCGGTCGCCTCGATCATCTTCTGGGTCCGCGCGAGGTCCACCAGTTCCTGGGTCAAAGGCACCGGAAGGCAGATCGAGCGCGAGATGCTTGAGACAAGATCAAGGTTGGTGCGAAACATCGTTTTCAACAGGATGTCGCGCATCATCACCAGCGTCAGGCCGGTATCGGCAAGACTGCGCGGCGATGGCGGGGCGGTCACATTTGATGTGACCGAACCCTCTGAAAGTTGGTTTGCTGCAACATTCATCGAAACAGACCCCTTGTCACGGGCAGACAGGCTGCCTTTGCGAAACAATGGTAAACGGAGGTTGTGTCAGACTTGCGGCCAGATCGCGGCAAGAAGATAGAAAACCACAATCCCCGACAATGCAAACCCCAATGGAAAATATCGCCGCTGCGTCCAGCTTTCCCATTCCGGGGTCAGCCGTCGGACGGCCGGGATCGCGCGCATGATCCGGTGCGTGATCAACGCGCCGATCAGGCAGGCCGCCACCAGAAGCATTACGGTGGCATAATCCGCCCCGACAAAGATGGGCGCCATCGCCGCAGCGTATTTGGCATCGCCTGCGCCAAATGTGCCGGTCAGGAACAAAAGATAGCCCGCAACCAGCACGATCGCCATCAGCGCAAAGCCCCAGAGCCAGGCATCAAATGGCACCAGCCACCAGCCGATCAGCGGCCAAACCGCCGCAAGTGCAAGCACGGCTTTGTTCGGAATTTTCATCCGCTTCAGATCAGACCAGGCGGCCCAAACCGCAATCGGCAGAACGGGGATCAGCAGGATCAGTGCAGCATTGGCTGACAGCATCAAAGTTTCACATTGGCATCAAGGGTTTCAAGGCTGCGTGCCGCGGCTTCAAAGTACTGCGGGTGGGTTTCGATGGCCTGCGCCAGCAAGCCCTTGCCCACCGACACATCACCCTGTTTGATCGCCGCCAGCGCCATTGTGTACAGCAGCTCGGCGCGTTCGGTCTGGGTCATGGTGACGACGGGCAGATCGTATTTGCGCTGGGCTGCACGCGCCAGCACGAGGTTGTTCTTCACCGTGAACATGCCGGGATCATAGGTCAGCGCCTCGTTGAACAGCTTTTCGGCCCCCGCACTGTCGCCGCGCGTCAGTTTGGAAAAGCCCCAGTTGTTCAGAACGCCGGCCGGCTTGGTGGTCAACCCGGCGGCGATTTCATAAAAGCTGTCCGCCTTTTTCCAATTCTTGTCGGAATCGGCCACCATCGCCTCAAGCCGATACCGGTCATAGGTTTCATGGGTGGGGGGGATCTGGTTCAGTTGCGCCTTCGCCTCATCCCACTGGTTGGAGCGGATCAGCGCATCGGCCAGCATCACCCGGTCTTCGGCAGTGCCTTCCGGGCTGGCCACAACCTGCCCCCAGATCTGTGCAGCCTCGGTCGGTTTTTGCGCCCGGACCAGCGATTTGCCCAAGCCGCGCTTCAGATCAACGCGGTCGGGTTCGCTTTGCAGCGCTTTCTGGAAATAGCTTACCGCTTCGGCCGGATCGGCTATCGTCAGCATGACATCGTTCAGATTGGATTCGTCGATCACGTTCACGTCTTTGACGGCCCGCTCGACCTGGGCGTCGGATGTACCCTGACATCCGGCAAGACCCACCGTGCCGGAAAGGCACAGGGCAACAAGAACTGGGTGGCGCATGTTTTGCGTCCTTTTTTACTGCTCGGAGCCCGTTCCTTATAGCTGCGTGAGAAGCACGTATTTGCCCTTTTCACGCCGCACCAGACGGAACTCGCCTTCTGCCTCGGGGGAATCATACACGGTTGATTCGGTCCGCGCGATAGCCAGCTTCAGATTTTCACGAATGGAGTCCGTTTGGCCACTATCCTGCGCGAAGGCTTGCTGAAACACGACCCGCGCCTCGCCAGCCTTGCCGCGTTCCATCAGCACCACGCCAAGGTTGTTGATCGCAGGCACGAAGGTCGGATCGACCTCCAGCGCCCGGCGGAGCAGTTGTTCGGCCTGACCCAGCCGCCCGAGCGCCAGGTTCGCCGACCCGATGGCCGACAGCACGTCAACCGTAATGCCGGTTTCCGAGGCCGCCCGCAGATAGGCCTTGAGCGCAAGTTCCGGCTCGCCCGCCGCCATAAGCCGGTGGCCGACGGTCAGGCCATCAACGGAGTCGCCACGCGCATCCACGCCGTAAGGTGTATTGCGGCCATCGCGGCTGACACCGCCCGTGGATTGGCAGGCCGCAAGGGCAAGCGTCAGAAGAAGGGCGATTGAAGGTTTTGCGCGCACGTTGTCCTTTGCCCGCTGCCGTTAACTTCCGGGTCGCATCTGCGCCAGCATTGTTGCAATGCCGTAAACAGAAGGGCCGATCAAGATGACCAGCAGGGGTGGCACGGTGAACAGCATAGTGCCCAACGTCAGCTTGGTGGGCAACATGTTTGCCTTCTCTTCGGCGCGCATCACCCTTTTGTCGCGCATATCGGCAGAATAGACACGCAAGGCATCCGCGACCGAGGTGCCGAAGGTGGCCGACTGCACCAGCGTGGTGACGAAAGACGCGACATCGGGCACGCCCACCCGCATCGACATGTCCTTCAACACCTGCACGCGTTCCTTGCCGGCCTTCACTTCCTGGCTGATCATGTCGAACTCATCGGCCAGCGCCGGATAGCCGGCCCGGCTTTCCCGACCGACGCGGATGATCGATTGGTCAAGCGACTGCCCGGCTTCGACGCAGACCAGCATCATGTCAAGCGCATCGGGGAAGCCCTGGATGATCTGGGTCTGGCGGGCCTCGAGCCGCTTGTCGACCCAGTACTTGGGCATGTAATAGCCGACGACGCCGGGCAGGATCGCGTAGATCATCAGGGTTTGGGTATCGACCTCGGACTGCGCGGATTTGATCAGCGCATAGATCAGGCCCAGCGCAAGAAAGCTGATGCCAAGCACGAATTGCGCGGCATGATACATCCGGACAGAATTCTTTGCCGAATAGCCCGCCCGCAGCAGGCGCAGCTTGGCGGCGGACAGCTCTTCCGCCTTTTGCGGTTCCAGATACTGGGCGAACCGCTCCAGCTTGTCGACCTTTTCGGTGCGCCGCAGGGCACGCGGGTTGCCCCGGTCAGACGCACCGGGCTGGCTTGCCTTCAGTTCGCTGAACCGGTCGCGCTGCTTTTTCAGCATCGTCGGCAACGCGATCAGGATCAGCAGAAAGCCCAAAAGCCCCACTGCGATCAGCGGGCCAAGCGGGCCCATTGCATCGGTCAACATCGTGTTGATGGCGGAAAACGGGTTCATGTCGCACTCACACTTTGATGTTTGTCATGATCTTCATGAAGACGATGTTGATGATCAGAAAGACGGCCACGACCAACGCCGCCGGGATGAAGACGGCGGTTTCGCGCACGGCATCGTAATAGTCGGGCTGGATGGTGATGATCATCACCAGCGCCAGAATCGGGAAGGCGGACAGGAACATGCCGGACCATTTGGCCTCGGCGGTGATGGCCTTCACTTTGCGGAACAGCTTGAACCGCGCGCGGATCACCTTGGACAGGCCATCGAGAATCTCGGCAAGGTTGCCGCCGGACTGCTGCTGGATCGTCACGGCCACGGCCAGAAAGCGCAAATCCTGGCTGTCCATCCGTTCGGCAAAGGCCTTCAACGATTCCGTCACTTCGCGGCCATAGGCGGCCTCGTCGGCGATCACGCCGAATTCAGTGCCCAGCGGGTCGGGAACTTCCTTTGCAACAATGCCGATCGCCGCAGAAAACGGGTGGCCGACGCGCAGGCTGCGCACCATCAGTTCGATGGAATCGGGCAGCTGTTCTTCCAGCAGGGACATGCGCTTCTTGGCCTTGTTGTTCACCCAGACATACACCCCGCCGATGCCCATCCCAACGGCGAGCACCGCCCGCACCACCGGCGCGGCTGACGTACCAACGGTCAATGCCACGAATGAAAACACCGCCAGAAGCGCCATGATTCCCAACAGCGCCTTCGGGGAAAACGCGATGTTGGCCTTTTGCGCCTTGCTGGCGAGGATCGAATACAGCGGGATACTCTTGGAATTCAGGTGCTGGCTCATCTCCTTGCGGAGCTGTTCAAGCACCTGTTCGCGGTTCGCGTTCTTTTCGAGCAGCATCAGGCGGCGGCTGACGCGGCTGTTGAGGCTGATGGATTTACCGAAGACCGTCAGGTAGATGCCTTCGACAAGCACCAGCACAGCGACAAAGATCAGAATATAGATTAGCGGGGCAGCGCTGATTTCCATTTGCGGCCTCAGATCACAGGTTCATAAATTGATGCGGGCAGGTCAAAGCCCCATTGGCGGAATCGATCAGAATAGCTGGATCGTATACCCGTCGCGTTGAAGCGGCCAATGATTCGGCCATTCGGTTCGATGCCAAGGCGCTCAAACCGGAACACCTCCTGCATCGAGATCACTTCGCCTTCCATGCCGGTGATTTCGGTGACCGAGGTCATCCGGCGGGTGCCGTCCTGCAGACGGCTGGCCTGCACGATCAGGTTCACAGCCGACGCGACCTGACTGCGCACTGCCTTGAGCGGCATATCGATACCGGCCATCGCAACCATGTTTTCCAACCGGCTGATCGCGTCGCGCGGGTTGTTGGCGTGGATCGTGGTCATCGATCCGTCGTGACCGGTGTTCATTGCCTGCAGCATGTCGATGACCTCTTCACCCCGGGTTTCCCCCACGATGATCCGGTCAGGGCGCATCCGCAGCGCGTTGCGCAAACAGTCGCGCTGGGTGACAGCGCCTTTGCCTTCGACGTTGGCCGGGCGGCTTTCCATCCGGCCGACATGGACCTGCTGCAGCTGAAGTTCGGCGGTGTCTTCGATGGTCAGCACGCGTTCGTGGTTGTCGATGAACGACGACAGCGCATTGAGCGTGGTGGTTTTACCCGAACCCGTACCACCCGACACGATGATGTTCAGCCGGCACGACACGGCGGCCTGCAGATAGGCGGCCATTTCGTCGGTAAAGGCGCCAAAGCGCACAAGGTCGTCGATGCGCAGTTTGTCTTTCTTGAATTTCCGGATCGAGACCAGCGATCCGTCCACCGCCACCGGCGGCACCATGCAGTTGAAACGTGATCCATCGGCAAGACGGGCGTCGCAATAGGGGTTACTTTCGTCGACCCGGCGGCCCACGGCGGACACGATCTTGTCGATGATCCTGAGCAGGTGGCGTTCATCGCGGAAGGTGATGTCGCTGAGTTCCAGTTTGCCCGCGCGTTCGATGAAGATGCGCTTCGGCCCGTTCACCAGAATATCGTTGACGGTGTCGTCCTTCAACAGCGGCTCCAGCGGGCCAAGGCCCATCACCTCGTCATACAGCTCTTGTGTCAGGGACAGGCGGTCTTCCTTGTTCAGCGCGACCGACATGTCGTCCAGCGCCTCAGAGGCGAGGTTGGAAATTTCCTGGCGCAGGCTGGCCTCGGACGCCGTTTCCAGCGCCGAAAGGTTGAGATCTTCCAGCAGGCGCTTGTGGATCTCCAGCTTGAGTTCCATCAGGCGTTCGCGGCGCTTTTTCTCTTTGTCGGCGGCCAACGCTTCGGCAGGGGTGCGGCCAACCGCAGCCGCAACCGGCGCGCGGCCGGTCAGGTTGGGCTTTTCGGCAACAGCCGGTTGGTTTGCCGGCGCCATCGCTGTCGGGCGACCGGGCGCGGAGTCTTTCTTGAAACGGCTAAACACGGGCAACCCCCATCAAAAAGATCATGTTCTGCCAGCTTCGGCAGCTTTGTTTAGGTCATACAAGGACTTGGCAAGCTTCTGCAGTTCCTTGCGCAGCGGATTCTTTGGCGAGTTTTCGGCGATGGGCAGGCCATTGTCATTGGCTTGCGTCACCTGTTCGCCCCCTTCGGGAAGCTGCACTTCAATGGTGATATCCAGGCTTTCAGCCATGCGTTTCACCCGGCCTTTAGCGGAAAGGTCGGTGAATTTCGGCGCATAGTTCAGCACGTAGCGTAACTTTTCGTGCGGCAGCCCTTCGGCCTTCAGGGCCCGCACGAAGCGCAGGATGTTCTGCGCTGACCGCAGGTCCAGTTCCATCAGGGCGAAATAGACATGCGACCGGGTCAGCACTGCCTCGGTCCAGGCCACCACGGTCGACGGCATGTCAACAATCACAAAATCGAAGTTCTTCTGCGCCATGTCGAGGATGCGGCCGATATCTTCGCCAGTGACGATATCCAGCGGCAGCATGTCCGACGGCGCGGTGAAGACGTGCAGTTTGTCGTTGAAGGTCAGCATCGACTTCAGAAAGCTGTCGCTGTCGGCAGATGCGGTATCGGACAGGATCTCCAGCACGGATTCGCGGCGCGGCAGATCAAGATAGGTGGCAATCGAGCCGAACTGGAAATCGAGATCCAGAAGGCAGACGCGCGGCGCGTCGTTGGCAGAGACGATCGCCAGTTCCCAGGCAAGGTTCGCGGCAAAGGTAGAGGCGCCACTGCCACCCGCCATGCCATGCACCGGCACGATCACGCCATTGCGGTCGCCCTTTGCGCGGAACGCCGGGGCTGTGCCTTGTTCGCCATGAGGTCCACCCGGTTCGCCCGCCACCAACTCAGGCTGCCGGCGCAGGCGTTCCAACACCTCGTGCAAGGCGCCTTCGGGCAGCGGATAGGGCACGAAATCATCGGCGCCCAGCTTTAGCATCTTGTGCAGTTCTGCCGGGCTGATCTGGTTGGCGATCAGCACGACCTTAACTCTCTTGCCCTTCGCCGCCTTGATCACATCGTTGATCTTGGTCAGTTCCGCCTCGTCTTCCGAATCCACCGCAATCGCGATGAACTGAAGCGACGCCGAATCTGGCTGCTTGAGGAAGATCAGCGCGTCCTCGAAGTTGAGGTCGCCCCAGGCTTCACCCAGTTCCTGCTCCATATCGTCGATCAGCAGGTCAAAAAGCTGCACGTCGCGCGAGACCGTGCAGGCCAGGATCGGCGCGGAGTCCGGTTTCACGGTTGCTGTACTCGACATTTCTCGATTCGCCCTTTCAGACTTCGGTGCCAAGTCACCAGAAGTGCCACCAGATTGTGGCTTCTTTCCAGCATCTTGTATGATCGCACTAACGCCAGCTTTGACAGTTTCATCCAGTTGCCAAGATGATCAGGAATGGTGGCGATAATGGGGCTAAAAGGGCATAAATCTGGGATTTCTAACGGATTTGGAAACGACAAAGGCCGGGATGTCGCCCCGGCCTTTGCAAACGCTTTGATGTGGCAGGTTACTGTGCCGGATCGACCTGCACCGTGATGTTGGTGTTTGGCGGGTGCGGGCGAACCGCGCCGCCGAGGCCAATCACGTATTCGCGCCAGATGATCGCCGCGTACTTTCCGTTCAGCACCAGTGGATGGGATTCGACGAAGCCCGACACCTCGGTCACCGTGCGGCGGTTGCGCATTTCCGGCTGATCGGTCTGGATGATCGGACGGGTCTTGCCATAAGACACCACTGCCTCCACCCGCGACTTCGAAATACCCAGCGATGCCAGATAGTTGACCGCAGCCTGCGCCCGGCGCAAGCCAAGCCGCTGGTTGTAGCCGGCCGATCCCACCAGGTCAGTATGGCCAAAGACCCGGAACCGGACCTCGGGGAACTGCTTGATGAAGTTCGCCTGCACGTTCAGGATCGAGCGCGCCTCTTCGGACAACTCGGAACTGTTGAAGGCGAAGTTGATCGTGTCTGGCACCTCGGCCGCGAACCGCTGCGCCAGCGCCACGGTGTATTCGATCTGACCCGACTGGATCAGCGTATTGTTCATCGTGGCGTTGCCGAACTGGCCTTTATCGACTTCGGAGCCAAGCTCCTTGTCCCAGCTGGTCGAGGTTTCGCTACAGGCGGCCAGCGCAAGGAGGGCCGAGGTAGCAAGCAGCTTCGAAAGCATACCGGTCATCTCCATCACTCCATCACATAGCCATACGAGGTGCTGAAATCCTGCCGGGCGACTTCGCCCGCAGCACCGCTGGTGGGCGCACCTGCGACGTCGCCGTTCAGGAAGAGCTCGCGTTCGGTCGGGATGCGCACCCGGTCGGTTGGCAGGGCCAAAGCCTCGCCGCTGACCGGCGTTACCAGATGCGGGGTGATGATGATCACCAGTTCCGATTGGTTACGCTGATAGTCTGCACTGCGGAACAGCGCGCCAAGGATCGGCAGATCGCCGATCCACGGCAGTTGCGAGCTTTGATCGCGGAAGTCGTCCTGCAGCAGGCCGGCAATCGCAAAGCTTTGGCCGTCGCGCATTTCCACCGTGGTCGAGGTTTCGCGCCGCTTGAACGCGTCGATGGTAAAATCGCCGTTGGTGAAGGCGTTCGTCGTGTCGATCGACGACACGGCGGCGTTGATCGCAAGGTTGATGATATCGCCATCCACCACCGTCGGGGTGAAGTTCAGTTCCACGCCGAACGGCTTGAATTCAACCGTGACGCTGCCGTTATCTTGCGCCACCGGCACCGGGTACTCGCCGCCTGCCAGGAATTTGGCTTCCTGCCCGGACAGGGCCGTCAGGTTGGGCTCTGCCAGCGTGCGCACCATGCCCTTGGCTTCAAGCGCCTCCAGCAGCACGCCGAATTCCAGACCACCGATGGAGCCACCGGCCTGAACCCCGCCAACGATGCCGTCTTTGTAGGTGAACGTACCGCCGCTTGCGCCAACGCCCAGCAAGGTGCCGGTTTCGCCGCTAAGCTTGCCGCCATCCCCGAAGGTGACCGAGGAAGAGAAGCTTTTTGATACGCTGCGGCTCATTTCCGCGAACCGCACTTTCAGCATGACCTGCTGGGTGCCGCCGACGTTCATCAGGTTTGATACGCGATCAGGCGCGTAACGGTTCGCCAGATCCAGCGCCCGGTCCAGCTTGGCCGTCGAGGATACCACGCCTGACAGAACGATACCGTCGTTGGCGGTGCGAACTTCGATCTTTTCGCCCGGCAGGATCTGCTGAAGGCGTTCCTTGAATTCCGCAATGTCGGGGGTGACGTGCACATCGACGTTGGCGATGAGTTTGCCTTCCGGCGACAACAGCGTCAGCGTCGTGCGCCCCGGTGCCTTGCCCAAGACATAGATAGACCGGTCAGACAGTGTAGAGATGTCTGCAATGCCGGGGTTTGCAATCGACAGTTCCGCGAACGGAACATCGCTCTCGACCACAACGGCCCGGTTCATCGGAACGTTCAGTGCTTCTGACGCCTGGCCCTGCATCACGCGCAAGACCTCTGCCGAGACCGGCGTCATGGCAGTGGACGCCAGAATGGCGCCGACGTACCCGGCAACTAGGATTCGTTTCATGCTCATGTGATCTGCCCTTTCGACCACGCCTCGGTTTGGGTCTTGTTCGCCCATATCTGCCTAAAGATGCCGGAGTTGTTCTTTATTTGCAAGAATCAATCAGTTGGAAGGTTTTGTTGATGTGGATAACTTGCAACAGGGCGCAAGCAATGGCGAAAAGAAAAGGGCGCGGCCCCATATGATGTGGCCGCGCCCCGTGAATTTTCGCGTCTGGCTAGTTGCAGGGAACCGGAGTTTCGACAAGCACACCGGCTTTGCGTTCCTTTCGGGTGCAAACTTCGGCGGCCTCTACCTGCACGACTTCCTTTTCCTCGATCCCAAGCAGCGAATTGCCATCGACCTCGACCAGCGCCGTAGAGGCTTCTTCCCCCTCGCCGACCAGCGACATCGACAGCCCGCCGGTTGCCTGGGCCTGAGCCAGGCGCGCAATCTGTTCCGGCGTGCCGGCTACCGTGATCGTGCGGGCCGTCGTGTTGCCCGAAGACTGGCCTTCGCCGGATGCATTGTCGACAGCGATGATCTGAATCTTGCTTTCGATCAGCCGGGTGACGTCACCGTTGGAGTTGGAGGTTGTGCCGGTCCAGTAGATATCGATGAAGTCATCCGGCTGAACAAAGCCCGACACCCCCGATGCCACGCCGACCTTGATCGCAAAAGCCCGCATCCCCGGTGTCAGCTTGGCGGTCAACCCCGCAACCTCGCCGGGTTCAGTGACGCGCGTTGCCAGGATCGGCTCATAGGCTTCGACAGAACGCATCAGATAGCGCGGGCCGTCGGCACCTTCTGGAAACAGAATGGCGGCGTCGCGGAAAATGCCTTCCGGCAGGGCTTTTTCCGGCCAGTAGATCAGTTGCGCGTCGTCAACCACCAGCGGGTCGCCATAGGACAGCGCCTTGTTGAACACATACACCTCGACGAGCTTGCCCGCTTTGGCGTTGAACTGCCGTTCTCTGATCAGCGCTGCTTGCGTCTGACCGATGAAGTTCTGGGCCATGTACACCGCAACGCCTGCAAGTGCCAAACCGGCCAGAAGGACCAAACCGAAGACTGCTCTCATCTTCTTTTCCCTTTTGAATTCCTGTGGCTGCCCGGAAAGACATCGCGGCTATAGTTAACGCCAGACGGACGTTCTCGCAAGTCGGCAGTCCTGGCCGTGGTTCGGCCGTCGGTCGAACGCCTTACTCGAGAAAGGCTTCATATTCGCTGATCGTCACCCCGATTGTCCCCGCAGTGTCCCCAAGCGACAACAGGATTGGCACGAAGAACAGCAGTGCCATCGCCACGATCCCGGCAGTCAGTACAACCCAGTCAACCGAGACTGCGCCGGTTTCGTCAGACAGGAATTGCCGTCCGTGGTACATCTGTCCGTCTCCCAATAATCAGTTCACGCAGCATCCTGCTTCGTATCAGCGCCAGTTTCCAAGCAGATTGCGGCGAAACTTTAGCCAAGTTCAGGCATTTCAGGGCGTCCGGCCCGTCAATCCGCAGCAATTTCGTGTTTGCGCCGGGTAGCCAGCAAAGAGAAAGACCGCACTTCCGTAGAAGCGCGGTCTTTTGTGTTGCATCCTGAAGGACGCGCAGACGAACTTAGTTGTTCTGAGCGGCGTCGATCGAGGTCGCGATGTCTGCTGCGAGGTTCGACACGGCCGGACGGACAGCAGCCATAACGATCAGGCCGAGGCCGACAACAGCGGCGGTCAGAACAACCCAGTCAACCGTCACGGCGCCGGATTCGTCTTTCAGGAAGGAGGTGAACATGGTCATGATGGTCCCTTTCTAAGGTGCTTGTTAAACTTCTCAACCGCTTCGGTCTTCTGCCCAGTCTGGCCTCATTGCCGTCCCGGTCCGTTCGGTATGACCCTATATAGCCGTCCAATCGTGGCGGCAGTTGGGAGGCAAATGGCCCTTTTTCATTTTTTTCAGCTTGGATCGATTTTTCAGGTCAACTATCTGAAAGTAATGGATAAAAAGATCAACGGAATCTTAAGGAGTATGCCATAGGGCGTGCTTTTTCGGTCAATTCTGGCGGAAATGCCATTATTCGCGATGCATTTCTCTGGTCGGAAGGGCGATTCTCTGCAACGTTCAGGCAAAAGAACAATAAGAGCAGGCACCCGCCCTATGCGGAACATCACAGGCACGATCCTAGCGATTCTGTGCATCCTTGCCCCGTTACCCGCGGCGGCAGAGGATGGCTTTACGTTCAAGCGTATCAAGGTGGGTGACTCGCTGCCCGGCAAGCGCATCACCGTGCAGATCGACCCCGCCGAACAGGCCCGCGTGCTGGCTGCCCTGCCCAAGGTGGACCCCAACCCGGTGCGCGACCGGACCGAGGACGCCCCCGCCATTGACCCGCAAGCCCCCGTGGCCCCGCCGTCTTCATCCTACGCCTGGTATTGGGACACGGTGCCGCCGGGCATCAAGGATGTCGATGGCCGATTCGATCTGGCATTGTCGGCGTTGACGCAGGGGCCGGACGGCAAGTCGGTGTCGGCCCCGCGGATGCAGCACATGCAAAAGGTGGCCGAAACCTATGGCACCGACATTCTTAAGGCCACACTAGGCACCAAGGTGTCACCCGCGCTGGTGCTTGCGGTGATCGGCATTGAAAGTGCCGGCAACAAGACGGCGGTCAGTTCGGCAGGTGCCGTGGGTCTGATGCAGCTGATCCCGGACACTGCAGCGCGGTTTGGTGTCAAGGATTCCACTGACCCGGTGGACAACATCAAGGGCGGGGTCGCCTATCTGGACTGGCTGATGGGCGAGTTTGACAACGACCCGATCATGGTGCTGGCCGCCTACAATGCCGGCGAAGGGGCGGTGAAAGCCAACGCCGGCGTGCCGCCCTACGCCGAAACCCGCGATTATGTGCCCAAGGTGCTGGCGGCATGGCAGGTGGCGCAGGGCCTGTGCCAAAGCCCGCCGCAACTGGTGACCGATCCCTGCGTGTTCCGGGTGATTGCCGCTGGCGGCTGATCAGACGGCCAAGCTGGCCCGCCGGCCGGCAAGGCAGGCGGCAAACAGGGCCACCCAGACGGCATCCATAGCGATGACCACGCCCGCTTGCCCGCCAAGGTAGGCGCGCCCGTAGATCAGCACCAGCGCGATGAACACCAGCTTACTGGCCCCAACCGCCACCAGAACCAGCCCCTGAACCGGCGGATGGAACGCGCCCCAGACCAGCATCGCGCCGCCGGTTGCAATCAGGGCGGCCCAGTTGCGCACCACGATTTCGGCCAGCGGGCCGGACAGCGTTTCGCCGAACATGCCCTGAAGGGCTGCTTGCGGTGCGAAGACGGCATAGATCATCGTGAAGGTCAGCACCCCCGCGATCAGCATGACAGGTTTGATCTGGCGGGAGATGATCTGCATTGCGGCCTCGCTCGGCGCCAGTATCGGCCCCCTGAGCCTGCGCGCATAGGCCATGTGGTGGCGCAAAGCCAGCGGCCTGTCAGACGGCGAACACGTCTGCCCATTCAGGGTGGCGTTTGCGGGTAGCGTTGACGAAGGGACAGAGCGGCATGATCTTGACGCCTTCGCTACGCGCGTCCGCCACCATTCGCGTCACCAGTGCAAGACCGGCCCCGGTGCCGCGCAGGCTGTCTGGCACGCCGGTGTGATCGGCGATGATCAGCGTCGGGGTGGTGACCGAATAGGTCAGCTCCGCCTCTGCACCATTGTGGCGGATCACATAGCGGCCCCGGGTTTCCCCATGGTCGCGGGTGATGACGAAGTCAGACAATCGTCGCCTCGGTTGCCGCGCGCAGGTCGGCCTCGGTCACGCCGTCAGCCAGTTCAACGATGCGCAACCCGCTGGGTACCACGTCAAGCACGCCAAGGTTGGTGATGATCCGGTCCACCACGGCCTTGCCGGTCAGCGGCAGGGTGCAGGCGCGCAGCACCTTGGATTCGCCGTGCTTGGAGGTGTGGTCCATCACCACCACCACCCGGCCGACGCCTGCGACAAGGTCCATCGCGCCGCCCATGCCCTTGACCAGCTTGCCCGGAATCATCCAGTTCGCCAGATCGCCGGTTTCGGAAACCTCCATCGCGCCAAGGATGGCCATGGCGATCTTGCCGCCGCGGATCATCGCGAAAGACTGCGCGGAATCGAAGTACGCGGTCTGCGGCAGTTCGGTGATCGTCTGCTTGCCCGCATTGATCAGGTCGGGGTCTTCCTCGCCCTCAAAGGGGAAAGGCCCCATCCCCAGCATCCCGTTTTCCGACTGCAGGGTCACGTTCACCCCCTTGGGGATGTAGTTCGACACCAGCGTCGGAATGCCGATGCCAAGGTTGACATAGGTGCCGTCCTGCAGCTCCTTGGCCGCGCGTGCGGCGATCTGGTTGCGGTCCCACATCATGCATTCTCCCGCTTGCGCACGGTTCGGTTCTCGATCCGGTTTTCCTGCGCCCCGCCGATCAGACGGTGCACATAGATCCCCGGTACATGGATCTTGTCGGGGTCAAGGCTGCCCAAGGGCACGATCTCTTCCACCTCGGCCACGCAGATCCGCCCGCAAGTCGCGGCGGGGCCGTTGAAATTGCGCGCGGTCTTGCGGAAGACCAGGTTGCCCGACGGGTCGGCCCGCCATGCCTTGACGATGGCAAGGTCGGCGACAATGCCGCGTTCAAGGATATAGGTCTGGCCGTCGAAATCGTGATGTTCCTTGCCCTCGGCGATCACCGTGCCGACGCCGGTCTTGGTGTAAAAGCCGGGAATGCCCGCGCCACCCGCCCGCATCCGTTCGGCCAGCGTGCCTTGCGGGTTGAACTCCAGCTCCAACTCGCCGCTCAGATACTGGCGCATGAATTCGGCGTTCTCGCCGACATAGGACGACATCATCTTTTTCACCTGACGGCTTTCCAGCAAGATCCCCAGACCGGCGCCGTCGACACCCGCGTTGTTGGATGCAACCGTCAGATCTTTGGTTCCCGCATCGCGGATCGCGGTGATCAGCAGGTCGGGAATGCCGCAAAGGCCAAAGCCGCCCGAGGCGATCAGCATCCCGTCATGCAAGATACCTTCAAGCGCTGCGGTTGCGGATGGATAGACCTTGTGCATGTGCCCCCCGGGTGCAGTGTCATCTGACATGTGGCGTCATATGGGCAACGGCGGCGGGGGAAGTCAATTGCCGCGGCGCGGCACCGCGGACGGTTTTCCCCCTTGGGCAAGCCACTGGTTCAGGAACGCGGTTGCATTGTGCTGGATGTAATCGATCTGCACCTTGTCATCTTCGTCGCCTTTCCAGAACTGGCCGTCGGAATACCAGCCCAGTTGCAGCGCAAGGTTCTGGTGAAGGGCGGTTTTGCAGGCGGTCACCAGGGCAGGGTCAAAGTGGCCGGGTTGGCGGGTGTTAAGCATCAGGAACCGGGTCAACGCCTCGCTGCGGCAGGCAATGGGGGTGGAATGGCGGCGTGCGCGGTAGGCATCGTTGGTGACGATGTCGGTCATCAGCCGTATTATGTAGCCCCGCACCATGGCCGGATCGGTCAAACCCCGCTCAGCGGCTTCGCAGGCGGCATAGGCCATCCAGTGGCTTTGTTCGGCAATCCCATAGCCGCGCGCCATCAGCGCCTCTGCCACCCGCAGCACGGCGGGATCGGTGCAACCAGTGGCAAACAGCCCCAAAAGCAGCTCTCCGGTGTAGTAATCGCTGCGGAACGGCAGGACAGCGCCGTCCGCAAAGCCGCGCTTGTGAAGAAAGTCGTCGCCCTCGATCTGCGCCAGAGCATAGGCCTGCAGCGCTGCGATGGTATCATCAAACGGCAGCGGCATGACATCGGGCGACAAGCCCGTGGGCAAGGCCAGGCGGTACTCCGACAGCATCACCAGCATCAGCCCGACGCCACCGGTCTTGACAGCGCCGCGCGTGACAATGGCAAGGCTTGGCGTGGCGATCCAGTGAGGGCGATCCAACTTGCCACCCGCATAACGCACTGCGCGTTCCAGCGCCCGCAACCCAACTGGCCCCGGATCGAGCCCAAGATCGTTGACCGCCCGCAACATGAACCACAGCGTCCCGCAATGGCGCAGCATGTTGTAGCCATCCAGTGGCGTCTCAGGGTGGCCCGCCGGGTGCGCATAGACAAATCGTCCATTGGGGCGCACCAGACCCGCCAGATGGGAAAAGCTGAGGGTGACAATCTCTGCCGCTAAAGCGTCGGCAGTCGGGTGAAGGTCGCCCATGCGCTGTTCCCTTATGTAAGCTCGCCGCACTGTGCCGCTCGGCGCAGCCTTTGGTCAATTCTCTGTTCGCCATAACCTTCTGCGGCTGTCGTGTGGCCCTTTCAGCCCTCCGCAAAACCGCTATGCTTGCAGCCACAGCCCGCCGACGCGCCCGCGTGGTGAAATGGTAGACACTGGGGACTTAAAATCCCTTGGCCGTAAGGCCGTGCCGGTTCAAGTCCGGCCGCGGGCACCACCCTTGCCTCGACCATATCCCTTGGCGTGGCAGCAATCGCTGCAGCAGCCCCGTCGCAGGTCTTGACCGAGGGGCAGTTGAACGGCACGCCCGATAACCACAAGCCGAAGGTCGAAGGCGGCATTTACGTATCTGATTTTCCGAACGCTTATCTGAAGCAAAGCGGCGCCCGCTGGTCTGGCCCAGCCTTCATCTCCACCGCCACGTTTGTCGGTGTAAGCATCAAGTGCTGACATTGAAAGGCGCTTACCGTAGGGGCAGGCGCCGACACATCTTGGCATCGCCCGTGCGCCGGACGGACCCGGTGCGCAAATCCGCCCAAGGCGGCATTGAATCACCGCTGTTTCTCAACTGCATCGTGCTGGAGCTGCTTTCCCGCATGACACGTCGCAGTCGAGATCGGCCATCGCGCCACGACCATGGACCGGGAATGCAAAGGGCTGATCCAGGCCCGCGCTACCGGCGTTCCAACCTGCCCGGATCGTCGCGCAGGGGGCATCCCTACGGTGAAATCGTCCGGCGCCCGAGGTCGCTGTCGCAAGCCCCAGACGACCCCCCGCATTTGCCGTGCAAAGGCCCCGACAATCGCCTAAACTGCCCCCAAGGCCCAGCACGGGCCGTCAGCCAGAAGGAATACGGTCATGGCCAAGGGCATGAACAAACGCAAGGAAGTGAAGAAACCAAAGAAAGAGGCGGCGAAACCGTCGGTTTCCGTGGCCTCGACCAATGCCAAGGTGACAATCTCCGCCGGCAAGCCGAAGGACTAAGGCTCAGAACACCTCCTTCACCGCCTCCATCGCCACATAAGTTGACGTGGAGGCGACATGCGGCAGGGTGCTGATCACTTCGCCCAGCACCCGCCGGTACGCCTGAATATCCGCGGTGCGCACCTTCAGCAGGTAGTCAAAGCTTGACGCCATCATGTGGCATTGCTCCACCTCTGCCACCCCCAGCACCGCCTTGTTGAACGACTGCAGCGCCGCCTCGCGGGTGTCTGAAAGGCGCACTTCGACAAAAGCCACATGCGCCTCGCCCAGCCGAACCCGGTCGATGATCGCACGGTAACCGGCGATCACCCCGGCCTCCTCCAGTCGTTTCATCCGGGCCTGTGCCGGCGATTTCGACAGCCCGATGCGCCGTGCCAGTTCTACCGC
This sequence comes from Tabrizicola sp., assembly GCF_031377265.1. Lineage (GTDB taxonomy): Bacteria > Pseudomonadota > Alphaproteobacteria > Rhodobacterales > Rhodobacteraceae > JAUYQR01. The sequence goes on along the minus strand of NZ_JANMET010000085.1, from coordinate 724 downwards.
GCTAATCCGCCCTTCGGTGGCCAGCACCCGCAGGATCGCCAGATCAAACCTGTCCAGATTAATCGCCATGCCAACCCCCGTAATTCACAGCATTCCGCCCGCATATCACGCTTCAATCAGGAAAACAGCCCGGCAGAACCAGTGTATGCTGGCCAAAAGAGGAGCTTTCGATGCCGCGCAATCTGCAAGACACGTCCTGGTCCGTCATCGAAGCCGGCAGCCTTGCCGATGAGGCGACGCTGATCCATCGCCTGATCGCTGAAGCCGCCCTCGACGGCCCGGCCCGCGCCCGCATCACCGCCTCGGGCGCCGATCTGGTCCGCCGGATCCGCAGCAGCGCCAAGCCCGGCCTGATGGAGGTGTTCCTTGCCGAATACGGGCTGTCGACCGACGAGGGCGTAGCACTGATGTGTCTGGCTGAGGCGCTCTTGCGGGTGCCCGACGCCGAAACCATGGATGCGCTGATCGAAGACAAGATCGCCCCGTCAGACTGGGGCCGCCATCTGGGCCGCTCCGCCTCCAGCCTGGTCAACGCCTCGACCTGGGCCTTGATGCTGACCGGCAAGGTGCTGGACGACACTGATCAAGGTATCGTCGGCCACCTCCGCGCCGCTGTGAAACGGCTGGGCGAGCCGGTGATCCGCACCGCCGTCTCCCGCGCGATGAAGGAAATGGGCCGCAATTTCGTGCTGGGCGAGACCATCGAAAAGGCGATGACCCGCGC
>NZ_JANMET010000252.1:0-3519 GCF_031377265.1 Tabrizicola sp. | reverse complement strand
CCCTTTATGAGGCAAAGGCCCATTATGCGCGATGACCGGTCCCATCAGGCGGAGGTGACTTCGAAAGCGGGCTACCGCTTCGTCATCATCACGCTTGACGCCCATGCCGCAGGGCCCGCCGCACGCATAGCCCCGCGTCTGTCCAAAGATTTCCCCGGGATCGAGGTTTCCGTCCATGCCGCCGCCGAGTGGGCCGAAAACCCTGCGGCCCTCGCCCGCGCCAAGGCCGCTGTGGCCGATGCCAATATCATCGTGGCGAACCTGTTGTTCATCGAAGAACACATCACCGCCATCCTGCCCGACCTGCAGCGCGTTCGCGATGGTCTGGATGCCTTTGTCGGCGTAATCGCCGATCCGCAGATCGTCAAGCTGACGAAAATGGGCGATCTGGATATGTCCAAACCCGCAAGCGGAGCGATGGCGTTTCTGAAAAAGATGCGGGGGCCGAAAGAGCCTTCCGCCTCCTCGGGGCAAAAACAGATGGCGCTGCTGCGTCGGTTGCCAAAAATCCTGCGCTGGATTCCCGGCAAGGCGCAGGACATGCGCGCTTGGTTCCTCAGCATGCAATACTGGCTGGGCGGGTCGGATGACAACCTCGAGGCGATGATCCGCTTCCTCGTCAGCCGCTATTCTGCGGACCGCAAGTGGCAGGCGGTGAAGGCCGCGGCCCCGATCGATTACCCCGATGTCGGCCTGTATCACCCGCGTCTGAAGGGCCGGATCACCACTGATATCGCCGACATGCCGCGCCCGGCGGAGGTGAAGGCCACCGTCGGCCTGTTGATGCTTCGCTCCTACATTCTCGCCGCCGATACCGCGCATTATGACGCCGTGATCGCGGCCTTCGAGGCGCGTGGCATCGCTTGCCTGCCCGCCTTTGCCGGTGGTCTTGACGGCCGCCCCGCCATCGACGCTTATTTCAAGGGCCGCATCGACGCGATGGTGTCGTTGACCGGCTTCTCGCTTGTCGGTGGCCCGGCCTACAACGACAGCCCCGCCGCGGTAGAGGCGCTGGCGGCGCTGGACGTGCCCTACATCGCCGCCCACCCGCTGGAGTTTCAGACGCTGGGCCAATGGGGTGCATCCGGTGGCGGGCTTGGCCCGGTGGAAACCACCATGTTGATCGCTTTGCCAGAGATTGACGGTGCCACCAATCCCACCGTCTATGCCGGGCGGCATGGTGTCGATGGCTGCACCGGCTGCCACCACCAGTGCAAGGCCGCAACCGTCCAGGCGCTGGAAACCCGCGCGATGGCCCCTTGCCCGGAACGGATCGAGGCGCTGGCCGACAAGACCCTGCGCCTCGCCATGCTTCGCCGCTCGGAAGTCGCCACCCGTAAGGTCGGCATCGTCCTTTACGGCTTTCCGCCGAATGCCGGGGCCGCCGGAACCGCTGCCTACCTCGGCGTGTTCGAAAGCCTGTTCAACACCTTGCACGCCATGGCCGCCGAGGGCTATGCGCTGACCCCGCCCGCATCGGTCGAGGCGCTGCGCGAGATGGTTCTGAAAGGCAACGCCGCCCGCTATGGCCAGCCCGCCAATGTCGCCGCCATCGTTCCTGCCGCCGAGATCGTCGCCAAAACCCGCTGGCTGAAAGAGGTCGAGGCCGCTTGGGGCCCTGCCCCCGGCCGCGCCCAGACTGACGGGCGCGGCGTCTTTGTGCTTGGCCACCAATTCGGCAATGTCTTTGTCGGCCTCCAGCCGCTGTTCGGCTACGAAGGCGACCCGATGCGCCTGTTGTTCGAAAAAGGCTTCGCGCCGACCCACGCCTTCACCACCTTCTACCGCTGGCTGCGCGAGGATTTCGCCGCCGACGCGCTGCTGCATTTCGGCATGCACGGCGCGCTGGAATTCATGCCGGGCAAGCAGGCCGGCGTTTCCGGTGACTGCTGGCCCGACCGGCTGATCGGCAACCTGCCGAACGTCTACCTTTACGCCGCGAACAACCCCTCCGAAGCGACGCTGGCCAAGCGCCGGTCGAACGCCGTCACCGTTACCCACCTGACGCCCCCCCTTGCCCGCGCCGGACTGTACAAGGGCCTGCAGGAGCTGAAGGACACGCTGACCCGCTGGCGCGCCACGGCCCCGGATGCGGCAGACCGTGCTGATCTTGAGGCGCTGATGGCCGAACAGGCCAAATCGGTGGACATGGCCGGCCTTGCCGCCGACCAGCTGTGGGTCAAACTGCTGGAGGCCGAGGGTGCGCTGATCACCGATGGTCTGCATGTGGTCGGGCGCAAGATGACGCCTGAACACCGCGCCGAGATGATTGCCCTGATGCCGGACGATGCCGACGCGCGGGCAAAAGCGGATCGCCTGCTGCAGGAGGACCATGAGATCACCGGCATCCTGCGCGCGTTGTCGGCCCGCTTCATCGCCCCGGTGCCCGGCGGCGATCTGATCCGCGCGCCGGAAATTCTGCCCACGGGCCGCAACATCCACGCGTTTGATCCGTTCCGGATGCCAACCGCCTTTGCCATGCAGGACGGCGCGTTGCAGGCCCAGCGGCTGCTGGAAGCGCATGACCGGCTGCCGCGTACAGTGGCCTTGGTGCTGTGGGGGTCAGACAACATCAAATCAGATGGCGGCCCGATTGCCCAGGCGCTGGCGCTGATCGGTGCGAAACCCCGGTTCGACCATTACGGCCGCCTGTCGGGGGCCGATCTGATCCCGCTGGCCGAACTTGGCCGCCCGCGCATCGACGTGGTGATGACCCTGTCAGGCATTTTCCGCGACCTTCTGCCCCTGCAGACCCGGATGCTGGCCGAAGCCGCGTGGAAAGCCGCCACCGCGGATGAGCCGCTGGCCCAGAACTTCATCCGCGCCCATTCGCTGGCTTATGCCGAGGAAATGGGCGTTGATATCGAGACCGCCGCCCTGCGCGTCTTCTCCAACGCCGAAGGCGCTTATGGCTCCAACGTCAACACCCTGGTCGGCTCCTCCGCCTTCGGCCAGGAGGATGAGCTGGCCGATGCCTACGAGGCGCGCAAGTCCTTTGCTTACGGGCGTACCGGCAAATCGGTGAAGAACGCCGCCTTGCTGCAAAAGGCGCTGAAAGACGTGGATCTGGCCTATCAGAACCTGGAATCGGTCGAACTTGGGGTGACCTCGGTCGACCACTACTTCGACACGCTGGGCGGCATCGCCCGCGCGGTGAAACGCGCCCGCGGCGGCGAGGATACGCCGGTCTATATCGGCGACCAGACACGCGGTGGTGGTCAGGTCCGCACGCTGCGCGATCAGGTCGCGCTGGAAACCCGTTCGCGTGCGCTGAATCCGAAGTTCTACGAGGGCCTGTTGCGCCATGGCGCCGAAGGCGTGCGCCAGATCGAAGCGCATGTGACCAACACCATGGGCTGGTCGGCCACCACCGGCCATGTCGATCCTTGGGTCTATCAGCGCCTGTCGGAAACCTTTGTGCTGGACGAGGCGATGCGCCGCCGTCTGGCAGAACTGAACCCCGAGGCCTCCAGCCGGATGGCCGGGCGGTTATTGGAAGCGTCGGACCGCCAATACTGG
>NZ_JANMET010000067.1:0-6759 GCF_031377265.1 Tabrizicola sp. | reverse complement strand
CATCGGCGTGAAGATGCCAAGCCGGTCATCGGAAATGTCATCCCGCAGGATTTCCAGCGTCGATTCGAACTTGCGGTTCTGGATGGTGAAGCCGTTGGCGACCAGGTTCTTGACGTTGCGCGGCCCAAGCCATTCGCGCATCGCCGGGAAGCTGCCCAACCAGCCATAGGTTTCATCGCGGCTGGCAGAGGGCACGGTCATCACGATCTGATCGGCAAAGGCCGCAGCCTGGATCATCGCGTCGGTGACGACGGTCTTGAAGCCCTTGAAGGCGAGGTCGAGAACTTGGGCATTGATGATCATGGTTCGGTCCTGTTCCGAGGTCAGCGCGGGGCTGCGCCAATGTTGGAACAGGTGTAACAGACCGGGAAAAGCCGAAACAGACGCAAGGGTTTGCGGGGGTATTTCGGATGGGTGAAATGTGCTGGCGGCAGGGCCTCGCCCCCGGTTTCCCGGAAACCCTGCATGGCGCTTCGACCCGAAGATCGTGCTACGGCCGCGAGAGTATCACCGTGTCGCGCCAGCCCCGGAAACATGCCCGGATGGGGGCTTTGCGTCAAGCCGACCCTCGCCCCCCGATCAGATTGTGAAATTAAACGCCATCCCGACGAAATTAAACGGGGTCAGTGGGTTTCGTGAGAGTAGGGGGCCGAAAACAGGCAAGCCCTCTCCACGGCCCGTTTTCGGGGGTGTTTGGAGCCGGGCTGAAAAGCGAAGGGCGGCACCTTCCGGCACCGCCCCTGCGTGGCGAGTCGAAGTCCGTCACGCGGCCTTGGACCTTGGCCGGGCCTTCCATGCTTTCAGGGCAGTGATCACCTTGCGCGCCGCGTCCAGGGTGAGGAAGCGCATGGAGCTGACCTTGTGGTGTTTCAGAAGCCAGCCGGTGAGCGCCTTCATCGTCGCACGTCGCCTGGTCGTGCAACTCGCGCCAAAGCTCGCGGATCAGCTCCAGCTGGGCATAGGTCGCCATGCCGGGGCGGTTGCCATAGCGCGGCGCACCCTTGGCCAAGGGCCGGAAGCCGCAATAGTCGGCAAAGCCCATCACCGCTTCAAATCCGGCCTGGTCAAGATCGTTGGACGTAGTGACGCCGGCGATCTTCACCAGCACCGCGCGGTAGGTTTCATCGTCCAACTTCAGCTTGGATGCGGCGACGTGCAGGATGGTCTTCTGGGGTCTGGTCAGGGTCATTGATTGCCTCCTTTCGGCAGCGAAGGTTGCAGGTGACGGGCGAGGTCCACCATCGTCTCGTTATGATTGGCGTGGGCCGCATCCAAGGCGCGGGACGTGAGTTCCGCAATGCAGGCAAGGCCAAAGTGTCCGTCATGGTCCCGCCCGTGCATGAGGTTGCCCAACAGGGCGAGGGCGTGTGTCGCCTGGTCGATCACGATGGGCAGGTCTTGCGCCGCTGCGAGGAAGCGCTTCGCCTCTTACGGTGTCAGAGTGATCTGCATCATGCATTCCCCCCTTGACCTTCGGCCGGGGCGGCATCCTCAAGCCGCTGGGTCAGCTGCGCCAGATGCTCGCCCTCGTTCTCGGCCAGTCGCCGGAAGTGCTGCGCGCAGATGTTGGCAACGCTGATCAGGCCGGGATTGGTGCCGTCGAAGTGCCCGAGAGAAAGCCCCTCATGGATCAGGTTGAAGACGTTGGCAGCATCCAAAAGGGCGTAGGGCATAAATTCCGATGCCGCTGCGCCGCGCTTGCGCTCGGCTTCATAAAGCTGCACCGTGACGGGCCGGGTGCGGTCATCCTGCGGGATGATGATGCTTTGCGGCTTGCTCATTGCACCGGCCCTCCGTCGATCCGCTCGGGTTGGCACATGCCGATGATAGTGGCGACGCCGTTCCCGAACTTTGCCGCGTCAGCCGCCCGATCCCTCAGCTGCTGCAACGTTGCCCGAAACGCCGAAAGTTCCAATGCGGGGGCTGCGCTCGCGGCTAGAAGATGATCCATTTCCGCGATTACCAGCGCCGGGAACTGGACGCAGACAAGAGCGACAAAACCGCCAAACTCGGTCATCGACGCGCCGTCCAGCCGAAGCTTCATTTCGAAGATATCACTCATCACACCGCACCCCCGGAAAAGAGCATCGCCTTCGCCAGGTGCGCGGCCGTGACGGGCGAGCCGTTGGCAAGGTTGCGCGCCATGGCAGAGGTTTCGGACATTTCCCGCAAGTTGCCGCGCTTGGCCCCGTGCAGGGCAATGGCCGCGGTCAGCTCGTCCGACTCCGGAAAGAACGAGCGGCTGATAGCCCGATATTCGGCCGCGTCTGGACGCGGCAGGTCCACATTGATCGGCGCGCGCGATTGCAGTGCATCGAACGTAGCTGACACCGCGCGACCGCCGCGAGTGAGGAAGTGATGGTTGCCGACTAGCAGAACACCGAAGGCGGGCGCGTCCCCCATGTGGTCGCGGGCGATCTGGCCCTGATCATAGGCGCTGCGCAGGGTTTCCAGCACGTTCGCCGCGAGGCGCTGGCATTCATCCACGATCAAGAGGATGCGCGGCCGAGGCTTGAAGGTCCGAAAGGGATAGCTGCGAAGCATCTGGCCCTTGAAGAACTCGTAAGGGTCCGCGCCGCCGTATCCGCCGAAGCCGAGGTCAAAGAGAAGCTTCTGATAGAAGCGATGCACCGACGCGCTCTTGTCGGACGGAGCTTCGAAGAGAAAGACCACATCATCGCCGTTGGTCAGGTCTTCCGCGACCTGCCGAAGCGCATAGGTCTTGCCGATGCCGACCGGCCCGCGAACGATGCCGAGCCTTGCGGTTTCAAGCAAGGTCTGGCCGATGTTCGCGAGTGTTGAATAGGCCCGCGTAGGGATGATAGGGGTTGGATCGTGCTTCGCAGACATGTGACCTCCTACGGTCTTGGGTTGCACAAGGGCAGTCAGCGGTTGCCTCCGCCGATTGCCCGCTTCGATTCCTGGGTCGCGATAATCGCGTTTAGACGGTCCATTTCCGCTTGAACGGCCCGTGCGCGTTCGTCGCGCAGCTCGTCTTCCGTCCGGCGCGGCTCGGTCTTGTTGATCACGCGAGCTTGGGTCCAGCGCTGCGGCTCTCGCGCCTTTGGCGGGGTCATATCGGCTGCAAGCTTCTGCATTTCAAAGGTGGAGACAGACCGGTCCAGGTCGCGCTCAAGTTCCCGCACCTAGCGGTTTGACGCGGCCTCAAGCCCCGCCTGGTAGCGGGCACCGGCACGGTCGCCATAGGCGAAGGTCGGGGCCAGTTCGATCCGTTCCGGCGCGCGGCCGGGCAAGTTGACCCATGCCTGGCCCCGGTCATTGCGCAGAGGTAGCAGGATCTCGACTTTCTCACCCGGCATCATCCGGTGCAGGACCGGGCCGTGATAAATCCGGTTGTCGATCTTCACGCTGCTTTGGGTCACGGCCCGTGTTTCCGGGCGGCTGAAAATCAGGTCGAAGACATCTTCCGAGGGTGTCCGCGCTTCAAAGCCGGTGGCCTCGATCTTCAATTCCAGCGCCTCTTTGGGGGACAGCCCCCCAAGCCGACTGGCCATGCCTTGGGGGCGGCTGTTGTAGATGGCGACACAGGCCGCGACGTCTTCCACCAGTTGGCCGAGGCCGCGCCGGTAGGGGGCCACCGGTTTGCCCTTGTTCGCGCTTTTCTTGTTGTCCCGCCGCCCACCAATCCATCCGGGAAGGCCTTTGAAGACCTGTTCAAGGATGTTGAAAAGGCCCTCGATCGACCCCTTCGAAGTAGGGCTTGGCGAGCGTCAGCCCGAATTGATCCTGGGCGAGGTATTCCAGCCGCCGCATCGCTTCGGCAAGGGCCGAGTATTCGCCGCCGTTGTCCAGGTAGAAGTGTTCCGGGATGCCCCCATGCGGGCACATGGTCACATAGGCTAGGGACTCGGCCACATCGGCTTGAACGATGCCCTGCCCCTTGGAAAGCAGGACTGGCGTCACCCACAGGAAGAGGCTCGACATATCCAGCCAAGCGATCAGCCGCAGTCGGACCGGCTCGGCCTGATCTTCCACCGCGATGTCAGCATAGTGCACGTCACCTTGCAGAAGACTCATCGGCCGGTCTGCCAGCGCGAGGCTCGCCCGGCCCACCGTCTTGTCCTGGTGGCGCTTGTGATCCTTCCGGGCGAGGTATGAGAGGCGATAGCGCTCAAGGTCGGCCCGCTCGGCCCACTTTACGTTGAGCTGGCAAAGGCCCCGCAGGACCGGCACCGGCAGTTGCGACCCGGCGTCGGCCGAAAGGCGGCACAGATGGTCACTGCAAAGGCGCAACGTCTCGCGGATCGACCTGCCGTCTGTCGCGACCAGGCTTTGGGCAATCCGCGTCACCCGCGCGGCAAGGGCAGCACGACGGTCCATCCGCAGGTCAATCCCCGCGTCCCATCCCCTGGTGAAAGTCACCCGTGCCTTGCCCTTGTCCGCGGGCAAGGCAGGGATCAGCCCGGCCGGGCCTTGCAGCTCATGCAGCCGCACCCAATCCCGGATGGTGGTGTCGGCAAGCCTGGTCGGGCATCCCCGGACAACGTTCCGCTCGGCCGCGATGCGACGGAAGGCCTCGACCCGCTCGGCCGAGCGTTTGGGGAGGTCCAGAACCGGCCGAATGATTCGCAGCCGGTCCGCTTGCTCTGCCCATTGCAACGGTTCGACCTTGCCGTTCAACTCGCCTTGAATGGGGGCTTCAAAGGGGCTTTCAAAGACCCCGAGCTTCGCCTTCAACTCGGCCGGGCAGCGGTCCACCGCCAAGGCCCAAACCTTTCCGCCTGCTCCGACAGACTGTCCCTTGATTGCGATCACCGGCAAGTGGTGACCCTTCCAGGGCTTTCCGTCGGCCGCATTTCGGAAAGCCACCTGGGCGGCGCGGACGCCGATACCCATTGAGGCGGCAAAGCTTTCCGGGGCGAGATACATCATGCGGCTTCCCGGACTTTGGCCAGGAATTGGGCCATGAGAGCCGTGGACTTCGGCCCGGTGCGCCGACCGGTCACTGTGAGCGTGACGGCTTGCCTGGTGAAGCCGTGAACCTTGCAGAAAGCCGCAAGCGACGTTCCGCGCTTCACCAGTAGCGCACGAACGTCTTTCAAAAGATCATCCGAGGGTGTATCAAGATGCAACATGGCGTGTTCCTTAGCGCCACACTTGGGCGCAATGCAACAATTTTATGTTGTATTGCGCCAGTCAAGGGGGTTGCCATGTCTGCCGACGTGGAAGAGGCAATCGCTGCGCTCAGGAAGCGCTTTCGGGTCGAGACCGATCAGGGCCTAGCCGACCGGCTACGGCTCGGCCGCAGCACGGTCACCAGCTGGCGCAGGCGCGGCACCGTCCCGGAACGTTACATGCGTCTTGCTTCTGAGCGGCCCACCTCTCTTCCCGACATACTCGACCCCAACTTTGACCCCGTGGAACGGGACGCTTGGGTGTTGGCTTTGGTGCGCCTAGTCTTGGGGGCGGGTGCTAGGATTACAGACTATCCGACGTTTTTGAGGGACGGCCCTTTCCTGCCGAAGCAACTGGCGGTAGGACTTGAGAAAGCGCTCCTAGACCTCAGCGCCCGCATGGAAGAAACGGGGTCGGACGATCCCCGACAAGCCCTCAACTTGATCGTCTTTGAGGACTTCTTCACCCCGAAGTGAGTTTCGCTAGTCCCTTCGCTAGCCATAGCCTTTAGCAACCAAATCAATAGCTTATCCTTCCGGTCCCATGTTACCAATTACGCCGGAAAAGAAAACGCTAACCCCCTGAAATCATTGGGTTGTGAAGGTCCGCAAACCTTCGTTGGTCAACGCGTTGTCTTCCGGCACAATTTGTCGCGCGTCACCACAAGCTTACTGACGCTTGCAGATGGGCGCTGATTGGGGCATTTGCAGCCGATCAGATCGAAAGGGATCACCATGGATTACGGCAAATCGGGGAACCCGAAGGGCGGCAAGCACGAGCCGAAGAACAAGGAAGGCCGCAGCAAGACCATCGCCGAGGTCGCCGAAGAGGCGCGCAAGGCCAAGGCGGAGCTGCTGGAGCGGATGAAAGCTGTGGCCGAGGCGAAGAAGAAGGGGTGAGTGCTGAGGGCCGGGCTGAAGCCCTGCCCAGAGTTTGTTTGTGCGGGACTGGTGGGGTGGCACCCTCCCTGCGCCCGCTTAGGAACGGCGTTCTGCTGTCACGATCACTGGGTGACGCAAAGTTTGGCCTTGTCGCTTGCCCAGCAGGCACCGATCAGCACAACCGCGCCAAGGGACACGTCTGACGTGTCGGCAAAGGGCGTGTCGTTCCAAAAGGCCTCACCAACTCCCGGTGCCTTGACGCGCACCTGTGCGGCATACTTTCCGTCGGTTGAGGCAATCGCAAACGCGCCGCCAGCGCCGATGCCATCCGTCAGGCAAGCGCCACGGATGATGTCAGCCCCCTTCACGATCAAAATGCATTCGGCGGGTTTGGTCAGACCGTCTTCGGCCGCGGCCGCCCCCGCCCAAAGCAAGCCCACGCCGATGAAAGCAGCCCGGAACATCAATGCCCGAGGATCTGGCTCAGGAACAGCTTCGTCCGGTCGCTCTTCGGGTTGTTGAAGAATTCCTTCGGTTCGTTCTGTTCGACGATCTGACCCTGATCCATGAAGATCACCCGGTTGGCCACGGCCTGAGCAAAGCCCATCTCATGGGTCACGCAGATCATCGTCATGCCTTCTTCGGCAAGCTGGATCATGGTGTCCAGCACCTCTTTGATCATCTCGGGGTCAAGGGCTGAGGTCGGCTCGTCGAACAGCATGATCCGGGGTTTCATGCACAG
>NZ_JANMET010000066.1:0-7287 GCF_031377265.1 Tabrizicola sp. | reverse complement strand
CCATTCCGCGCTTGCAGCCCACGGCCTGCATCCGACAAAGGAGCCGCTGGGTGGCACCGTCGTTCTGTTCCACCGCTTGCCTCACCCATGACCCGCTCGCTCCTCTTCCTCACCGGAACCCGTGCTGATTTCGGCAAGCTGGAGCCATTGGCATCGGCGGCTGTCCTTGCGGGGTTCGAGGTGACCTTCTTTGTCACTGGCATGCATATGCTGGACCGCTACGGCCTGACCAAGCTGGAAGTGCACCGGATGGCGGGGGTTGCGGTGCACGAGTTTCTGAACCAGCGACCGGGGGATGCGCAGGATATCGTGCTGGCCAAGACGATCGTCGGGTTCTCGGACTATGTGACCGAACATCGCCCCGATCTGATCATCGTGCACGGCGACCGGGTGGAGGCGATGGCGGGCGCGCTGGTGGCGGCGACGAATTACATCCGCTCGGCCCATATCGAGGGCGGCGAGGTGTCGGGCACCATCGACGAGGTGTTCCGCCACTGCAACACCAAGCTCGCGCATGCGCATTTCGTGTCGTCCGACACGGCGGCGCGGCGGGTGATGGCGCTGGGCGAGCCGGAGGAGACGATCCATGTGATCGGCTCGCCGGAGCTGGATTTCCACTCCGGTCCCTCCGGGGTGACGATTGCCGAGGTGAAGGCGCGCTACGGGATCGGGTTTGACGATTACGGGATCGCGGTGTTCCATCCTGTCACCTCGGAGGCGGCAGGAATGGGCGCGCAGGCGCGGGCGCTATACGGGGCGCTGGCGGCCTCGGGGCGGAAGTTCGTGCTGATCGCGCCGAACAATGACCCCGGGTCGGACGCGATTTTCGAGGTGATCGAGGGCTTGCCGAAAGACCGGTTCCGGCTGCTTCCGTCGATGCGGTTTGCGCATTTTTCCGAACTGATGCGGAATGCGGCGTGCATGATCGGCAATTCCAGTGCCGGGGTGCGCGAGGCGCCTTTTCTGGGCGTGCCGTCGCTGGATGTGGGAACGCGGCAGACCAACCGGGCCGAGGCGGGATCAGTCAGCGCCTGTGCGGCGACGGACGCTGCCGCGATTGCGCGGTTTCTGGAAACCGAGTGGGGGCGTCGCTATCCGGCGCATCACGGGTTTGGTGCGGGCACGGCTGCGGAGCGGTTCGTGGCGGTGCTGAAGGACGCGGGTTTCTGGGACAGGGGCCTGCAAAAGGCCTTTCGCGACCTTGGCTAAGGCGCGCACCGGGCTTGCCCTTGCGGCCTATCTGGCTTTGTCCCGAGCCTTGCCAATCCCGGCGCCGATGATCTTGCGGCGTCGTCTGGCGCGCGGCAAGGAAGACCCGGCGCGTTGGCGTGAAAAGCTGGGCGAGGCGACGGTGGCGCGGCCGGACGGGCGGCTGATCTGGCTGCATGCCGTGGGGATCGGCGAGGTGATGGCATTGCGCGGTCTGATCGCCGCGATGGCACAGGCCGAGCCGGAGTTGAGTTTTCTGGTGACCTCCACGGCGAGGTCATCGGCGGAAGTTTTCGCCGGTAACTTGCCTGCGCGGACCTTGCATCAGTTCCTGCCGGTAGATGCGCCGCAGTATCTGGATCGGTTCCTTGATCATTGGCGGCCGGACCTTTCCATCTGGGCGGAACAGGACCTTTGGCCGGGCGCGGTTGTGGCGGCGGCGCGCCGCACCATCCCCTTGGCGCTGGTGAATGCGCGGATGAATGATGCTGCATTTGCCCGGCGTCGGCGCTGGCGGGGCCTGTTCGCCGACCTTTACCAACGGTTTTCGCTGATTGCGGCGCAGGATGCCGGGACCGCAGCGCATCTGACGGCTTTGGGCGCAACCGGGGTGCAGGTGACCGGATCGCTGAAATCCGCCGCACCGGTGCTGGCGGCGGATGCGGTGGGGCTGGCAGCGTTGCGGGCGGCGGTGGTGGGGCGGCGCGTCTGGGTTGCGGCGTCTACCCATGCCGAGGATGAGGCGGTCGCTTTGGCGGCGCAGGCGGTACTTTGGCGCGCCGATCCGCGATGGCTGCTGATCCTGGTGCCGCGGGTTCCTTCCCGCCGGGCCGAGGTTGCGGTGCCGACCGGGCTGCCGATGACCGTCCGGTCGCTTGGCGAAGGGCCGACTGGCGCGGTGTATCTGGCCGATACGGTGGGTGAGTTGGGCCTGTGGTACCGGCTGGCCGAGGTGGCACTGATCGGGGGCACGTTCGGCCCGGTGGAGGGGCATAATCCTTGGGAACCGGCGGCGCTGGGTGTGGCAGTGCTGCACGGCCCACGCGTGGCGAATTTCGCGGACGACTATGCCACACTGGACGCGGGTGGCGCGGCGCGGCAGGTGACGCCGGAGGGACTGGTGGCAGCGGTGACAGGGGATCTTGCCGGGATGGGCGCAATTGGACAGGCTTTGGCCGAGGCGGGGCAACGGGGGGTGAGACCCCTGGCCGACGCTTTGCTGGCCCTGGTGCGGCGATGAGGCTGTGGCTGTTCCTGCGGTTATGGTCGGCCCTGTGGCACCTGGGGCTGCCTGTGGTGCTGGTCTATCTTTGGTGGCGCGGGCGCAAGGATGCGATTTACGCCCGCCATCTTGGCGAACGCTTCGGGCGTTATGGCAACGGCCTGCCGGGCGCGGTGTGGGTTCATGCCGTGTCGTTGGGCGAGATGCGGTCGGCGGTGCCTTTGGTGCGGGCGCTGCTTGACCGGGGCGACAAGGTGGTCACCACGCATTTCACCCCCGCCGGACGGCGCGAGGCCGCGCGGGTGTTTGCGGCCGATATCGCGCAGGGCCGGATGCGGGTGGTCTGGGTTCCGTTTGAGACATCATGGGCTTATGCGGGTTTCTTTCGGGCTTTCCGTCCGGTGGCGGGGCTGGTGATGGAGATCGAGATCTGGCCCCGGATGATCTTTGCTGCGCGCCGTGCAGGGGTGCCGCTGTTCATGTGCAACGCGCAGTATCCGACGAAATCCATGGCGCGGGACGAAGGTTTCCCGTTGCGCCATGCGCTGATGCGCGGCTTTGCCGGGGCTTTCGTGAAATCCGATCTGCAGGCAGAGCGGTTTGCCTCGGTCGGGGTGGACAATGTCGAGGTGACGGGCGAGCTGCGGTTTGATCAGCCGATCCCGCCCGCGCAACTGGCCGCGGCGGCTGTGGTGCGGCCATGGCTTGCGGGGGAGCGGGCGGTGGTCACCTTTGCTTCGGTGGTGGAGGGCGAGGATGCCATCTATCTGGAGGCAATCGAGGCGGCGCTGGCGGCTGGCGGAGCGCGGCCGTTTTTCGTCTATGTGCCGCGCAAACCTGAACGGTTTGACGAGGTTGCGGCGATGATTGCCGCGCGGGGCCTGAAGGCATTGCGGCGAAGCGAGATACTGGACGCAGCACTGGTGCCTTTAGGTGCGCCAGTGGCGGCAGATATCTTGCTGGGCGACAGTCTGGGCGAGATGTATTTCTACATTGCCCTGTCGGGTGGCGTGGTCACCGGCGGCGGCTTTACGCCCAAGGGCGCGCATAACATCATCGAACCGCTTGCGCTGAAATGCCCGGTGATCGTCGGGCCGGAGGTTCACACCATCGAATATCCGGCGACCGAGGCGATCGAGGCCGGTGTCTGCCTGAGGGTGGAAACGCCCGAAGCCTTGCGTCAGGCGCTGGGCCCGGATGGTTGGGCCGGGCCTACTGCCGAGGAGATCGAGGACTTCTTTGCCGAACACGCAGGGGCGACAGCGCGGACCATTGAGGCGCTGGACCGCCAACTTACCAGCCGCTGAAGCCACCATCGACATTGACCAACTGCCCGGTCATGTAGCCCGCCTGTGCGGAGCACAGAAACAGCATCGCATCGGCGATCTCATCGGGTTTGGCCATGCGGCCCGCCATGATCAACTCGCTTACCCGGCGCTGGAATTCGTCGGAATGGTTGTTGAAGACGGCACCCGGCGCGATGGTGTTCACCGTGGCCTGCCGCTTTGCCCAATAGCCCGCAAGCCAGAGGGTCAGGCCGTGGATACCCGCCTTTGTGGTTGAATAGGCCGAGAAACTTTTGAACGGCATGCCTTCGTAGATCTGGTGATGCGGGCCGTTCAGCGCGTACATCGAGGCCACGTTGATCAGCGTGGCGGGGTAGCGGCCGACGATGTCACGGTCCATCTGCCGCGCAATCATGAACGCGCCGGTCAGGTTGGTGCGCAGCGTGCGTTCCCAATCGCTGACGCTGGTGTTGGCGAAATCGGGGAAGGGTTTGCCAGCCCCCATCAGCAGCTCGCCGGTGATGGCGGCGTTGTTCAGAACCACATTCGGCTCCCAACCATCGGCGAGGATGCGGGTGAAGATGCCGGTCACCTGATCTTCGTCGCCGACATCGAGGTCATAGAAGCGGAAAGCGTCATTGCCCGCATGGGCCGCCTTTAGCGCATCGGCGCGGTGGCCCGGCAGGTCAGAGGCGATCACCCGCGCGCCTTCGGCCAGCATGCGGCGGACATAGGTGGAGCCGAGCACCCCCCCTGAGCCGGTGATGAAGACGGTGCGTCCGGTGAGCTGGTCAGTCATGCGTCAGGGCCTCTTGCATCAGGAATTCGACAAGGCGGAAGTCAAAGGGCGTGTCGATGTCGACACAGCGTTCGGGTGGCATCAGGTAGGGGATCACCCGCCCTTCCCAAAGACCCTTGGAGCGTTTGAGATACGCAGGGTCAACCACATAGGTGGAGGCCGCATGTTCGTACACGATCGGTGCCTGCTGGCGCGCCACAACGCCGCCGGGCAGGGGTTTGGAGACATGCAGTGAACCCGTGGCGTCTGGTTCGACAAGGTTGAAATATGGGTTCTTTCGCGCCTCGCAGCAGCTCATTACCATGTCAGGATGTTCGATTTTGTAAAGTTCGAGCGCGGCGTCGATGTCTTCCGGTAACCGTAGTGGCGAGGTGCAGTCAAGATCGAGGAAGGCGGTGACCGGGCCAATCAGGCCTTCGGAGGCCGCAAGCGCGTGCTGCCATACACCCCATTTGCCAGCCGAATCCGTGGCCAGATGCGCCGGGCGCAGGCCAATCTTCAGGGCGCCTTTGGCGATGGCATGTTCATAGATCGCCTCATCATCCGTCGATACCACCACCGCGCCGACCCTTGGGTTGGCAAACAACTGGTCCAGCGACCAGTCGATCAGCGGTTTGCCGCAAAGCGGGCGGAAGTTCTTGCCCGGAACCCCCTTGGAGCCTTTGCGCGCCCCGATATGGCCGAGGATCATGGGATCTCCTTGCGGATCTGACCGTTGAAAACCCTTGCGGCCCACGCACCGGCCACCAGGCGGGCGGAGGGCAGGCACAGGTCCAGTCGGGGCAGATGTTCGATGTCTGACACCACACGCCCGGCAACCAGCGCCAGAAAGTCGCGCATCGCAGCGAGGAACATCTCATTGCGGTCCAATGGCTTATGCAGCGCGGCAGGCCCTGCGGCATCGGTTACCACATAGTGCTGGCTCGCGAAATCGAAGTCATGCATCCGCTCGCTGCCCCGCAGGATGCAGTGTCGGTGCAGCTTTGGCGTCAGGTAATCCATCGCTACGTCGCCCGACAGCCCGGTCCGGCCAAGGCTGATCCGGCTTGCCATGTCGACCCCCGGATAGGCAACATGGCCCAGGCTTTCTACCGCATGAACCGAAAGCCCGGGGAACAGGCAGGCAGCCATGTCAACCTCGTGGCAGAGGTCGAGCAGCACACCGCCGCCATCCGCTTTTGCGGCATAGCTTTGCGAAAACCGCCAGTTCGCCCGCCATTGCGTCACGTCATGGCCAATGGACAAGGCGAACTGGAAGACGTCCGACAGATCTGTCGCGGCCAATTCCCGGAAGGCCGGATGGTACCGCATCATCATCCCGAGCATGGATCGTTGGGCCACTGGTGCCGCCAAAACGGCGATGGTCTCCACGTCGGCAGGCCGAAACGCCAGCGGTTTTTCAACGTAAAACGGAACCCCAGCCGCCGCACAAGCCTTGACCAGCGGCAGTCGAACGTCGGTCGCGGTGGCGATGACCACCGCATCGGCCCCTTCCGCCAACCTGGCGGCCAGCGCCTGCGCCGAAAACCCACGCCAGCCGATCAGGTGTGACTGTGCACCCAGCGCCATCAGGTTCTCATGGTGCCGGCGCCCGATCGAGCCCGCCCCCACCACCAGAACTGTCACCCCGCCTGCCATGCCAATCCTCTCGCCTTTGGGCAAAGCGTTAGCCTGATTGGCCTGCCATTGCTAGAGCAGCGGCGGGCGTTTGGCGGGCCAGTCGGTGGCCAGATGATAGGCCTGCCCGATGGCCAGCACGCGCGCATCCGCGCCATTGCGGCCGATGATCTGCATGCCCATCGGCAGCCCCTGCGGTCCAAAGCCTACCGGCACCGACAGGGCTGGTAAACCGATCAGGCTGGCGGGGATCACCACTTCCATCCAGCGGTGATAGGTGTCCATCGGAAGACCGTTGATCGCCTCTGGCCAGCGCCATTCCACCGGGAACGGCCAGACCTGTGCGCAGGGCAGCACCACCACATCGAACCGGTCAAACAGCCGCGCCGCATGCGCATACCAGCGCGAACGGATCTTGCTGGCCGCGTAAACGGCATCGGCCGACAGGCCAAGGCCTTGTTCGATCTCCAGATCGTCTCGGGTTTCAATTGCGCGCGCAGTGCGGGATCGTTGTAGAGCTTCCGCTTGGCATTGGAATTTAGCATGGCGCGCAGGGTGATCCAGGCATGCCACAACTTTTCGGCCGGAAACGGCGGGCTGACCGGTTCCACCATTGCGCCGAGGCTTTCCAGCACGGCAAGCCCGGACTCGCACTGGGCAAGGATGCCCGGCTCCATCGGATAGGCGCCGCCCCAATCGCCCAGCCAGCCTATGCGCAGCTTGCGCATGTCGCAGCTGAGGTGATCGGCAAAGCATGCACCCGCACGGGAAAACGGCACGTCCGGGGCCTCACCCGCCAGCACTTCAAGCAGTCGGGCCACATCCTCAATGCTGCGGCCCATCGGGCCGTCGGTTGACAAGGTGGCAAGGAAAGTGTCGCCATCGGCATCCTGCGGCACAAGGCCCCAGGTCGGACGAAACCCGTAAACGTTGCAAAACGCCGCCGGATTGCGCAGCGAACCCATCATATCCGATCCGTCGGCCACAGGGACCAGCCGCGCCGCCAAAGCCGCCGCGGCACCGCCGGACGATCCGCCGGCAGTGCGGGTCAGATTATAGGGATTACGGGTGGCACCAAACACCGGATTGAAACTGTGGCTGCCATGGCCCCATTCGGGCGTGTTGGTCTTGCCAGTGAAAATCGCCCCCGCAGC
>NZ_JANMET010000346.1:0-5386 GCF_031377265.1 Tabrizicola sp. | reverse complement strand
GCCAAAGCCCCCATCGCCGCGCGGGAATTGACGGTCGTGATGCCCAGCTCGGCAAGCGCGCTGTCCGCCGCCGCGTTCAACCGCCGCCAGTCGACCAACCCGAAACGCTGCGGATAGACATGCGCCAGATGCATGTTTTCGGCCACCGACAGGCCCGCCACCACCTGTACCTCCTGATGCAGAAAGCGAAACCCCGCCGCCGCCGCATCTTGCGGGCCGGTCAGGCGCAAGGCGGCACCATTCAGGGTGATCGCGCCCGCATCGGCCCGCTCCAGTCCGGCCAGCAGCCGGATCAGCGTGCTCTTGCCCGCCCCGTTCTCGCCCATCAGGGCATGAACCTCGCCGCTGCGCAGCGACAGCGACGCAGACACCAGGGCCCGCGTCGCGCCGTAAGCCTTTGCTACATATGTCAAATTCAGATGCTGCACGGCTTCCTCTTCACCAAATATCCCCGCCGGAGGCTGCGACGGTGCAGCCTTGCCCGCAGCACAGGATCATTCAGCCGCATTGGCCGAGGTCACCAGCTTGGTCGGCACATAGATCACCCCCGCGCGCAGCGTCTCGCCGCCCAGCACGCGGGCCACGGTATCGGCGGTGGTGCGCCCGATGCCGGCAAAGTCCTGCGCCACCGAGGCCTCGAAATTGCCGCCCGCCGCAATCGCCTCGCGCGCCTGCGGGTTGGCGTCGATGCCGGTGATCACGATGCCTTCACCCTGCCGGCCCGCCGCTTCAATGGCCTGCAGCGCGCCCAAGGCGGGCTGGTCCCAGGCGGCCCAGACTGCCTTGATGCTGCCCGGCTCGGGGTTGGCGGCCAGCACCGCCTCCATCTTGGCGCGCGCGTCGGCAATGCCGCCATCGGCCACATCCGGGGTGATGCGGTCCAGCACCTTGATGTCGGGATAATTGCCGAACACCGCGTCGGCAACCACGCCGCGCACCTGCACGGGGGGGAACGGGTCAAAGGTGAACATCACCACGTTGCCGGCCCCGCCGATCCGGTTGGCGACATAGACCGCGGTTTCCGCCGCCATTGCATAGCCGTTCGAGGTGATGTTGGCCTTGATCCGCGGGTCCGCGCCGGCATCCATGCCGAACACCGGAATATTTGCCGCAGCCGCCGCATCAAGCCCCGCGCCGACCTGAGCCGGATCGACGTTCAACACGATGGCGCTGACACCCTGGTTGACCACGTCTTCCATCCGGCTGATCACGGCGGCGACGTCGCCTGCGGTGTCGATCACATTCACCTCCCAGCCAAGTTCGGTGGCACGGGCCTGAAACGCCTCGACATAGAACTGCGTGCCGGGTTGCGCGAGGTAGGGTGTGATCACGGCGATCTTTTCGCCCTCGGCGACCGCTGCCCCTGCAAGTGCCAGCCCAGCCACAAGTGCCACTGCGCCCGCCGCGCGGCGGGTGAATGATAGTGCCATGATGATGATCCTCCCCGGTGTTATCTCATTGCCTTGCGAAGTCTGGCAGGCCAGAGTTTCGCCGTCCAGCGGTTTGCGAGGGTGCACCATGACTGACGCGGTTCTGATCGGAATTGACGTGGGCACAACTTCGGTCAAGGCGGTGATGCTGTCGGTCACCGGCCAGCGGCTGGCCGAGTTTGCGGCCAGCTATCCGACCCGGCGCATCCCGCCCGACCGGGTGGAACAGGACCCGCAGGATTGGCTGCGGCTGGTAACGGCGGCGCTGACGGGCTTTGCCGATCGACCCGAGGCGGCGCGGGTCAGGGCGATCTGCCTGACCAGCCAGGTCAACACGCATGTGTTTGTGGATGGCGCGGTCAACGTTCTTTACCCGGCGATTGTCTGGCAGGACGGGCGCGCCGCAGCGGCGGGCGCGCGACTGGACGCCAAGGTCAGCGCGGCGCAAAAGACCGAATGGCTGGGCGCGCCGATCCCGCTTGATGCCAGTCACGCCCTGTCACGGATGGCCTGGATAAAGGCCACCCACCCCGAGGTCTGGAAAGCCACCGCACAAGTGATGCTGCCGCGCGATTTCCTGATTGCACGGCTGACCGGGGCGGTGGTGGCGGACCCGATCTCTTCCGTCGGTCTGGTGACGCCGGCGCTTGGCTATGCCACGGGGCTGATCGCCCTGCTGCCCGGCGCGCGCCAGCGTCTGGCACCGCTGCGAGACCCGCTGTCGGTGGCGGGCCACATCCGCGAAGGCCAGCCGTTTGCCGGGGTGCCGGTGATTACCGGCATGATGGACGCCTGGGCCAGCCTCTTGGGTCTTGGCGTCGCATCCGAAGGGCAGGCGATGTATCTTTCGGGCACGTCGGAGGTGCTGGGCCTGATCTCGGCCACCATCACCGGTGAGCCGGGGGTGATCACCTTTCCGCCCTGGGCCGGGATCACGCTGCATGCGGGGCCGACACAGGCCGGGGGGGCGTCGCTGGATTGGGTGGCCCGGCTGTTGGGGCAGGACCCTGCGGCCCTTGCCGCGCATGCCGCACCGATCACCCGCCACAGCCCGCTGTTCCTGCCGCATCTACAGGGCGAACGCGCACCCTTGTGGGATGCAACGGCGCGCGGCACGTTTGCGGGCCTGACCAGCGCCACCGGCCCCGCGGAATTGACCGCGGCGGTAATGGAAGGCGTGGCGTTTTCGGCGCGGCTGGCGATGGAGGCGCTGCAGCGGTCTGCCGGGGTGATCCCGGCGCAAATTCAGACCGGCGGCGGCGGCGCGGCATCCGACCGTTGGTGCCAGATGCGCGCCAATGTGTTCGGGCGCACGTTCCTGCGGGTTGAGGGGCGCGATCCCGGTGCACTGGGGGCGGCGGTGATGGCGGGCGTCGGGGTCGGTCTGCTGCCAAATCTGGCGCAGGCAGCGGCACTGATGATCCGCACCGACCGGGTGTTCGAGCCGGACATGCAGGCCAAAGCGCTGGCCGATGACCGGTTCGCGCTGTGGCAGCGGCTTTATGCGCAAATCCGCCCGATCAACGAGGCACTGGCCTAGCGTCCGGCCAGCGCCTGTTCCAGCAGGGTGCGGACCACATCCATCGGCACGTCTTCGGCCACAAACGCCTCGCCGATCCCGCGCGCCAGGATAAACCGCAGGCGCCCGTCGATCACCTTCTTGTCTTGCCCCATCAGCGCCAACAGCGCCTCAGCCCCCGGCAAATCGCCCGGAATGTCGGCGAGATCGACCTTGGTGCCCATCAGCGCCAGATGCGCGCGCACCCGGCTGGGGGTTTCCTGCGCACACAGGCCCAGCCGCGACGACAGCTCGAACGCCAAGGCGCAGCCGATGGCCACACCCTCGCCGTGCAGCAGACGGTCTGAATATCCTGTAGCTTTTTCAAGCGCGTGGCAGAATGTGTGGCCAAGGTTCAGCAGCGCGCGCTCGCCCTCCTCCGTCTCGTCCCGGCTGACGATTCCGGCCTTCATTTCCACTGAACGGGTCACCGCATGCAACCGCGCGGCAAGATCACCGGCGCGCAAGGCAGGCCCGCGCGCCTCCAGCCAGCCAAAGAAATCTGCGTCGCCAAGCAGACCGTATTTCATCACCTCGCCGTAGCCTGACAGAAAATCGCGCGGGGGCAGCGTGTCCAGCACGCCGATGTCGGCCAGCACCAGCGACGGCTGATGAAACGCGCCGACCAGGTTCTTGCCTTGCGCGGTGTTGATCCCGGTCTTGCCGCCGACCGAACTGTCGACTTGTGCCAACAGCGTGGTGGGCAGCTGCACAAATCGCACCCCGCGCCGCAGCACGGCGGCGGCAAAGCCCACCAGATCGCCAATCACGCCGCCGCCAAAAGCCACCACCACATCGCGACGCTCGACCCGCTGTTCCAGCAGCCATTCGACGGTGCGCGAAAACTCGGGCCAACCCTTGGTCGCCTCGCCGGGTGGCAGGGTCAGGGTCGACGTTGCGATCCCCGAGGCGTTCAGGGCGGCGGTCAGCCGCGAAAGATGGGTGGCGGCAACCGTCGCATCGGTCACGATGGCAACCTTGGGGCGGGTCAGCAACGGGGCGATCTCAGCCCCTGCCCGGTCGATCAACCCGGCACCAATCCGCACGTCATAAGACCGCGCGCCCAGATCGACATGCACTGTGTTTACTGCACCATCCGTGTTCATTGCACCAACCGTCACTGCCCAACCCCCTGTGCCAGCACGTCGGGGCGGTGGCTCAGCGCCTCGACCACCCGTGCGGCCATGCCTTCCACCGACAAATGCTCGTCAGCATCCACCACGATGTCGGCCTCGGCATAGAAGGGAAGTCGCGCCTCGTAAAGCGTGCGCAGGGTTGCACGCGGATTGGCGGTGCGCAGCAGCGGGCGGGTGGTCTTGTGGCGAACGCGCTGCCACAAAAGATCAAGATCGACCCGCAGCCAAACCGACACCCCCGTCTCATGGATCAGGGCACGGTTCAGCGCCGCCAGAAACGCGCCGCCACCTGTCGACAGCACGCAGGGAGTGCTGCGCAGCAGTCGGGCAATGACTTCGGTTTCGCGGGCGCGAAAGAACGCCTCGCCGTCACGCTCAAAAATCTCGGCAATGGTGCGGTCGGCGGCGCGCACGATTTCTTCGTCAGAATCGCGGAATTCCACCCCAAGCTGGCGGGCAAGTGCGGTTCCGACGGCGGTCTTTCCAGCCCCCATCATCCCCACCATCACCACGGTCTTCGCCAAACGGCCCATCCAGCCCCACCGAAAGTCAAACCCAATGCGGCAAAGCCCTGCCGACAGGAAATAATCTGCCCTGAATGGCGTGAAGTTCCGCCAAATGCTATATACATTCGCACCGGGACACGGTTGGTGCCCGACACCTCTGGTGCCGTGCTGCAACAAACCACAGGCCGGACGGATGTGAAGAAAGGCAATACGATGGGACGGGCGATCAAGACGTTGCTGATTCTGGTGATCTTCGGTTTCATTGGCCTGACCGGTTATGCCTATCTTGCCGATCTGTCGCCCGCCCAGCAGGAGGTTACCAAGCCCGTGGTGTTGAATGCCGGAGACTGATGCGCGCAGCCATCTTGTTCAGGTCTGGCTGGTTGCCGCGGGGCTGGCGTTCGCGCCGGGTTTGGGTCTGGCGCAGGACGATGCACCTTTGTCGGCAATCGACTGGCTGTCCCAATCGGTGACCACGCCTGCGCTGGCCGGTGTCGCAGTGACAGAACCGCCGGTAAAAGATGGCGGTGCCCTGCCCGAACCGGTGGCGACATCGGCGCTGGACGGGCCCTCGCCGGATTCGGTGGGGCTGATCCCGACTGCGGTGTCCGGCCTGCCGCCAAAGTTATGGGGCGTAGGCCTGTCACGTGAAATCACCGAACGGCTGACTGCGGAACAGGTGGAAACGCTGCCCGCGCTGCGCCAGTTGTTCCTGACGATCCTCTTGGCCGAACTGGATGCCCCGGTTGATGCCGG
>NZ_JANMET010000320.1:0-5093 GCF_031377265.1 Tabrizicola sp. | reverse complement strand
GTCATGCGCTCGGGTTTGTCCACGACGCCGTAGACCGTGCTTTCGATGTTCACCACTTCGACCACCGACTGAGGTTCGGCATAGGTGTAAAGTTCCTTATGCCGCTTGTGGAAGGCGTCTTTGATTTTGGAAATGGACTTGACGTCAACCTTGAAGTTTCCAATTTCAACTGTGCATTCATGGACTTGCCCAACATAGCGCATGTCAAGGCTGCGCTTGGTGATGATGTCTTTGGCCTTGAAGCCATCGCTCTTCAGATGCGCCACGCCCTGCGCTTCGATCTGGTTGAACAGCGTGTCGATCCGCGCAAAGGCCGCGTCATTGTCCAGCCGTAAAGGCGCTGTGGCCATGTAGTTGTACTTCACGTCACTGATGATCTGGCCAAAGGCGCAGAGGCCCGAAGCCAGCTTCGGCAACACGATAGTATCGATGCCGATGGCGTCGGCCAGCGCCGTGATATGGGCCGCCGTCGCCCCACCTGCGCCCACCAGCACAAAGTCGCGCGGGTCATAGCCACGCTCCACCGTAACGCGACGGATGCCGTTGACCATGTTGGCGTTGACGATGGTGAACATGCCATAAGCGGCGCGTTCGACGATCATCTTCAGGGGGTCGGCGAGGTTGGTCTTGATGGCGTCATGGGCCTTTTGATAGTCCAACGGCAGCCGCCCACCGACCAGACCATCGGGGTTAAGATACCCCATCACAAGATTGGCGTCCGACACCGTGGGCAGCTTGCCACCCTGGCCATAGCAGGCAGGCCCCGGATCGGACCCCGCCGATTGCGGACCCATCTGCATCAGGCCCATCTCGTCGATCCAGCCGATCGACCCGCCGCCCGCGCCAAGGGTTTCCACCTGAATCATCGGCACCCCGATGCGGTAGCGCAGGAAGTCGATGTTCTTGTTGATGTTGGTGGACCCGTCCTTGGTCAACGTGATGTCAAATGACGTGCCGCCCATATCAACGGTGATGACGTTCTTGTAGCCGAAGGGCTCGCAGACATATTGCCCTGCCGCAGGGGCGGAGGCAGGCCCCGAGTTGATGGCATAGACCGAGCGATCGGTCATCGCCTGTCCAATCGCAAGGCCGCCGTTCGACTGGTAATAGCGTACCGGCTGTTTGGCCCCGAGGCTGCGGAAATAGCTGTCCACCGCGGCGACATAGCGCTTCATTATGGGTGCCAGATAGGCGTTCACCACTGCCGTCGAGGTGCGGGTGTATTCGCGGACCTGCGGGTAAAGCTCGGACCCCAGCGTCAGAATCACCCCCGGCATCATCTCGCGCACGATGGCACCGGCGCGGGCTTCGTGTTCGGGATGCAGCACCGACCAGACAAAGCTGATCGCCACGGTTTCCACGCCTTCGGCCTTGAACACCTCGCAAGCGGCGCGGACATCGGCTTCGTTCAAGGGCTCACGGATCGAGCCATCCGAAAGGATCCTCTCGCGGATGCCCCGGCGCAGATAGCGCGGCACCAGCATGGTGGCGGGCGGGTATTCCGGGTCATAGCGGTAGCCGTCTTCCTTGTGGCCAAGGCGAATCTCAAGGCTGTCTTCATGGCCCGCAGTGCAGATCAGGCCGGTCTTTGCCCCCTTGTGGGTGATCAGGGCGTTCAGCCCCACCGTCGTGCCGTTGATGCACAGATCGCAGTTCGACACCACATGTTCAGCCGAAACGCCCAGTTCTTCCGAGATGAGCTGAAGGCCGTTTCTGATGGCCAGCGTCGGGTCTTGCGGGGTGGACAGGGCCTTGAACAGCCGCACTTGACCGGTTTTGTCGGCCAGCACGAAGTCAGTGAAGGTGCCGCCAGCGTCAATGCCCAGACGATAATCGGATTTCATCTCATGTTCCCCTTATTTCGCGGCCACGGCGCGTTTGGCGCGCAGGGCTGATGTTGCTGCGATATCCACGTCCAGCGTGGTCGGGTCCTTGATGATGACGCCGTAATCCTCCCTTGCCCCTTTAATGGAAACCAGACCGTTCTTCACATCCCAGACGACCTTATCGACCGGCCGCTCCATCGGGTTGCCATAGCCGCCGCCGCCGGGGTTCATGTTGGTGATGCGGTCACCGGGTTTGATGACCTTGATGACGTTTTCGCGGATGGTCTCGGTACGGTTGCCTTCGACCAGTTCCAGACGGCCCACCTTGGTGTCGATCATCGTGCTGGAAGCCCCTGCCGCGCCGACGGCCGGAATGCGGCGGCCTTCGCCGAAGGTGATGAAAGTCATATCGTCGCTCAGCGGCTCCACTTCCCAGGCAGTGCCCGAACCACCGCGGTTCTTGCCCGCACCGCCCGAGTCGGTCATCAGCGAATAGCGGTGGATGATGATGGGATAGGAGTATTCCAGGAGTTCCACATCTCCGCTGGTCAACGCGCCAAAGCAGCACTCCGGCCCGCAGGCGTGCCAGCCGTCCTGGCTTGGTGTGGCCCCGGCGCCACTGATGATGGTTGCCAGCACCATCGTCACGTATTCCTCATTGTGCCGCTTGTCCCAGCCCGCGATGTTCAACCCGTTCGCGTGGCCCCAGCTTGCCGACACCTTCGACGGCATGGCCTTTTCGAAGGCCAGACGCACAGCGTCGGTCAGCGTCTCCATCGGAGTCGTGGTGCAGTTCATGTGCGGCGCGGGTTCGACCGCGTTGCACAGCGTGCCCTTTGGCCCCATGTCAACGCTGATGCAGCGGTACAGCCCTTCGTTGTACGGCGGCGGCAGCTGGGCGAACATCATCAGGCCAAGATAGACGCCGGAATAGCTGTTCCCCTCGTAGCTGTTGATGAAATAGGGGATCTGCGGCGGGCTGGAGATTTCGATATGGCAATTGTCGCCGGTGATCGTGACGCGCGCCTTGATCTCGAAATCGCCAAAGCCGTGGCCGGCGTCTTCCACGATGGCGCTACCGTCATATATGCCGTCAGGCACGCTGGCGATCAGCCCGCGCATCTGTTTTTCAGCCATGTCGAGCAGGGTGTCGATGCAGGCGTCTACAGTCGCCTCGCCGTATTTCTCCAGCATCGCGATCAACGCGCGTTCGCCGACCTGGCAGGCCCCGATCAGCGCGTTGAAGTCACCCTCCTGATCGCGGCGCGCGCGCATGTTGGTGAGGATGAAGTTCAGCACGTCCTTTCTGGGCACACCTCGATCCCAGATCTTCACCGGCGGGATACGCAGACATTCCGCGTAGATTTCCTTGGCATTGGGGTTGTAGCCCGCTGGGACAGGCCCGCCGATATCGGTCAGGTGGCCCTTGCAGACGGTCCAGTATTTGAGCTTCCCCTTCCAGAAAACCGGCTTATAGAAACAGGTGTCGATGGCGTGGCTGCCGCCCCAGGCCGGATCATTGTGGATCAGCAGGTCGCCTTCGTGGATGTCATTCCCGAAATAGCCCGCCACCTGCTTCATCGCCGGGATCAGCGACCCAAGGTGAATGGGGATATCCTGGCCCTGCAGGATCATCTCGGGCACCGCATTGAAGAGCGCGGTCGAATAGTCGTGTGCAAGGTTGAAGACCGAGGAACGCGCGGTCTTTTCCAGGCTCAACGTCATTTCGCGCTGCGTCGTCTCCAGGATGCCCCGGACCACCGACAAGGTGATTGGGTCTACCTCCACCTTCTTGCGTGCCGCCCTTGCCATTACGAAGCCCTCCGTTGAGAGCCGCGCAAACCGGGGTCGACCAGGATGCCCCCCGGTGCAGATTGCCAGAACTCCCCGTCACGCGGCGTCTGTTGCGCCGTTGATGAAGAGACGCTAGCGGCTGGAGGGCGCAGCCGTCTTTGCAATGGGCGCATGGTGTTTTGTGCCTGAGTGCATTCGCACGCAAAGCGGGCTTGCCCGACTCGCGGCGACATGTCCTGATCATGCAAACGGGTACGGGGCGTATGAAAAGCACCATCACGACGCGCGGGGTCGACCAGTCGGCGCGCAGCCGCCATTGGCACGAGACGATCGCGCGCGCCTATTTCCCGCTCGACCTGACATTCGCCCGCCCCGAGGCCTTTGATGGCGAGCTTAACAGTTGGGATCTGGGAGAGGTTTCGCTTTCGCGCCTTACCTCCGATGCGCTCCTCTACCGCCGCCTGCCAAAGCATTTCCGCGAGCCGGGGCCAGAGGAATTCCTTGTCACGCTCCCCGCCAAGTCCGAGGTCCGCTTTGCCCAAGGTGGAAAGGTAGTGCGCGCCAATCCGGGTGCTTTCTTCATCGAGCGAAGTCATGAGCCCTATGAGTTCAGCCATGCCGAACCCGCCGATCTCTGGGTGATGAAACTCGCGAAAGACATGCTGGGTGGCCGCATCCGTGCGCCGGACCGGTTCTGCAGCCTGCAGTTCGATGCGACCAACGGCGCGAACGGGCTTTTCGTCGACATGGTCCACCTGATCCCGCAGCGTTATGACGCGATGACCGAAGAGACTCGCGCCATCGTCGGGCGCCAATTGGTGGACCTTCTGGCTCTGGCCATCCAGTCCGATGAGCGCGTGTTGACCTCGGGTGCCTCGACCGTCCGCACCGCCCATCTGGCCCGGATCGAAGCCT
The DNA here is from genome assembly GCF_031377265.1 of Tabrizicola sp. GTDB lineage: Bacteria > Pseudomonadota > Alphaproteobacteria > Rhodobacterales > Rhodobacteraceae > JAUYQR01. Next base: position 558 of record NZ_JANMET010000320.1, on the reverse strand, counting down.
TTGTGCGCCGCCATATCGACGACCCCGAACTTGGCCCCGACGAGGTGGCGGCCGGCTGCGGGATTTCCGTCCGCTACCTGCACGAGCTTCTGCGCGACACCAACACCACCCTTGGCCAGTGGATCCGCGACACGAGGCTGGCGGCGGCGCTGGAGGACCTCAAGAACCCTGCCGACTGCCGCGCCATCGGCGAGATCGCCTTCGCCCGTGGTTTCGCCGATCAGGCTCAGTTTTCCCGCACCTTTCGGTCTCGCTTCGGGATCACCCCGAAAGAGGCGCGGGGACGTTAGGAAGCCGCTCGTCGTCGCACTTCGTGCGCTCTTCGCTGTCTCGCGAAGAGAAGCCACAGGCGAACGATGAGCGGTCGCGCGCATCATTTCCCCAGGTGATCGCGCACGCGCTGCAGCGCCGCCTGCCGGTCGTGGCGAGCCTGAAGCGCCTGATCCATCGTCACCTCGACAAAGCGGGCAGGCGAATGCGGTTGCAACTGGCCGATCAGGTCCATGTCGGCGCTGATGACGCAGCCCACCATCATGTACCCGCCGCCCGACACCGCAT
>NZ_JANMET010000238.1:0-2180 GCF_031377265.1 Tabrizicola sp. | reverse complement strand
GGGTCAGCCTGACGATCCACGGGAAGAATTTCTCCGGCTCCAACTCGCCGCCGCGCAGCGACACGGAGGTGACCGTCACGTCGTGGATCGGCGAGGACGGAGAGTGATGGTGGTGATCATGGTCATCGTGGTGATGTTCATGATCGTGATGATCATGATGACCGTGGTCGTGGTGATCATGGCCGCAGTTTTCGTCGTGCACATGGTCGTGATCATGGTCATGATCGTGCGCATCGAGGAAATGCGGGTCGTCTTCCAGCACGCGCTTCAGGTCGAACGCGCCGCGGTCGAGCACCTTGTCGAGCGCGATGTCGGAGCGGTTGGTGCGGTAGATCTGCGCGGTCGGATTGATGGCGCGGACCGTGGCTTCGATGTCGCGCAGTTCTTCCTTGGTGACGAGGTCGGTCTTGTTGACCAAAATCACGTCGGCAAAGGCGATCTGGTCTTCGGCTTCGCGTGAATCTTTCAGGCGCAGGGGCAGATGCTTGGCATCGACAAGGGCGACCACCGCGTCGAGGCAGGTCTTGGCCTTGACGTCGTCATCCATGAAAAATGTCTGGGCGACGGGGACCGGATCGGCAAGGCCGGTGGTCTCGACAATGATCCCGTCAAACCGGCCCGGGCGGCGCATCAGGCCTTCGACCACGCGGATCAGGTCGCCGACATCCTGATCCATGAAGAAGGTCTGGGCGACGGGGGCCGGATCGGCAAGGCCGGTGGTCTCGACAATGATGCCGTCGAACTTGCCCTTGCGCTTCATCAGCCCGTCGAGAATGCGGATCAGATCGCCGCGCACCGTGCAGCAGATGCAACCATTGTTCATCTCGAAGACTTCTTCATCGGCCCCGACAACAAGATCATTGTCGATGCCGACCTCGCCGAACTCGTTGACGATGACGGCAAATTTCTTGCCGTGCGGCTCGGTCAGGATGCGGTTGAGCAACGTGGTCTTGCCCGCGCCGAGATAGCCGGTGAGGACGGTGACGGGGATTTTATCGGCCATATTCTGTCTCCGGGAGCCTGATGCTCCGCGCACTACGCAATCTCGTTTTAATTTGGCAGGCGCTGTCAGACTGGACCTGTGCCGAGCGCCTTGCCGAGTTCCCTTATATTGTGGCGCATCATCAAGATGTAAGTCCCTGCCGGTCCCGTGCCTGCGGAAAGTGCATCGGAGTACAGCCTGCCACCCATCTTCGCGCCGGTCTCCCGGGCGATCTGTTCGGCAAGACGCGGGTTGGTGACATTTTCCATGAAGACCGCCGGGATTTTCTGGGCTTTCACCTGCCGGATAATGCGCGCCACATCCTTGGCAGAAGCCTCCGCCTCGGTCGAGACGCCCTGCGGCGCAATGAAACTGATGCCGTAGGCTTTTGCGAAATAGCCGAAGGCGTCATGCGAGGTGATGACCTTGCGCCGGTCTGCAGGAATTCTGGCAATCTCTGCCCTTATGTCGGCATCCAGCCCGTCGAGTTTCGCCAGATAGGCGGCGGCATTGGCCTCATAGATGGCTTTTCCCGCCGCGTCGGCAGCGATCAATCCGTCGCGAATGGCGGCGACATAGCGCCGCGCATTGGCGACATCCTGCCAGGCATGGGGGTCGGACTGGCCGGCATGATCGTGGCCGTGCCTGTCTTCTTTCTCACCGGACAGGGCAATGGGCGTCGTACCTTTGCTTGTTGTGACGACACTGGCTTTCGTGCCGGAGGATTTGACCAGCCGGTCCATCCAGCCCTCGAATTTCAGTCCGTTGATGACCAGCACCTTGGCTTCGGCCACAGCTTTGGCGTCGGCGGGCGTCGGCGAATAGACATGCGCATCGCCATCGGCCCCCACCAGCGTGGTGACAATGGCCCGGTCACCGGCGATCTCCTTGACGAAATCACCGAGGATCGAGAAACTGGCGACGACACTGATTTTTTCCTGCGCGTGGGCAGGAAAAGCCGAGACTGCAAGGCATACGGCAGTAGCCAGAAGGGTGCGGCGGTTCAGCATGGGATTCTCGTTTGTAACAGTGTTACGATGTAACAGTATTACGCCCTCAGATGCTGCCGTGGCAAGAGCCTTCTGAGCAAACCGCCCTGCGATCCGATCATCAACGAAACCAGATAGAAGCTGCCGGCGGCCAGAATGATCGCCGGGCCAGCGGGCAGGTTGCTGTCGGCATTGTAGGAGACCACCAG
>NZ_JANMET010000235.1:0-1648 GCF_031377265.1 Tabrizicola sp. | reverse complement strand
CGAGAGCGAGATGATGCGCTACATGCGGCGTCTGTCGGACCGCGACCTTGCGCTGGACCGGGCGATGATCCCGCTGGGGTCCTGCACGATGAAGCTGAATGCGGCGGCCGAGATGATGCCGATCACCTGGCCGGAGTTTGGGTCCTTGCATCCCTTCGCCCCAGCCGATCAGGCGCTGGGCTACCGCGAGGCGATCGACGATCTGACGGCGAAGCTCTGCGAGATCACCGGCTATGACGCGATGTCGATGCAGCCGAATTCCGGGGCGCAGGGGGAATATGCGGGGCTGTTGACCATTCAGGCCTATCACCGCAGCCGGGGTGACGCGCATCGCAACGTCTGCCTGATCCCGGTTTCGGCGCATGGCACCAACCCGGCCAGCGCGCAGATGGCGGGGATGGAGGTGGTGGTGGTGAAATCCGCGCCTAATGGCGATGTGGATTTGGAGGATTTTGCCGCCAAGGCGGAGGCGGCGGGCGACCGGCTGGCGGCCTGCATGATCACCTATCCCTCCACCCACGGGGTGTTCGAAGAGACGGTGAAGGAGATCTGCCGGATCACCCATGATCATGGCGGGCAGGTCTATCTGGACGGGGCCAACATGAACGCGTTGGTCGGGCTGGTGAAACCGGGTGAGATCGGGTCGGACGTGAGCCACCTGAACCTGCACAAGACTTTCGCGATCCCGCACGGCGGCGGCGGGCCGGGGATGGGGCCGATTGGCGTGAAGGCGCATCTGGCGCCGTTCCTGCCCGGGCATCCGGAGACGGGCGGGGCCGAAGGCCCTGTCAGTGCTGCACCCTATGGGTCGGCGTCGATCCTGCTGATCTCATGGGCCTATTGCCTGCTGATGGGGGGGGCGGGTTGCACGCAGGCGACGCGGGTAGCGATCCTGAACGCCAATTACATCGCGGCGCGGCTGAAGGGGGCCTATCCGATCCTGTTCATGGGCAACAAGGGCCGGGTGGCGCATGAATGTATTCTGGACACCCGGCCCTTTGCCGAGGCTGGGGTGACCGTGGACGACATTGCCAAGCGGTTGATCGACAACGGCTTTCATGCGCCGACGATGAGCTGGCCAGTGGCAGGTACGCTGATGGTGGAACCGACCGAGAGCGAGACCAAGGCCGAGATCGACCGCTTCGTCACCGCCATGCTGGCGATCCGCGCGGAAATTGCGGCGGTGCAGCGGGGCGAGATCAGCGCCGAGGACAGCCCGCTCCGCCATGCGCCCCATACCGTGGCGGCACTCGTGACTGAGGCCTGGGACCGCAAATACAGCCGCGCGCAGGGCTGCTTTCCGCCGGGTGCCTTCAAGGTGGACAAGTACTGGCCACCGGTGGGCCGGGTGGACAATGTCTACGGCGACCGGCACCTGATCTGCACCTGCCCGCCGCTGGAAAGCTATCTGAAGGCGGCGGAGTAGTCGCGTTCGTGCAAACCGGGGACAGTGCCAGCTTTCGCGACGGACTTATCGCCGCCATTCCGGTCGCGCTCGGCTACCTGCCGATCTCGTTTTCCTTTGGTGTGGTTGCGACCCAAAGCGGTCTGACGGCGGTCGAGGCGACCGCGCTGTCGCTGATCATCTATGCGGGTGCGTCGCAGTTTCTGGCGGTGGCGCTGATCACGTCGGGGGCGCCGGTGCTGG
>NZ_JANMET010000271.1:0-4138 GCF_031377265.1 Tabrizicola sp. | reverse complement strand
CGCCACACCGGCCACTTCGCCCGCGTCGGACAGTTGCCCATACGCATCCAGCACCACTTCCGGCACCCAGACCTGTCCTGCCAGATCCTCGGCCTCGGGCAGCGCGGGCCGGGTAGAAACTGCCAACCGCTCCAGCATCGCCACGAACAGGCCCGACAGGGGCAGCGTCGACCATTCGGCATTTGCCGTCACATGCACCAGCACCACCTGCCCGTCGCCCACCACCTTGCGGGTGACCAACGGCGTGCCATCCTCCAGCGCCGCAATCGTCCGCGCGCCCAGATCGGGGTCGGGCTGCGCCAGAACCTGCTCCTTCACGGTCACATCCGCTGGCGCAGGCAGGCCAAAGAACGGCGAGCCTTCGGCAAACGGGGCCAGCCCCTTCGGTTCGCCCCAGCTCATCGTGCCGCCGACTGATCGGCCACCTTCCCGCAGGCGCACCGGCATCAGCGGGTCTTCGACCGTCCGGCTGACATCGCTTGCAGCCAGCCGCGGCCCGGCAAAGCGCAGCAGCAGCCCGCCCTTTTCCAGCCAGTCCAGCGTCGCGTCCGTCTCGGCCTGCGTCAGCTTGGCCACATCGGCCAGGATCACCACATCGGGGTTGGCCAGCAGCACATCCGTCAGGCTGCCCTCGATCAGTTCGGCCACCGGTTCCAGCGCCTGACGCAGGTAGTGCGTCGGCGACAGAAGTTGCAGCCCTTCCTGTTCGTTGCCCGCTGCGATGATCGCCACCTTGCGCCGCTTCAGGCTGTCGTCTGTCAGGCTGACCGCACATGCCGACCGGATACCTTCGATCTCGAACCGGGTGATCCGGTTGCGCAATTCGGGCGGCAGATCCAGCGTCGCTTCGGCCCGTTCTGCCCCTGCGGCAAAGGGCACCGTCACCCGCGCCAGTTCCCGCTCGATCCCCGATGGGTCAGGCCCGCGCGCAATCACCTCAACCGACACGGCGTCGGCCGCCGGCAGGCGGCTCACCGCCACCACCACCGCACCGTCCTCAAACCCCGCCGGATGCAGCGCCAGCACCGGGCGCGGGCTTTCGATCACCCGAACGCCGCCGCGCGCCTGCAGTGCGGCCAACAGATCGGCCCGCCCGTCATGGGCCAAGCCGTCCGACAGCCACACGCTGTCAAAGCGGCCCTCGGGCAGCACCGGCACCCAACCGGCCAGCGCGCCCGGTGCCCAAGGCTGCGGCTGCAAGCCCGCCACCCGGCCCGCCCACGCGTCCGCCGCCTGAAACGCCACCGCCTCTGGCGCATCGGTCAGCCGGATCACTGCCACCGTGCGCCCCGCGCTGCCTGCCTCGTCCACCAGCGCCGCCGCCCGGTCCATCCGGCGCGGCCAGTCGCGGGCATCGGCCCATGACCCGTCAACCAGCACCAGCAGCGGCCCACCCCCCGGCACCCGCACGTCGGGGTTCAGCACCGGGCCGGAAAACCCAACAATCGCCGCCGCCACCGCCAGCATGCGCAGCAACAAGAGCCACCAGGGTGTCTTGTCGGTCTCGGCTTCGTCATCCTTGAGGCCCAGCAGCAGCGCCACGCCGGGAAACCGCCGCCGGATCGGTGCCGGTGGCACCGCGCGCAGCAAGAGCCACAGGATCGGCAGCGCGATCAGCCCCAACAGCAACAGCGGCGTCGCAAACCCGATTGGCCCCAGCATGAACATCAGCGGCCGCCTTCCAGCGCCGAATAGGCCCACAACAGCGCTGCCTGCGCCGGGCTACCGGTGTGATGCGTGGTGAAATGCCAGCCGACCGCGCGCGACAGTGTCGCCAGCCGGTCCTTGCGTTCGGCCAACCGCGCCAGATAGCGGGCGCGCAGATCGCCGGCCTGCTGCGTCTCATGGCGCAGCGTGCCGCCCATCGATTCGAAAATCGTGCGCCCGTCAAAGGGGAAATCCTCTTCCGCCGGGTCCAGAACCTGGATCAGCACGCCCTTTACGCCGCGATCCGCCGCCCGCGCCAGACCCGCCTCGACCGCCGCCAGATCGCCCAGGAAATCCGACAGGAACACCGCCCGCCCGTGGCTCATCATGCCTTCGGTGACCGGTGCGCCGTATTCCTCGGCCCCGTCATCGCCCGCCAGTCGTGCGGCCAGCCGCAGCATCTGCGCCTTGCCCGCGCGCGGGGCGGCCATGCCCGCGATCCCCACCCGCTCGCCGCCGCGCAACAACAGCACCGCCAGCGCCAGCGCCAGCAGCTTTGCGCGGTCAGACTTTGGCGCACGGCCCTTGTCGCCAGTGAAGCTCATCGATTTCGACGGGTCCACCCACAGCGTCACCGATTGCGCCGCCTGCCATTCGCGTTCGCGCACGAAATGCGCGTCAGACCGCGCCGACCGCCGCCAATCGATCATTCGCGCCGAATCGCCCTGATGCGCCGGGCGGTATTGCCAGAACTCATCGCCCAGACCCGCCCGCCGACGCCCGTGTTCGCCCAGCATCACGGTCGCTGCCAGCATCTCGGCCTCGGCCAAGAGCGGCGGCAGGGTCTGACCCAGCCCCTCGGCGCGTGCCCGCAGATCAGCGTTCAGATTGGCGGGGCTTTGGCTCACGCGGCCGCCTCAAGTCCCAGCACCCGGCCGGTGACCCGCTCAATGATGCCCGACAGCGTTTCGCCCCGCGCCCGTGCCGCAAACGACAGTGACATCCGGTGCGTCATCACCGCCCGCGCCAGCGCCGCCACGTCCGTAACCGACGGCGCCAGCCGCCCGTCCAAAAGCGCCCGCGCCCGCACCGTCAGCATCAGCGCCTGCGCCGCACGCGGCCCCGGACCCCAGCTCAGGCTATCCGCCAGATCACGGCCCTCCGCTTCCCCCGGACGGCAGGCGCGCACCAGATCAAGGATCGCCTCGACCACCTTGTCGCCGACCGGCATCCGCCGGATCACCGATTGTGCCGCGATCAGCCCTTCGGCGGTGAACACCTGATGCGCCTCGGCGTCTTCGATGCCCGTCGTGGCAATCAGGATGTCGCGTTCGGTTGCGCGGGTCGGGTATTCCACATCCACCTGCACCAAAAACCGGTCCAGCTGCGCCTCGGGCAAAGGGTAGGTCCCTTCCTGCTCGATCGGGTTTTGCGTGGCCAGCACATGGAACGGGCGGCCAAGCGGGCGGTGTTGCCCCGCGATCGTCACTTCCTTTTCCTGCATCGCCTGCAACAGCGCCGATTGCGTGCGGGGGCTGGCGCGGTTGATCTCATCTGCCATCAGCAGCTGGCAAAAGATCGGTCCTTCGATAAACCGAAACGCCCGCGTGCCGGCCTTGTCACTGTCCAGCACTTCCGACCCGAGGATATCGGCGGGCATCAGGTCCGGCGTGAACTGGATCCGGTTGGCCTTCAGCCCCATCACCGTGCCCAAGGTATCCACCAGCCGCGTCTTGCCCAAACCCGGCAGGCCCACCAGCAGCGCATGACCGCCGCACAGCATCGACGCCAGCACAAGGTCCACGACCTTCTCCTGCCCGATGAAGCGTTGGTTGATCGAGGCTTTTGCCTGCCCCAGCGTCGCGCCCAGCGCTTCGATTTCGGCGACCAGCGCGTTGGTATCGGACATCAGAATGCTCCTCGCAGGATTATACGCTTCCATTAGACCCAACTAACGCGCCGGGCACAAATGGCAAAAGGCGACTTGACACAAATGATCGTGAAAGCTGCGTTTCGTTGGCGTCAGACCGCACAATCGGTTTGCGTTACGCTAAAGCCGGTGGTGGCGCGACCTGCCGCTTCGTAGTCGAATACCAGCCGTGCGCCGGCTTTCAGCAACCGGCTTAACATCGCGTCGCCGCAGGTTTGTGCTGCAACCTCGGCCGCAGCGCCGTAGCCCGGCTCGGTATCAGGCCCGCTTAGCGTGTAGACATAGCGCAGCACCACCCCCTCGGCCTGAACCGCCTTCAGGGTGAAACCGTCGCCCAGATCTTCGGGCACCGCGATCCCTGCAGCCACCTCGCGCAACAGCTCTGGCAATTCGCCCAGCCGCAGCCGGATATCAACGAACGTTGCCGCATGCGCCGGGTCTTCGGTCACCTGCTCCACGCGCTCTGTGATCATTGGCTCCAGCCCCGCCGACAGCCCGCGCGCCAGCAGCATCAACGCCACCCCGACCGTCACCCCCATACCCCCGCGCAACAGCGCAATC
>NZ_JANMET010000251.1:0-5009 GCF_031377265.1 Tabrizicola sp. | reverse complement strand
TCGAGATGTTCCTCGCCGACCCGGACACCCATTCGATCATCATGATCGGCGAGATCGGCGGTGCCGCCGAAGAAGACGCCGCCCAATTCCTCGCCGATGAGCGCAAAAAGGGCCGCTGGAAACCTACCGCCGGTTTCATCGCCGGACGCACGGCACCTCCGGGTCGTCGCATGGGCCATGCGGGGGCCATCGTGGCAGGCGGCAAGGGCGATGCGCAGTCAAAGATCGAGGCGATGCTGCGCGCCGGGATCGTGGTCGCCGACAGCCCGGCGGGCTTGGGCGAAGCGGTGTTGAAGGCGATCAAGGGATAAAATGGGATCGGCGCAGGCCATAAAGACTTGCCTTGCCAAGTCCTTCCAGTTCTCCGGCCCGGCCTCTCGGTCCGAGTTCTGGTGGTTCCTTCTCTTTACCTTCGCAGTCTACGCGATCCTTTTTTTCGCGGTAGATCTGCGTCTTTTACAAATGGATATCGACGGGGATTTTGCCTTCCTGCCCTTCGCCGACACCTTCCTGCTTTTGACCTTGCCTGCGTCTGCGGCTGTAACCGCGCGACGGCTTCAGGATCGGAATATTCCCGGAACGGCAGGAGCAACTCTCGTGATCGCAGTCGTCATTTTGGGGTTTGCACCGCTGTTGACTGACGTTGACCGCTTCCACTGGTTCTACTCCTTTGAAACTGCACTGATCATCGTGAACTTGGGTGTCCTGATCCTCTGCGCCCTTCCCTCCACCCCCGGCTTCAACCGCTACGGTCCCAATCCTAACGAGGTCCCACAATGACCGAACAATCCCCCACCGCCGCCTTCACCGCCTCCTCTTTCCTCGACGGGGCCAATGCCGATTACGTGGACCAGCTTCAAGCGCGCTACGCCGCCGATCCGAACACGGTGGACGCCACCTGGGCCGAATTTTTCCGCGCCCTCGGTGACAGCGAGCTTGACGCCAAGCGCGCCGCCTCGGGCCCGTCTTGGGCGCGCACCGACTGGCCGCCGCAGCCGGTCGATGACCTCACCGCCGCGCTGACCGGAGAGTGGGCCACGCCGCCCGCCGCCAAGGACGCAAAAGCCGCCGGTGACAAGATCGCCGCCAAAGCCGCTGAAATGGGAACCCCGGTCAGCGACGATCAGATCAAGCGCGCCGTCCTCGACTCTATCCGCGCCATCATGATCATCCGCGCCTACCGCATCCGGGGCCATCTGGCGGCGGACCTCGACCCACTTGGCCTGACCGACACCAAGCATCACCCCGAGCTTGACCCCGCCTCCTACGGCTTTGCCGAATCCGACCTCGACCGCCCGATCTTCATCGACAATGTCCTTGGCCTGACGCACGCCTCGATGCGCGAGATCATCGACATCGTCAAACGCACCTATTGCGGCACCTTCGCGCTGCAATACATGCACATCTCCGACCCCGAGCAGGCCGCCTGGCTGAAGGAACGGATCGAAGGCTACGGCAAGGAAATCCAGTTCACCCGCGAAGGCCGCAAGGCCATCCTGAAAAAGCTGGTGGAGGCGGAAGGCTACGAAAAATTCCTTCACGTCAAATACATGGGCACCAAACGCTTTGGTCTCGATGGCGGTGAAAGCCTGATCCCCGCGATGGAACAGATCATCAAGCGCGGCGGCGCGCTGGGGGTGCGGGAAATCGTCATCGGCATGCCGCACCGGGGCCGGTTGTCGGTTCTGGCCAATGTGATGATGAAACCCTACCGCGCGATTTTCCACGAATTTCAGGGCGGCAGCTACAAGCCCGAAGATGTCGGCGGTTCGGGTGATGTGAAGTACCACCTCGGTGCCTCGTCGGACCGCGATTTCGACGGCAACATCGTGCACCTTTCCCTCACCGCGAACCCCAGCCACCTGGAGGCGGTGAACCCTGTCGTCCTTGGCAAGGTCCGCGCCAAGCAGGATCAGAACAACGACCCCGAGCGTGGCACCGTGATGCCGATCCTGCTGCATGGCGATGCGGCCTTTGCGGGGCAAGGCGTGGTCGCGGAATGCTTTGGCCTGTCGGGCCTGCGTGGGCACCGCACCGGCGGCACCATCCACATCATCGTCAACAACCAGATCGGCTTTACCACCGCGCCATCCTTCAGCCGTTCTTCCCCCTACCCCACCGACATTGCGCTGATGGTCGAAGCGCCAATCTTCCACGTCAACGGTGACGACCCGGAGGCCGTGGTCCACGCCGCCCGCGTCGCCACCGAATACCGTCAGAAGTTCCACAAGGACGTAGTGCTGGATATCTTCTGCTACCGCCGCTTTGGCCACAACGAGGGGGATGAACCAATGTTCACAAACCCCGCAATGTACACCCGGATCCGCAAGCAGAAATCCACCCTGCAGCTTTACACCGAACGTCTGGTCAAGGATGGCCTGATCCCCGAAGGCGAGATCGAGGATATGAAGGCCGCCTTCCAGGCCCGCCTGAACGAAGAGTTCGAGGTCGGCAAGGCCTTCAAGCCCAATAAGGCCGACTGGCTGGATGGCCGCTGGAAGAACATGGCGACCAAGGATCTGAACAACTACCAGCGCGGCGAAACCTGGATCAAGGCCGAAACGCTGGCCGAAATCGGCACCGGCCTGACCCGCGTGCCCGACGGCTTCGATCTGCACAAGACCGTCGCCCGCCAGCTGGATGCCAAGGCCAAGATGTTCGAAACGGGCACAGGCTTTGACTGGGCCACCGCCGAAGCCTTGGCCTTCGGCTCACTCGTCACCGAAGGCTTCCCCGTGCGCCTGTCGGGGCAGGATTGCACACGCGGCACCTTCAGCCAGCGCCATTCCGCCTTTGTCGACCAGACCACCGAAGAACGCCACTACCCGCTGAACCACATCCGCGCCGGGCAGGCCCGGTTCGAGGTGATTGACTCGATGCTGTCGGAATATGCGGTGCTTGGCTTTGAATACGGTTATTCCCTGTCCGAACCCAACGCCCTGGTGATGTGGGAGGCGCAGTTCGGCGATTTCGCAAATGGTGCGCAGATCATGTTCGACCAGTTCATCTGCTCGGGCGAGGCGAAATGGCTGCGGATGTCCGGCCTGGTCTGCCTTCTGCCGCACGGCTGGGAAGGTCAGGGGCCGGAACATTCCTCCGCCCGCCTCGAACGCTTCCTGCAAAACTCGGCCGAGGATAACTGGATCGTCGCCAACTGCTCCACCCCGGCGAATTACTTCCACATCCTGCGCCGCCAGTTGCACCGCACCTACCGCAAGCCGCTGATCCTGATGACGCCGAAGTCGCTCCTGCGCCATCCGATGTGCGTCTCGGCGGCCGCAGATTTCACCGATGGCTCCACCTTCCACCGCGTTCTGTGGGATGATGCGCAAAAGGGCAATTCGACGACCAAGCTGAAGCCCGATGCCAAGATCAAGCGCGTGGTGATCTGCTCGGGCAAAGTCTACTTCGACCTGCTGGCCGAACGTGACGCGCGTGGCATCGACGATGTCTACCTGTTGCGCGTTGAACAGCTTTACCCCGTGCCGACGCTGTCGCTGACCCAGGAGATCGGACGCTTTCCCAAGGCCGAGATTATATGGTGCCAGGAAGAGCCCAAGAACCAGGGCGCCTGGTCCTTCATTGAACCGGAACTGGAACAAGTGCTCACCAAGCTGCGTGGCCGCGAAACGCGCCCAACCTATGTCGGCCGCAAGGCCTCGGCCTCGCCCGCAACGGGCCTCGCCAGCCGCCATAAATATGAACAGACCGCGCTCGTGAATGACGCGCTCACGATCGCCTGAGGAGGCAAACATGACTGACGTAATGGTACCCGCCCTTGGGGAATCCGTGGCTGAGGCGACCGTATCGACCTGGTTCAAGAAACCCGGCGACGCGGTGAAACAAGACGAAATGCTGTGCGAGCTGGAGACCGACAAGGTCTCGGTCGAGGTGCCCAGCCCGGTGACCGGTGTCCTCTCGGAAATCCTCGCACCCGAGGGCACCACAGTCGCTGCCAACGCGCGGCTTGCCATCGTGACCGAAGGCGCGGCGGCGGCCCCAACTGTCACCCCCGCGAAGGCGGTGGCCCAGGTGGCTGCGGCGACAACCCCTGCAGCCAAGGCGGTTGAAAACGCCCCCGCCGCCAAGAAAGCGATGGCCGAGGCGAACCTTTCCCCGGATCAGGTGCAAGGCACCGGTCGTGACGGTCGCATCATGAAGGAAGACGTGGCCCGCGCCGTTGCTGGTGCCCCCGGTGCCGCCGCCGCCGCTGCGGCCCCCGCCCCGGCCCCCGCCGCCCTGCCCCGCGCGCCCGTCCCCGCCGATGACGCCGCGCGCGAGGAACGCGTCAAGATGACCCGCCTCCGCGCCACCATCGCGCGCCGCCTGAAAGACGCGCAAAACACCGCCGCCATGTTGACCACCTACAACGAGGTGGACATGTCCGCAGTCATGGGACTTCGCAACGAATACAAAGACATGTTCGAGAAAAAGCACGGCGTGAAGCTTGGCTTCATGTCCTTCTTCGTGCAGGCCTGCACCCATGCGCTGAAAGAGGTCCCCGAGGTCAACGCCGAGATTGACGGCCACGACGTGGTCTACAAGAACTACGTCCACATGGGCGTGGCCGTCGGCACCCCCTCCGGCCTCGTGGTCCCCGTGGTCCGCGACGCCGACCAGATGGGCTTCGCCGCCATTGAGAAAAAGATCTCCGAGCTTGGCCTCCGCGCCCGCGACGGCAAGCTGTCGATGGCCGAAATGCAGGGCGGCAGCTTCACCATCTCGAACGGCGGCGTCTACGGCTCGCTGATGTCCTCCCCCATCCTCAACCCCCCGCAGTCCGGCATCCTCGGCATGCACAAGATCCAGGACCGCCCGGTCGTGGTCGCTGGCCAGATCGTCATCCGCCCGATGATGTACCTCGCGCTGAGCTACGACCACCGCATCGTGGATGGCAAGGGCGCAGTGACGTTCCTGGTGCGGGTGAAGGAGGCACTGGAGGACCCGCGTCGGTTGTTGATGGATTTGTGAGGTGGTGAGACTGTGAGCGCGATATCGGATGACGAGTT
>NZ_JANMET010000167.1:0-10520 GCF_031377265.1 Tabrizicola sp. | reverse complement strand
GCCGCGTCAGGATGGCCGCAAGACTTTCCAGCAGTGCCGTGTTCAGCGCGTTTCTGGCCGTTGGCCGGTTGAGCGTCAAACAGACCCAGCCAAGATGCGTTTCGATTTGCAATTCCATGGCGGCATCTTGCGCCCGCACCGCAAAATTTCAAGTCAGAAATTTCAAGCTTGAAATTGTTTTCGGGCAGTGGCAGGCTTGAGACAATTCAGGGAGCCTGCGCATGAATATCCTTTGCCTGGGGGGCGGACCAGCCGGACTATACTTCGCCATCTCGATGAAGCTGCGTGACGCGTCGCATCGGGTAACGGTGCTGGAACGGAATCGGGCCAGTGATACGTTCGGCTGGGGGGTCGTGCTGTCGGATGACTCGCTGGGCAAAATGCACGCGAATGACCCGGTCAGTGCCGATGCGATCCGGGCGGAGTTCGCCTATTGGGATGACATCGCGGTTGTCCATAATGGGGTGCGAACGGTGTCGGGCGGGCACGGTTTTGCCGGGATCGGGCGCAAGGCGCTGTTGATCCTGCTGCAGATGCGGGCGCGGCAATTGGGCGTGGACCTGCGGTTCGAGACAGAGTTCAAGACCGCCGAGGAATATCGGCGCGAGTATGATCTGGTGGTGGCCGGCGACGGGCTGAATTCCGTGGTGCGGCGGGAATACGAGGCTGTGTTCCAGCCCGACATCGACACGCGGCGCTGCAAGTTTGTCTGGCTGGGCACGCACGCCAAGTTCGATGACGCCTTTACCTTCATCTTCGAAAAAACCGCGCATGGCTGGATCTGGGCGCATGTCTACCAGTTCGACAAGGACACCGCGACTTTCATCGTAGAATGCGCGCCGGAGACCTGGGAGGCATGGGGTTTCGAGGACATGACCAAGGAGGAAACGGTCAGGACGTGCCGCAAGATTTTCGCTGCCCATCTGGGCGGGCATGAGTTGATGTCGAACGCCGCCCATCTGCGCGGGTCGGCGGTATGGATGCAGTTTCCACGGGTGATCTGCCAACGCTGGTATCATGAAAACGTGGTGCTGATGGGCGATGCTGCGGCCACGGCACATTTCTCGGTCGGGTCGGGAACAAAGCTTGCTTTGGAATCGGCGATCGCGCTGGCTGACTATCTGCATTCGGAACCGACGCAGGAGGCGGCATTCCAGCGCTATCAGGAGGAGCGGCGGGTCGAGGTGTTGCGCCTGCAATCAGCAGCGCGCAATAGCCTTGAGTGGTTCGAGGAAGTCGAGCGCTATCTGGATATGCCGCCCGTGCAGTTTGCCTATTCTCTGCTGACCCGCAGCCAGCGGATCGGGCATGAAAACTTGCGGCTGCGCGACCCGGAGTGGCTGGCTGAGGCTGAGGATTGGTTTCAGCGCCAAGCCGGGGGCGAGCCGGGCCGCAAGCCGATGTTCGCGCCGTTCCGGCTGCGCGACATGGCGTTGAAGAACCGTGTCGTCGTCAGCCCGATGGCGCAATACAAGGCGGTGGACGGCTGCCCGACCGACTGGCATTTCGTGCATTACGCCGAACGCGCCAAGGGCGGCGCCGGGCTGGTTTACACCGAGATGACCTGCGTGTCCGCGCATGGCCGGATCACGCCGGGCTGTCCAGGGCTTTACGCGCCAAAGCATGAGGTGGCCTGGAAGCGGCTGGTCGATTTCGTGCATGCAGAGACCGAGGCGAAGATCTGTTGCCAAATCGGCCATTCGGGGCGTAAGGGGTCCACCCAGCTGGGCTGGCAAGAGGATAACGCGCCCTTGCCGCATGGCAATTGGCCAGTGATGTGTGCGTCGGCGATCCCATGGTCGCCCGCCAATCAGGTGCCGAAAGAAATGAACCGCGACGACATGGACAAGGTGTTGTTGCAGTTCGTCCGGGCGACCGAGATGGCATCGAAGTGTGGCTTTGATATGATCGAACTTCATGCTGCGCATGGTTATCTGATGTCGTCGTTTATCAGCCCAGTATCGAACACGCGCACGGATGAATACGGCGGCAGTCTGGAGAACCGGCTGCGCTATCCGCTGGAAGTGTTCGGCGCCATGAGGGCGGAGTGGCCGGGGGCAAAGCCAGTGTCAGTGCGCATTTCGGCGACGGACTGGGTTGGCGCGGATGGGGTCACGGGGTCGGAAGCGGTAGAGATTGCCTTGGCCTTCGCGGGTGCCGGTGCGGACATCATTGACGTGAGCGCGGGGCAAACTTCGCCAGATGCCAAACCGGTCTATGGCCGAATGTTCCAGACGCCGTTCTCCGACCGAATCCGCAACGAAACGGGACTTGCGACGATGGCCGTGGGCAACATCACCGAGGCGGATCAGGTGAACCAGATCCTGCTCGCGGGACGGGCGGATCTGGTTTGCCTTGCGCGGCCACATCTGGCGGACCCTTACTGGACCTTGCATGCGGCGGTGGCGGCGGGCGACGAGGCGACAGCTTGGCCGCTTCCCTATCTGCCGGGGCGCGATCAGGCGCGGCGGCTGGCGGCCAAGACGGCGGAGGTGATCCGTGCTTGAAGGGCACCGTGTTTTGATTACCGGCGGCGGCTCTGGCGCGGGGGCCGACCTGGCGCGCGGCTTTGCGGCGGCGGGGGCCACGGTGGTAATTGCGGGGCGAAGGCGCGACGCGCTGGAGGCGGTGGCGGCTGTGACAGGTGCGCAGGTTATGGTGGCGGATGTGACCGATCAGGCGTCGGTCGCGGCGATGTTTGCCGAGGCCGGGCCTTGCGACGTCGTGATTGCCAATGCCGGGGCGGCGGATTCAGCGCCGTTTCTGCGCACGACACTGGACCAGTGGAACGCGATGATCGCGGTGAACCTGACGGGGGTATTCGTGACGCTGCAGGCGGGCCTCAGGCAGATGCCGGGCTGGGGGCGGCTGATCTCGGTCGCCTCCACCGCCGGGCTGAAAGGCTATGCCAAGATCGCGCCCTATGCAGCGGCCAAACACGGGGTGATCGGCCTGACGCGGTCGCTGGCGCTGGAGGTGGCAAAGGGGCCGGTGACGGTGAATGCGCTCTGTCCGGGGTTTCTCGACACGCCGATGACGGATCGGTCGGTGGCGGTGATCGCGGAAAAGACCGGGCGGACGCAGGCCGAGGCGCGGGCAGCTTTGGAAGCAATGAGCCCGCAACGGCGGTTGATCCAGCCTGCAGAAGTTACCGCAGCGGCGTTGTGGCTGTGCGGGCCGGGGTCGGAGGGGATCAATGGACAGGCGATTGCAATCTCGGGGGGCGAGGCGTGAGCGAGCTTTCCAAGCGCCGCTTGAAGATGTGGATCCGGCTGCTTGGTGTAACCCGTGCTGCCGAAAGCCACCTTCGCGAGCATCTGCGGGTCAAGCACGGCACAACATTGCCCCGGTTTGACGTGATGGCTGCACTGTGGCGGCGGCGCGACGGGGTGACGATGTCTGAGCTGTCGCGGATGTTGCTGGTGTCGAACGGCAACGCGACAACGGTGGTCGACCGGCTGGAGACGGATGGTTTCGTGCGCCGAACACCATCGGAAGAAGATCGGCGGACGGTTTTTGTAGCGCTGACGCCGGAAGGCCTAGCCGCGTTCGAGGGGCTGGCGGCGGGACATGAGGCGGAAGTGGGCAAGCTGTTCAGCGGGGTCAGCGAGACAGACCTTGAAGCTATGACCGAGATCCTGAAACGGATGGGTGCGCGATGACAAAGATGGCAGGGCTGAGGCCGGAGCATTTCATCTGGGAGATGCGGGGCAGGGTGGCGCTGATCAGGCTGAACCGGCCGGAGCGGAAGAATCCGCTAACGTTCCAAAGCTATGCCGAACTCCGCGATTGCTTTCGCGCCCTGGCCGGGGCCACCGATGTGGATGTGGTAGTGTTTGCGTCGAACGGTGGGAATTTCTCGTCAGGCGGCGACGTGCATGACATCATCGGGCCACTGGTGGGCAGCCCGATGGCGGTACTGCTCGCCTTTACCCGGATGACCGGCGATCTGGTGAAAGCGATGCTGAGCTGCGGCAAGCCGATCATCGCGGCAGTGGACGGGGTTGCGGTGGGGGCCGGGGCGATCCTGGCGATGGCGGCGGATATGCGCCTGGCCAGCCCCGAGGCCAAATGCGCGTTTCTGTTCACCCGGGTCGGGCTGGCAGGCTGCGACATGGGGGCTTGCGCGATGCTGCCGCGGATCATCGGGCAGGGGCGGGCGGCAGAGCTTTTGTACACCGGGCGGGTGATGACGGCGGCAGAGGGCGAGCGCTGGGGATTTTGGAACGCGCTGCACGGGGCGGAGAGCCTTGAGGCCGAGGCCCTGGCCTTGGCCGAGCAATTGGCCGCAGGGCCGGTGTTTGCGCATGCGGTGACCAAGACCCAACTGCTGCAGGAATGGGACATGGGGCTGCTGGCCGCGATCGAGGCGGAAGCGCAAGCGCAGGCGATCTGCATGCAGACGAAAGACTTCGAGCGGGCGTACCGGGCGTTTGGGGCGAGGCAAAAGCCGGAGTTTCCGGGGGACTGAGGGCGGATCGGGGCGCTGCCCCAGACCCCGGGCGATGTGTGGACAGATGAAACCATGGCAGATGTGAGTTTTCTGAGTTGGCCGTTCCTTGAGGATAGGCATCGCGCCTTGGCCGAGGGGCTGGAGGCGTGGTGTGCGGCGCATCTGCCGGTGGATCACGGCGATGTCGATACCGCGTGCAAGGGGTTGGTGGCGGATCTGGGCGCGGGTGGCTGGTTGCAGCATTCCGGCGGTGCGTTGGACGTGCGCACGCTCTGCCTGATCCGAGAGACGCTGGCGCGACATGACGGGTTGGCGGATTTCGCCTTTGCGATGCAGGGGTTGGGGATGGGGGCTGTGTCGTTGTTCGGAACGGCGGAGCAACGGGCGTGGTTGGAGCGGACGCGGGCGGGAACGGCGACTGCGGGGTTTGCGCTGACCGAGTCGGCCTCAGGCTCGGACGTTGCGGCAACGTCGACGACGGCGGAGCGGGTGCAGGGCGGCTGGGTGCTGAACGGCGAGAAGACATGGATTTCGAACGGCGGGATTGCGGATGTCTATGTGGTCTTTGCGCGGACGGGTGAGGCGCCGGGGGCGAAGGGTCTGTCGGCGTTTCTGATGCCGGCGGATGTGGCGGGGCTGGTGGTGGAGGAGCGGTTGGAGGTCATCGCCCCGCATCCGCTTGCAACCCTGAGGTTGCAGGATGTGCATTTGCCGGAGGGTGCCCTGATCGGCGCTACGGGCGAGGGGTTCAAGATCGCCATGTCGGTCCTCGATGTGTTCCGGTCAACCGTCGGGGCGGCGGCGCTGGGCTTTGCGCGCCGCGCACTGGATGAGGCGCTGGCGCGGGTCAAGGCGCGGCGCATTCAGGGACAGGCGCTGGCCGAGATGCAGATGGTGCAGGGGCGTCTGGCGGATATGGCGCTGAAGATCGATGCGGCAGCGCTGCTGGTCTACCGGGCGGCCTGGGTCAAGGATCAGGGCGCGGCGCGGGTCACCCGAGAGGCGGCGATGGCCAAGCTTTACGCCACCGAAGCCGCGCAGGAGGTGATCGACATCGCGGTGCAACTGCATGGCGGCGATGGGGTGCGCGCAGGCTCGGTGGTGGAGAGGCTGTACCGCGAGATCAGGGCGCTGCGCATCTATGAGGGCGCGTCAGACGTGCAACGGATCATTATCGCCCGCGCGGTGCTGGGCGGGTGACAGGAGGGTGAGATGAAACTGGACGGTGGGATTACAAAGGCAGGCGCGGCCTATCACGGGCGCGAGTTGAACATTCTGGGACAGCGGTATTTTCCCAAAGCGAGTTGCGAGGCGAGCTTTGCCTTTGAGACGAACTCGGAGCCCGGGCAGTTCGTGCCAGTGCATGTGCACCCGACCCAGGATGAGTTCATTCTGGTGCAGGAAGGCCAGCTGGAGCTGAAGCTGGACGGGGTCTGGCACACGGCGAAGGCGGGCGATCTGGTGCGGATGCCGCGTGGCGTGCCGCACGGCTATTTCAACAAGTCGGACAAGCCGGTGCGGGCGCTGTTCTGGGTGTCGCCTGCGGGCAAGCTGGAGGCGTTGTTCGAGGTGCTGCACAACATGTCGGATGTGCCCGCCGTGATCGCCGCATCGGCCGCGCATGATGTGGATTTCCTGCCGCCCGAGGCGAGCGAATGATCTACCGCCGCACGATTCCCGTTGAGTTCAATCACTGCGATCCGGCGGGAATCGTGTTCTATCCGCGCTATTTCGAGATGACGAACTCGGTGGTGGAAAACTTTTTCTGCGAGGTGGCGGGGCGGTCCTTTGCCATGATGATGCAGGCCGGCGAAGGCGTGCCGACGGCGCGGCTGGAGACGGAGTTTCATGCCCCGAGCCGGTTGGGCGAGGGGCTGGAATGGCGGCTGGCGGTGACGCGGCTGGGCGGCAGTTCGGTGAGCATTACGCTTGAGGCGTGGTCGAACGCCAGCCACCGTGTCACCGCGAAACTGGTTCTGGTTTGGGTTGAAGCGGGCGGACGACCAAAGCCCTGGCCCGCAGCGATGCGGGAGCGGATAGCGGCATTCACGGAGGCGGAGGATGCATGAATTCCTGCACCCCAAGGGGTGGAAACCGGCGCGGGGTTATTCCAACGGTGTCGCGGCGACCGGGCGGATGGTGTTCACCGGCGGCATGGTGGGCTGGACCGGCGACTGCGTCTTTGAGACCGATGACTTCGCCGGCCAGGTGGCGCAGGCGCTGCGCAACATCGTCGCCGTGCTGGCCGAAGCGGATGCACGGCCCGAGCATATCGTGCGGCTGACCTGGTATGTGACCGACAAAACCGAGTATCTGGCCAACCTCAAGGCGCTGGGTGCGGTCTACAAGGAAATCATCGGGCGGCATTATCCGGCGATGGCCCTGGTGCAGGTGGTGGCGCTCGTCGAGGACCGCGCCAAGGTGGAGATCGAGGCCACCGCGGTTATTCCGGAGGGGCGCGCATGAAACTGGGGCCGACGGGACACACAGACAGCTTTGCCCGGGACAGCCTGCCCGCGCCCGAGGACTGGCCAGAGATAAATGCCGGTGCCTTTGGCTACCCTGACTGGATGAATGCGGCTGTGGAACTGACGGATGTGATGGTTGCGCGCGGCTTTGGCGACCATACCGCGCTGATCGGCAATGGGCGCAGCCGCACCTACAAGGAACTTTCGGACTGGACCAACCGCATCGCCCACGCGCTGGCGGAGGATTACGGTGTAAAACCCGGCAACCGGGTGCTGATCCGCAGCGCCAACAACCCTGCGATGGTGGCGGCCTGGCTCGGGGCCACCAAGGCGGGGGCGGTGGTGATCAATACCATGCCGATGCTGCGGGCGGGCGAGTTGACCAAGATCATCGACAAAGCCTGCGTCGGCCACGCCCTGTGCGACACGCGGCTGATGGAAGATCTGGTGGCGGCGGCCAAGGGATCGGTATTCCTGAAAACCGTCGTCGGCTTTGATGGCACCGCGAACCATGATGCGGAATTGGACCGGGTGGCGTTGCGCAAATCGGTGCGGTTTACCCCGCCACCGGTGGGGCGGGACGACGTGGCACTCTTGGGTTTCACCAGCGGCACCACGGGGGAACCCAAGGCGACGATGCACTTTCACCGCGACCTTTTGATCATCGCCGACGGCTACGCGCGCGAGGTGCTGGGGGTCACGCCAGAGGATGTGTTCGTTGGTAGCCCACCGTTGGCATTTACCTTCGGTCTGGGCGGGCTTGCGATCTTTCCGCTTCGCTTTGGCGCCTCGGCGGCGCTGTTGGAACAGGCCAGCCCGCCCAACATGATCTCGATCATCGAAGAACATCGGGCGACGATCTGCTTTACCGCGCCCACCGCCTACCGGGTGATGCTGAAGGCGATGGCCGAGGGGGCGGACTTGTCCAGTTTGCGCGCGGCGGTGAGTGCGGGGGAAACCCTGCCTGCGCCGGTGTATGACGAGTGGATTGCCAAGACCGGCAAGCCGATGCTGGACGGAATCGGCGCGACCGAGATGCTGCATATCTTCCTCACAAACCGCTTCACGGACCATCGCCCAGCTTGCACGGGGCGCCCAGTGGCAGGGTACGAGGCCAGGATTGTGGGCGAAGACGGGCACGAAATGCCGCGTGGCGAAGTAGGTCGATTGGCGGTCCGAGGGCCGACCGGCTGCCGGTATCTGGCGGACGAGCGGCAGCGCAAGTACGTGCAAAACGGCTGGAACCTGACCGGTGACAGTTTCTGGCAGGACGGTGAGGGGCGCTTCCACTTTGCCGCGCGGTCAGACGACATGATCATTTCAGCGGGTTACAATATCGCCGGACCAGAGGTAGAGGCGGCGCTTCTGTCGCATCCGGCAGTGCATGAATGCGCGGTCGTTGGTGTGGCCGATGACGAGCGCGGCCAGATCGTGGAGGCGCATGTTGTACTGGCGCCCGGGCTTGTGGGCGATGCGGCCTTGGTTAAATCGCTGCAAGACCATGCCAAGGCGATGATCGCCCCTTACAAGTACCCCCGCCGCGTGGTTTTTACCGAGGCGCTGCCAAAGACCCAGACCGGCAAGATTCAGCGCTTTCGTCTGTCCGAAGGGCGGCGCTGAACCGGCCGCTTCGCACCTAGGCATGGCTATGACGCTGGGGCATCTGTCGGGCCGATGGCGATAGCATACCCGGCGCGTGCGATTTTCCTCTTGCTTCGGGCGGCCAGTTGCCGCTTTCTCGCCGCGCCGGAAGAAGGAAGAACCATGCCCCCCGCACGCCTGCGACTGAATGACGGACATATGATCCCGCAACTGGGCCTTGGCATCTGGCAAGTGCCCGAGGCGACGACGGCTGCAATTGTCGCTGCGGCGTTGCAGGCGGGCTATCGATTGGTCGATGGCGCGGCGATTTATGGCAACGAGGCGGGCCAAGGCGAAGGCATTCGCGCCAGCGGCGTGCCGCGCGACGAGGTGTTCGTCACCACCAAGGTCTGGAACGATGACCAAGGCTATGACGCCACGCTGCGTGCGGTCGAGGCCAGTCTGGCGCGACTGGGGATGGAGACGGTGGAACTGTGCCTGATCCATTGGCCAACGCCCGCCCGCAACCTTTTCGTTGACACCTGGCGCGCGCTGATCCGACTGAAGGAAGACGGGCGGGTGCGGTCGATCGGCGTGTCGAACTTCAACGGCGATCATCTGGAGCGGATCATCGGCGAGACTGGCACCGTGCCGGTGCTGAACCAAGTGGAACTGAACCCGCGCCTGCAGCAAGCCGAACTGCGCGATCTGCATGACCGGCTGGGAATCGTCACCCAAAGCTGGACGCCCTTGGGTCAGGGCCGCAGCTTTGACGCAGCGCCGGTGCAAACCGCTGCCGCCCGCACCGGCAAAAGTCCGGCGCAGGTAATCTTGCGCTGGCATGTGCAGCTTGGCGTTTCGGTAATCCCAAGGTCCACCCGACCAGAGGGGCTTGCCGAAAACCTTGACGTGTTCGATTTTATCCTGAACCCAGAGGAGATGGCCGCAATGGCCGCCCTTGACGAAGGTGCACGGTGCGGCCCTGATCCGATGGTCTTTGGCTAGGGCGGCGCTGATGGCAATGCTGGTCCCGGAACTGAGCCTGATGCATGCTGATGTGGGTGCTTCGCTGCTGTGCCGCGTGTTCGGCTTTGCGCCGGATGGCGGGCTGTTTCGGTCGGGTTCGCAAGCAGTGCGGATCGTGCAGTCTGAAACCGCCGAGCCGCATGGCCGTATTGATCACATTGCGATTGCTGTGCCGGACATAGATCGGGCGCTGGCAGCAATGCAGGCGCAAGGCGCCATGCTTGACGCTGGCATCACGCCCGAAGGGGTTGGCGAGATTGCCGAGTTCTGGGATGGCGGTATCCGCTATGTCTTTCTCAGCGGCCCCGAGGGTGCGCGCATCGAACTGTGCCAGCGCAAGATTGGCACGTTGGCGCAGATTGGCCATGACCACGTTGGCATCCCCTGCCGCGACATTTCTGCGATGCAGGGGTTTTTCGAGGCGCAGGGCGCGAAGCTGATGTCCGCTGTTGAACTTGTCCGCGCCGACGGGGCTATCCCGGTCCGGTTTCTGGCCTTCGCGGGTGGCGTCATTGAGCTTTACGCTCCGCAAACCGCCGCACATCCTGAACGCGGTCTGTGGTCCCGGCTTTTGGTCGAAGGGCTTGCCGCCGAGGTGATCGGCCCAGACGGGCTGATGCTGGCCCCGCTCTGACCGCATGCTCAGGGTTTCCAGACGGTTCCCGGCGCGCTAAGCCAAGCCATGCGCGAAACACTGACCCAGATCTATGAGGCCCGAGTGGCGGCGGGAACGCTGCGGCCCGATCCTGCACAACACGCGGTCCTGGCACAGCTTGAAGAGTTGCGCGTCTGGCTGGAGGCCAACGCCACCCGCAAGGTGGGTCTGTTCGCGGGTTTTTTCGCCAAGCCGGTGATGCCGCCAAAGGGGATGTACCTGTGGGGCGGCGTTGGACGCGGCAAATCCATGCTGATGGACATGTTCGCCGAAGCCACCAACATCGCGCAAAAGCGCCGGGTGCATTTTCATGCCTTCATGCAAGAGGTGCACAAAG
>NZ_JANMET010000158.1:0-6110 GCF_031377265.1 Tabrizicola sp. | reverse complement strand
ATCATGGGCGCGTCGCTGGTGCAGCGGTTGACGCTGGAAGGGGCTGAGGTGCAATGGCATCGCCACATCGCCCGCGCGTTGCCTGCGATCCGCACACCGCGAAAAACAGTCGACGCTGTCATTTGCGATATCCGGCTGCCCGATGGCACCGGAGAAGAGCTCTACGACACGCTGATCCGGTTTGGAACGCCGCCACCCTTTCTGTTCATCACCGGTCAGGGCGGCATAGATCAGGCGGTGCGCCTGATCCGGTCGGGCGCCGCGGACTATATCACCAAGCCCTTTGACTTGGGACGATTTCTGGAACGGCTCACCCTCGTCATGCGTCACAAAGGCGACCCGGAGATGCCGTCCGAAACCGGGATATCTGCCGCAGCACGCGCAGTGGATCGGCAGGTCCTGGAGGCAACGGGTCGTGACACGCATCTGCTGATCCGGGGGGGGCATGGGCTAGGCAAGGCGCGGTTGGCGCGTCGTGTTCATGACCAGTCGGACCGGCGCGCTGCCCCCTTTGTCAAATGCGATGCCTTGCTTGGACCTGTGGACCAGGCTGATGTCCGAACGGCGATAGAGGAGACTGGTGAAGGCACGTTGCTCATCATCGGCGTTGGTCGGCTGACCCCCGGGGCCCAGGGTTTTCTGTTGCAGACGCTGCGCGCAGCATCCTTGCGGCTGATCGCGACAGCTGGTCTGCGGCTGGAGGAAAAGATCGGGGCAGGCGGGTTTCGCGGTGATCTGTTTCATCTCCTCCAATCCCATGAAATCGTGGTCCCACCCCTGGCTGAACGGCCGGAGGATGCGGTCTGGCTCGCCACCCGGCTGTTCCCCGCTTTCAACGCGCGTCGCACCACTGCGCTTTTGGGTCTGGCCGCCTCGACCGAGGACGCCATCCGCGCACATGACTGGCCAGGCAATGGCCGCGAAGTGCGCGCCCGCCTGATGCGGGCTGTGGAGCAGGCCGAAGGGCCGAAGATTCTGCCGTCCGACCTGTTCCCGGAACAATCCGGGATGGACGTGCTCCGCCCGTTGGCCATCGTCCGCGATGCCGCCGAACGGGCGCAAATCGTCGCGGCACTGGAGCGGACGCATGGCCAGGTCAGCGAGGCCGCCCGCCTGCTGCAGGTGTCGCGCACGACCCTCTGGGAAAAGATGCAGAAGCTGGGTCTTTAGGCACGCCTGCCTGTTCGGAAATCCGAACGCCGGAAAATCAGGCGCGGAATGAACGGCTTGCCGCAGCGCGGCACGGTCATGCGAGCCGTATCCCTCACCCGGTCCGCGTCATTAAACTGACGCAAAACCATAAGCCAGGGAGGATTCTAGCCATGAAATGCAACAAGCTGGTTGACGTCGGCAGGCGTCAATTCCTGCGGGGCGGTGCGATCAGCGCCGTGGGGGCCGCCGCCGCCGCGACCTTTGCCGCGCCTGGCCAAGCCAACGCACAGGCGCTAGCCCGCGTGGAATACCCGGCCAACCGTCTGGCCAACGTGGCTGACCTCAAGCCCAACGAACCGCTCGACATCGCCTATCCCGATGCCGACAGCCCCGGTGTGCTGATCAAGCTCGGCACGCCAGTGCCTGGTGGTGTAGGCCCCGACGGCGACATCGTCGCCTACTCGGTCCTCTGCCCGCACAAGGGCTGGACGCTCAGCTACAACGCGGGGGACAAGACGCTGAACTGCCCCGGGCACTTCAGCCGCTTCGACTGCGAGGCGGGCGGCCAGCAGACCTGGGGTCACGCGACGCAGAACCTGCCGCAGTTCAAGCTTCAGGTGACCGATGCGGGCGACATCATCGCCGATGGCGTGGACGAGCTGATCTACGGTCGGCTTTCGAACGTCCTGACGGCTTAGGGAGGGAAGAAAATGGCTTTCAAACGTCAAACAGACCGGCTGCCAATCATCCCGGCCAGTGCCAAGGTCCACAATGTCACCTGCCACTATTGCATCGTCGGTTGCGGCTACAAGGCCTACACATGGCCGATCAACCAGCAGGGCAGCTTTACCGACAACTGGTCGGGCGCCGACCTGTCAAAGCAACAGGACCTTGAGACCGACAACTGGTATGCCCCGTCGATGTACAACGTGGTGCAGCAGGATGGTCGCCCGGTGCATCTGGTCATCAAGCCTGATGTCGATTGCGTGGTGAACTCCGGCCTCGGTTCGGTGCGCGGGGCGCGTATGGCCGAGAACCGCCGTAGCGACGTGACGGGCTCGCAGGCGCAGCGGCTGACCGATCCGCTGGTCTGGCGCTATGGCACCTGGCAGCCGACTACCTGGGACGATGCGCTGGATCTGGTGGCTCGCGTCACCGCCCGCGTGATTGACAAGGACAACGAGGACGACCTGTTTGTTTCGATGTTCGACCACGGCGGCAGCGCCGGGGGGTATGAGAACACTTGGGGGACAGGCAAGCTTTACTTCGAGTCAATGAAGGTCAAGCATTGTCGCATCCACAACCGCCCGGCCTACAACTCGGAGGTCCATTCGACTCGCGACATGGGCGTGGACGAGCTGAACTACCAGTATGCCGACTACGAGGTGACCGACACGATCTTCCTGATCGGCGCCAACCCGATCGAGACGCAGACCAACCTGTTCCTGAACCACATGGTTCCTGGGATGCGGAATGGGGCCCGGGTACTGATCGTCGATCCGCGCCGCACGGTGACGGTCAACGCCTGCGAGGAAGTCGCGGGCGCTGACAATGTCATGCATCTTCAGATCACCTCGGGCACCGACCTTGCGCTGTTCAACACGCTCTTCACCCACATCGCCGATCAGGGCTGGGTGGATGCCGACTTCATCGCCGCCTCCAGCTTCCAGGGAGACGTTGCGGTGGCCGAAGATGAACAGCACCCTTCCGCGCTCGGCTCGTTCGAAGCGGCGCGGGCGGCCTGCAAGATGACCTTGGCCGAAGGTGCAGCGATCTGCGGGATAAGCGAGGCCGATCTGGCCAAGGCGGCGGAATGGATCGCAAAGCCCAAGGATGATGGCAGCCGCCGCAAGACGGTCACCGCCTACGAAAAAGGTATCATCTGGGGGAATGACAACTACCGCACCATCGGCGCTCTGGTGAACATCGGTCTTGCGACCGGCAACATCGGCCGCGAAGGCGGCGGCGTTTGCCGTCTTGGTGGGCATCAGGAAGGCTACTACCGGCCGTCCGATGCCCATGTCGGCAGGCCCGCTCCCTACATCGACCAGCTTCTGATCGCCGGTCGCGGGAAGGTGCACCACATCTGGGCCAACGACCACTACAAGACCACGCTGAACGCCTCGGCCTTCAAGCGGGAATACAATCGCCGCACCAACATGGTGAAAGAGGCGATGGATGCCCGTGCCGGGGCGACGCGCGAAGAACTGGTGGACGCCATCGTGGCCGCGCTCAACGCGGGTGGTCTGTTCAGCGTCAATGTCGACATCATCCATAGCCAGATCGGCCAGCAGGCTCACGTCATCCTGCCTGCGGTGGAATCGGGCGAGATGAATCTGACCTCGATGAACGGCGAGCGGCGGATGCGGCTTGTCGAGAAGTACATGGACGGCCCTGGCCAATCGATGCCTGACTGCCTGATCGCCGCACGCATGGCCAACCATCTGGAACGCGTGCTGACCGAAGAGGGCCGCACCGAATACGCTGCCCAGTTCAAGGGCTATGACTGGCAGACCGAAGAAGACGCCTTCATGGACGGCTACAACAAGGGCAACCCAGAGGTGACCTATGACCGGCTTCGCGCCATGGGGAACAACGGGGTGCAAGAGCCGGTCACCGGCTACGCCGATGGCAAGCTGATCGGAACGCCGCGCCTCTATGAAAACGGCGTCTTTACCCGGCACGGGCGCGAAGACGGCAAGGCGCTGTTCTGCATGGGCGCGTGGCGCGGGCTTCAAGCCCCGGGCAAGGCACAGCAGAAGGCGAACTACCGGTTCCTGATCAACAACGGCCGGTCGAACATCAACTGGCAGAACTGGTTCCTCGATCAGAAGAACGACTTCGTAGCCGATCGTTTCCCGTTGCCCTACCTTCAGATCAACCCGGCCGATGCGGCCGAACTTGGCCTGAAGAACGGCGACATGGCCGAGGTCTACAACGACGTCGGCGCCACGCAGGCGATGGTCTACATCGAGCCGACGGCAAGGCCGAACGAGACCTTCATGCTGTTTGGCGCACCTTCTGGCACGCAGGGCAACGTGATCAACGCCGGGACCAACGAGTTGATCCTTCCGAACTACAAGCAGACCTGGGGGAACATCCGCAAGATCGCGGAAGCCGGGCCTGCCACAGCCGGGCTCAGCTTCAAGTCCTGGGAAGTCGCGCTCTGACGCCTACCCTGCCGCGCCCGGTACGACACGGGCGCGGCAGGGGCTATCGATCCAAGAAAGGACTGCCACATGAAGTTGGCCTACATCATGTCTTCCGCGCGGGGCGGAACCGACCCCCTGCTTGCGGAAGTGGCCCGACAGCTCCGGCAGCGCGGCTTGCGACTGTGCGGAACCGTGCAGGTCAACACGGAGCGGGATGGCAGCGTGCATTGCGATATGGATCTGATGGTTCTACCCGAGGGCCCTTCGTTCCGTATCTCCCAGAACCGGGGAAACTGGGCGCGTGGGTGCCGTCTGGACGCCGGTTCTCTGGAAACTGCGGTCGAGCATGTTGCACGTTCCGTGGACCGGGGTGCCGACCTGATGATCATCAACAAGTTCGGCAAACACGAGGCTGAAGGGCGAGGGTTTCGCTCGGTGATCGCAGGGGCGCTGGAGCATGGTATGCCGGTTCTCGTAGGGCTGAACGCCCTGAACCGGGAAGCCTTCGATAAGTTCTCGGGGGGATTGGCGACCGAACTGGACGCTGAACTCTGCAGCATCATTCAGTGGGCGGACTTGCCCTTTGCCAACGAGACGCATTCAACAGCCGAATTCCAACTAACGGACCACCTGTAAGCCACGTTGCAAGACGCCGAAAAGGTCAGAATGGCCGGTTGGCCCCAGAGAAGGTTCGACGGCAGTCGCGTTCCCTCCGCCACTTGCCCCCGAGAAAGCGTTCTCCTGATCCGGCTCCGGCCGGATTTTTCCGTTGTTTTCGGGGGTTATGCGGGTGGAGCTGAACACTAGCCCCGACGCGAGGGGGTTCGGACGCGGTCTCTCAGGGCTGGTATTCTCTGGACCTGTTGCCTTCGTGGGTTCGGTGACTTTTCCTTAGTACATTGAAAAATACGTATTTGTTTGGCTTTCCGTGGGCCACTTCGATGTGGGTGGCGCTTGGTGAAACGGGACTGGGATCGGAAGTTCTTTATCTGCTTTGCGCATCACAACACCTCAATCGCAGCTGCGCGGCACCTGGAATCGCTGGGCAGCAGGCTTCCACAGTATTGGAAATCGGCTTCTCGCCCCTGATCACTAACCAGTCAGCAAGAACGAACGACAGCCAATCATCGGTCATCTCTAGGAAAATCCAAAAAGCATCCCTCGAAGGCCGAAAACGGGACCTTCAGCGCTTCCCAAATACCGGCGCCTTCGTCCTTGGGCACGTGGACTTTCATCTGATCGATAGTCAACACCGCAAGTTGAGGGCCGGCTGAAGCCAAGGTCCAAAGGTGAAACTGATGGGCCATGGAAGCCAATGCAGTCTCCCACTCATTCCGGCTTAGGTGAAATGAAGCAAAGTCAGGGCCTCGCTCGCTCGTCTTTACTTCGATCGTCATGCGACGCGTATCCGTCTGCGAGACGCGGGAAAGCACATCATATCCATCAGATGAACTTTCGAGCGCAATCCATTTAGGCACCACGCCCGTCCGGAGCCGCTCGTATTGAAGCGTCATACGCTCACCGCGCCGCCCGATATCAAGAAGAACGCCGTCGCGAAGTCCTCGCGCACGTGCTGCCAGCCCATCCCAGAACTGAACAGTTTCCTCATCTTCACCGTAAGCGAGGCCGGCTTCAACAAACACCTGCCGAATGCTGGCAGGGGCCTGGAGTAACGTCTCCCGGCGGCCGTAAGGAATCAGCTGAAGCCAAGGGGGCTGCTCGATCTCGATAAAGTCGATCAGCATGGTCCGGAGTCCTGCTTGGGGACCTGCAGCACTAGAAGCGCGTTCACCACGAACGGTAACG
>NZ_JANMET010000149.1:0-2128 GCF_031377265.1 Tabrizicola sp. | reverse complement strand
ATCCGTGGCGCGATCCGAGGCCAGCGCCAGACCCGCCGTCTGGGTCATGTGCAAACCGATGCCGGTCATCAGAAAGGCTATTCCGGCCAGCGCTTTACCGGCCCAATCCGGCCCCAGCGTCTGGTCGCCCGACAGCACGATCAGCGCAAACGGCATGATCGCCAGCCCGCCCATCTGCCAAAGCGAGCCGAACCACAGATAAGGAATACGTTTCCACCCGATGAACGAGCGGTGATTGTCGCTGCGGTGACCCAGCATCGCGCGGAACGGGGCCGACAGCACCGGCAGCGCGATCATGAAGGCCACAACCGTGGCGGGCACTGCCAGTTCAACGATCATCACCCGGTTCAAGGTGCCAAGCAGCAGCACCGTGGCCATGCCCACCGACACCTGAAACAGCGACAGACGCAGCAACTGACCCATCGGCAAGCCGTCCGACGCCGCATCGGCGAACGGCATCCAACTGGTCGGCAGTCTGGCCAGATGTTTCTTGCGCAAGATCACGGCCGGAACTCCAGACATTCGGAGATGTAGAAACCGCGCGACACGCGGTCTACCCGGGTCAGCCCCGGGCCAACGGTCTTTGCGAGCGTTGCAAAGGCGTGCGGGATCATCACTGGCGAGCGGTCGCTGCGTGGAAACAGTTTGCCCAGCGTGAAGAAGGTCATCAGGAACGGCGTGCGCGGGGCCACGGTAAAGACCACCGCTTCGGACGTGCGCTGGCCCAGTTTGGTCAGCACTGCGGCGATATCGGTGTCGCGGTAGTAGATCAGGCTGTCCATCGCCATCACGTAGTCAAAGTGGCCATGCTCGGGCGCGGTCATGTCGCCGGCCTGAAACGTCACCTTGCCGCGCAATCCTTCGGGCATCCGCGCTTCGGCAATGCCGATCAGTTGTGGCGAGATATCAACAGCATGCACATAGGCCCCACGCGTGGCCAGTTCCACCGCCATCAGACCGGTGCCGCAGCCGGCATCCAGCACCCGCGCCCCGCGCAGATCGTTTGGCAGGCGTGACAGCATGACCTCGCGCATCCGGTCGCGGCCTTCGCGCACGGTCTGGCGAATGCGGCTGACCGGCGCATCCGAGGTCAGGCGTTCCCAGACCTTGGTGGCACTGCGGTCGAAATACTGTTCGACCCGGTCGCGCGTGGCGGAGTAGTCGGCCATTCCCAGCAGTCCTCAGTCAAAGCCCAGAAGTTCGAATATCTCGCGGTCGGGCAGCGGTTCGGGGAACATCTCCGGTTCGCCCACCGACCGCCACAGCGCCTCGGCCAGACGGATGTATTCGGCGCGGGCCATCACGATGTCCTGGTCATCATCCATCGCAAACAGCGTCTTTTTCTTCAGGCGGGACCGGCGGATGGCGTCGATGTCGGGCATATGCGCCAGCCGGTTGAAGCCGACCTTGGCGCAATAGCGGTCGATCTCATTGGTCTCGCGCGAGCGGTTGGCGACGCAACCGGCCAGCCGCACCTTGTAGTTCGATGATTTCGCCTGCACGGCGGCGATGATCCGGTTCATCGCATAGATGCTGTCAAAGTCATTGGCGGTGATGATCACGGCCCGGTCGGCGTGTTGCAGCGGGGCTGCAAAGCCGCCGCAGACCACATCGCCCAGCACATCAAAGATCACCACATCGGTGTCTTCCAGGAGATGGTGCTGCTTCAACAGCTTCACCGTCTGGCCCACCACATCGCCGCCGCAGCCGGTGCCGGCTGGCGGCCCGCCCGCCTCGACGCACATCACGCCGTTGAAGCCCACGGTGACGAAATCCTCTGGGCGCAGCTCCTCGGCATGGAAATCGACCTCCTTCAGGATGTCGATCACCGTCGGCTGCAGCTTTCCCGTGAGGGTAAAGGTGCTGTCATGTTTCGGATCGCAGCCGATCTGCAGCACCCGCTTGCCCAGCATCGAAAACGCTGCCGACAGGTTGGACGAGGTGGTCGATTTGCCGATCCCGCCCTTGCCTAGACTGAAAACACTTTCGCGCCTTCGATCTTGACGGCTTCGTCCTGATGCACTTGCACCGAGCCGTCGCCGTCAAGGCCACGCAGGTTTGGAATTTCATCACGCGGGCTCATAGTGCCTCCGTTCCGGAACGACCGCACATGGGTCTTCCTCTTCTG
>NZ_JANMET010000218.1:0-36091 GCF_031377265.1 Tabrizicola sp. | reverse complement strand
ACCTGGGCAAGGTCGATGTCAACCAGCGTCACGCCAGGTTCGGTGCCGCCGTCAGCTATAATCTCGCCCCAGGGCGCCACTGCGAGCGAATGCCCGTGCGTCCGGCGGCCCTTGCCCTTAGCCTCAGGGTGAAAACCGGTTTGCGCGGGGGCCAGAACGAAGCATCCTGTTTCGATCGCGCGCGCGCGGACCAGCGTTTCCCAATGCGCGGCACCGGTGATGTGGTTGAACGCCGCCGGGATGGTCAGAATCTCTGCCCCGGCCTGCGCGAGGCGGCGGTACAGCGATGCAAACCGCAAGTCATAGCAAACCGACAAACCGATTCTGGCAAAGCCTGCGTCGTGCAGGACGGCGATGTTGCCCGGGCGGTAGCCTTGGCTTTCGCGATAGACCTCGGTGTCAGACACATTGACGTCGAACATATGGATCTTGTCGTACCGCGCCACGACGTTGCCATCCGGCGACAGCAACAGCGACCGGTTGCCAAACCGGCCGTCTGCATCCTGCGTCAAAAGCCCGAGAGAACCGACCAAAAGCCAGATGCCATGCGACCTGGCCGCATCCTGCATCGCGGCCAGAGTGTCATCCTGATCTTCGTGGTGGAAAACACTGCGCTGATGATCACGGCTGGATGACAGGCAGTTGGTCATTTCGGGCGTCAGAACAAAGTCCGCTCCCGCCTCAACGGCCTGCCGCACAAAGTCAAGCGTGGTCGGCAGATTTGCGGCTGGGTCGTCTGACACATTCAGTTGGACGAGGGCTGCCCGCATTATCCGGCCAATAGCGGGTCAAGTTTGCCCGCATGATCCAATGCATGCAGGTCATCGCAGCCACCGATGTGGGTTGCGCCAATGAAAATCTGGGGCACGGTGCGTCGCCCACCCGCGCGCTGCATCATCGTTGTGCGCAACGACGGGTCGTTGCTGACGTCAATTTCGCGATAGGGGACAGCCTTCTTGTCCAGCAACCGCTTGGCGGCGATGCAGTAGGGGCAGAAGGGTGTCGTGAAGACTTCGACGGGTTTCATGGTTCGGGTCCTGTGGGTCGACCCTGAGTATACGGTCTCAGGCGTCTTTCGCAACGCGAGCCAGACTGAGAACTGAAACCGACGCTGCGCCTGCCGAAAAAAGTGCCTCTGTTGCAGCGGCAAAGGTAGCGCCAGAGGTCATCACGTCGTCGACCAACAGGATATCGCGCTGTTGCACGCGTTTACTGTGCCGAGGATTCACGGCTATGGCGTCGATCATGCTTGCAAACCGCGCGTCCCGGGTTCGGCCTTCCTGACTGCCGGTGTATCTTCGCCGCAGCAACGCGTCGGGGCAGTTTTCCAAACCCGCCAGCTTGGCAACCGCCGCAGACAGGATGGCGGCCTGGTTGTACTTGCGTCGCAGCAGCCTGAACCAATGCAACGGAACCGGTACAACAAGCATGTTCGGGCGCATCATTGGTTGCGCGGCCTTCAGCAGCCATGCCGCCGCTGGGCGCGCCAGATCCATCCTGTCCCCATGTTTCAGCGCCAAAACCATATGACGGGCATTATCCTTATAGACCAAGGCACTTCGACCCTGGCTCCATGGCCGGGCGATCGTCATGCAATCGTCGCACAGCACGCGGTGGGCCGCTTCCTCGCCCGGCAGCGGCACACCGCACAAGTCGCAGACAAGACCCGCAATGAACGTTGTTTCACGCCAGCAATCGCCGCACAGGCCAAAGTCTGAAATCACCGGCGCTGCACAACTGATGCATTGCGGCGGGTAGATCACCTGCAGAGCGCCTTGCAATCCCATCCTGTCCTCCTAAAGTCCGCCTCATGCAATCGCCGCCAATCCTGACAGACCGTTCAACCCTTGTGCGTCACCGGAACAGGGCGATTTCGCACCCCAGCCACGCCGACGCGATGTTCCTGCATCAGGCTGCAATCGCCGATGTTCAGGAAAGACTGATCGAGGTTAACAGAACCTTTACGAAACCGGCCGTGGTGACCGGGTTTCCGGATTTGTGGCGAAACGTCATGCCGAACGCCCTTATCGTGCCGGATGACGAGGTGCTTGCGCTTGAACCGGGGGCCCATGATCTGGTCGTTCACGCGATGGGCCTGCACTGGGCCAACGACCCGTTGGGGCAGATGGTGCAATGCCGGCGCGCCTTGCAGCCTGACGGGCTGTTCCTTGGCGCGCTTCTGGGCGGCAGGACGTTGCACGAATTGCGCACGAGCCTGGCCGAAGCGGAAACCGCCGTGACGGGTGGTTTGTCACCAAGGGTGCTGCCGATGGCCGAGATACGCGATTTGGGTGGGCTATTGCAGCGCGCCGGTTTTGCCCTGCCGGTGGCGGACGGCTTCGTGCAGATGGCAACCTACAAATCCGTTTTCGACCTGTTTGCCGATCTGCGGGCAATGGGCGAAACCAACGCGCTTGCCGGACGCTTGAAGCATGCAACCCGCCGGGCGATCTTTACCGAAGCCGTGGCGATTTACGCAGCCACGCAGGGCCAGGCGGACGACAGGATTGCCGCAACGTTTGAGGTGATCTTTCTGACCGGCTGGGCACAGCATGACAGCCAGCAAACCCCGCTTCGTCCCGGATCGGCCAAGCACCGGCTTGCCGATGCCTTGAAAGTGCCGGAACAACCATTGCCCAAGGACTGTTGACCCCGACCGATAAGCCTATATGTCCCCCGATAGGAAATTCCGGGAACCGAAGCGATGCTTGATGCCAAGACAGGGCAGACCTCTACACCCGCCGATCAAAGCGCCGACCCCACGCTGATCCAACCGGGACAGGGACGTCTGGCGCATGCGCCAGCCGACCATCCACCCGTTCGCCGACCGCGTATCGGCGTCCTTTTGGCCAACCTCGGCACGCCTGACAATTATGATTACTGGTCGATGCGCCGCTATCTGAACGAGTTTCTCTCGGACAAGCGTGTAGTCGACTATGCCAGTTGGAAATGGCAGCCACTGCTGCAGCTGATCATCCTGACCAAACGGCCGTTTTCTTCGGGCGCCAACTACAAGCTGATCTGGAACCATGACCGCAACGAAAGCCCGCTTCTGACCATTACCAAGGATCAGACAGCGGCAATCGCAAAATCCATCGCAGACCGGCATGGCGCCGACGTGATCGTCGATTTTTGCATGCGCTATGGCAACCCTTCGACTGATTCTAAGGTGCGCGCGATGGTCGAGGCGGGATGCGAGAAGGTCCTCTTCTTTCCACTATATCCGCACTATGCCGGTGCGACCTCCGCCACGGCAAATGACCAGTTCTTCCGGGCCCTGATGAAGGAAAAACGCCAGCCCGCCGTGCGCACAGTGCCGGAGTACTTTGCGCACCCGCTGTACATCGAGGCTCTGGCGAAATCCGTCACCGATGCCTATGCGGCACTCGATCAAAAGCCCGACGTTCTGGTCGCCAGTTATCATGGAATGCCAAAGCGTTACTTGATGCAGGGCGATCCCTACCATTGCCAGTGCGCCAAAACTTCACGGCTGCTGCGCGAAAAGCTAGGCTGGGAGAAGGGGTCGATCGACACCACCTTCCAATCGGTCTTCGGCCCGGAAGAATGGCTGAAGCCCTATACGGTAGAGCATGTTGCGGAACTGGCACGGCAGGGCAAGAAGCGCATCGCAGTCATGGCCCCGGCGTTTTCGGCCGACTGCATCGAGACGCTGGAAGAGATCAATGGCGAGATCCGCGAGGCATTCGAACATGCAGGCGGAGAATCCTTCACCTATATTCCCTGCCTGAACGACAGCCCGGCGCATATTGATGCCCTTGTCGCCATCATTGAAGAGAATCTTGCAGGCTGGCTGCGCTAGGCACCGGAAATGAAAAAGGCGGCAGATCTCTCTGCCGCCCTTTCCTGAAAGGATCCTAAGATCAGTTCGAAGCAGCAGCTGCAATCACGAGGAGCAGCAGCAGCGGAACAATGATACCGCCAGCCGACGACGAGGTCGCAGCTGCAACGACTTCTGGCTCCATCACAGGCTCAGCCATGCCGCCAGCGAAGGAAGTGGTAGCAACAGCGGTCATTGCGGCTGCGAGTGCAAGTTTCTTCATGTTAACCTCCAGTTATAGCGTGCCGACAAATTTTTCAGAGGCGGCGGCACGCACCCAAGCAAATCCTCATCATTTGGTCTAATCAGCCAATCAGAAAGAATGCAATTGAAGAAGAAGGAATCTTTCAGTCAGGGCTTGAGATTCGTCAAATAAGCAACACTTGTGTGCCCACAACGGCCATTCCGAACAGTTCCTCGATGTGTTCGTTGTACAGACCGATACACCCGTTCGACGATCTGCGGCCGATCTTGCGGGTGTCATGCGTGCCGTGGATTCGATAATATGTCCATGAAAGATACAGCGCCCGTGACCCAAGCGGGTTGTCAGGCGCGCCTCCTTCCACCACATCCGGCCACTCCGGATGCCGCTCCTTCATAGCGTCTGTCGGGCGCCACGTCGGGTTCACGACTTTCTGCACGACCTCGGTCTTGCCACGGCGTGTCAAGTCTTCAGACAGAGGAACCGAAGTTGGGTAAAGACGATAGATCGATTGATCTTCCGACCAATAGTGCAACGCACGCGACGTGATATCGACAAGGATCGCGCCACCGCGCGTGTTGTCGAAATAGTTCTGCCATTCTAGCATACGGAAACTGGATATGTTGTTGCGAATCGTGCTGGACGCCGGAGGGATGAATTCCGTGGAACCCTCTTGCGCAAAGGCCGGCAAGGCTGCAGCCGCAGCTGCACCGGCCGCGCCGGCAAGAATGGTGCGACGTGTCAAAGGTCCGTTTGCCATGGAGGTTTCTCCTGCTCTTTCTTTTCTCTGCGGCGTTGCATAGCGTTTTTGGATCGGACTCGCAAATCAAAGACCCGTTAGCATCCGCCGATCTGTCGAGTTACGTTTGAACCCAGCCACAGCTTTCGATAAGGAGAGGCCAAAGGGCCGCATCATGCGGTCCGTGGTCTGGTGATTCTGAATGAAAAGACGTGCCTTTGTTCTTCTTGGCTCAGCACTTGCACTGGCAGCCTGCGCATCAACGACAACCGGCCCGACGGTCGGATCGGATGGGCGCCCATTGCCGCGCGTCTATCCGATCACAGATGCCAATCGGGATGCGATCCCGTTTCACCTGCTGGACGCGGTCAACACCCTGCGCGCTGCGAAGAGCCTTCCGGCGCTGACATTTGACGCCCGGCTTAACGCCGCCGCGGCAACCCATTCGCGGGACATGTCAGTACAGAACCGCCCTTGGCACTTTGGATCGGACGGGTCATCGCCGCTTGTGCGGGTGCAGCGCGCCGGATTTACCGGGCGGCTGGTGGGCGAGCTGATCTCCGAAACCTACGAGACCGAGCTTGAGACCCTGTCGGCGTGGATGGCGCAGCCCGATACCCGTGGCGTTATCATGGATCCGACAGCCCGCACTTTGGGCTTTGCGTGGTTTCAGGAGCCGGGTGGCAAGATCTGGTGGACGCTGGTCACCGGCGCCTGATTCTGCCCTATGGCAGGATGAAGATCGGGGTACCCGGTTTGATCATCGAATAGACGATCTCCATCTGCTTGTCCGAAACAGCAATGCAGCCGGCGGTCCAATCGCGTCGGCTGACCTTTTGGTTCGGAGCGCCATGAATGAAGATGTCGCCGCCTGGCGGCTTGTTCGCGGCCTCAGCAAAGGCCAGGTCCGCCTCGTTCGGATATGAAATCCCCAGCGACAGATGGAACTCCGAGTTAGGATTCTTGTGGGTGATGAAATAGGCACCCTCCGGGGTCTTGCCATCGCCCTCGAACTGCTTGTGACCGGTCGGTGCGAAGCCAAGCGCCACGTCGTAGACCTTCAGCACCTTTTCATTGTGCAGAAGGTATATCTTCCGGTCGGTCTTGTGGACCTGAACGGAAGTAACTTCGGGACCGTTGTAGACGCGGAACTTCGATCCGCATGCAGCAAGACCGAATGCCATCACAAGGATGACGAATAGCCGCAAGAACCGCATTCCTGTTTCCGCCTGTACTCTTTTTTCTTTGAGATACTCAATTCTCGCGCTGCTGCCTAGCGGTCACATGGGCTACCTTGTTCACTGATCCGTCATGCGGTGCGGGAAAACCGGGCAACAAGCTCGACATGCGTCGACCAGCGAAACTGATCCACCACTTGGACCCAGTCGATCTGATAGCCTGCCAGCAGCAGAACCTTGGCGTCGCGCGCGAAGGTGACCGGGTTGCACGACACCATTGCAATCACCGGAATTCCCGATCTTGCCAGCCGATCCGTCTGTGCCTCGGCCCCGGCGCGGGGTGGGTCGATGACGGCACCAGTGACGCCTTTCATCTCATCAGGTTCCAGCGGGCGACGAAACAGGTCCCGGGTTTCGATGGTAACGCGGCGCAGGCCTTCTGTCTGGCGAACTGCTTTGTCCATCGCGGCAGTCATTGCAGCATCGCCTTCGACTGCATGAACCTCGGTGGTTTCGGCCAAGGGCAGGGCGAAGGTGCCTGACCCGGCAAACAGATCAAGGATCCGTCTTTGCGGGCCAAGCGCAGCCCTGATGGCAGCCAGAAGTGCTGCCTCCCCCTCTGCCGTTGCTTGCAAAAAGCCGCCGGGCGGGGGTGTGACGACTGATCGGCCAAAGCGCTGCACCGGATTGGCGCGCAAGGCTACGGTTTCATCATCCCACGTCAGGCGGGAAAAGCGGTGCGTTTCGACAAGTCGGGCCATTTCCATGCGCAGCGTGCCATCCAGCGGTTTGCCGCCCGTGACGGCCACATCCACCCCGGCGGCAGACTGCGTGACAGTCAGCGACACTTCGGATGACCGCGAGCCGCCAAGCTTTACGATCGCTTCCAGACCGGGCACCGCAGCGATCAGATCGGAGTGCAGAAGTTTGCACTGCGGCACCGGGATCAGCACGTCAGAGCCGCGCGCATGAAACCCGACCAGCGCGCCACCCTTGGTGCGCCGCGACGAAAGCGTGGCCCGCCGTCGGGTTGCTGGCGGTGAGGTGATGATCGGCAGGAACGTCGCGGCCAGCCCTTGCCCGCTCAGTGCGGACTGCACAACCGCCAGCTTCCATTCGGCAACAAACGCGTCCGAGGCGTGCTGCAACTGGCAGCCGCCACAGCTTTTGGCGTGAGGGCAGGGCGGGCGCACGCGTGCCGTTGAAGGCGTGACGATGCGGATATCGACCAGTTTGTCGCCTTGCAGCGTGCCCTCCACCTCTTCGCCGGGCAGCACGCCAAGCGCAAACACCGGCCCGTCGGGCGACGTGATGATGCCGGCGCCCAGATGCCCAAGCCGATCAACTGTTGATTTCACTCTGCGGCTTCCATTTCGTCATCTGTGCCCAGGAACCCGCCGGACTGCCGGTCCCAGTAGCGGGCATAGAGACCGCCCTTGGCCAGAAGATCGGCGTGCGCGCCTTCTTCCACGATCCGGCCCTCGTCCATTACGATGATCCGGTCCATCGCCGCAATGGTCGAGAGCCGGTGCGCGATGGCAACAACCGTCTTGCCTTGCATCACACGCGTCAGCGCATCCTGGATGCTGGCTTCAACTTCTGAATCGAGCGCCGAGGTCGCCTCGTCCAGCACAAGGATCGGCGCGTCTTTCAGGAAAGCGCGGGCAAGGGCGATGCGCTGACGCTGGCCGCCCGAAAGCTTCACTCCCCTCTCGCCAAGGAATGCCTCATACCCGACATGGCCCTGATGATCCTTCAGACCAAGGATGAAGTCGTGCGCTTCCGCAGCCCGTGCTGCCGCGAAAAGCTGATCCTCTGTCGCCTCGGGTTTGCCGTACAGGATGTTGTCACGCGCCGTGCGGTTGAACATCGCGGTTTCCTGCGTGACCATACCGATCTGTCGGCGCAGCGATTCCTGGGTAACGGTCCGCACATCGATCCCATCGATCTGCACGCTGCCTTTTTCGGTGTCATAGAGCCGCAGCAGAAGCGAAACGAGCGTTGATTTACCCGCGCCTGAAGCGCCGACCACGCCGATCTTTTCGCCCGCACGAACCGTCAGTGACAGATTCTGGATTCCCCCTTTGCGACGTCCATAAGCGAAAGACACGTTATCCATCGTTATGGCGCCCGTGACGCGCGGCATATCTTGCGCACCAGTCGCGTCGGAAAGGGTGTAGGGCGGGGTCAACGTGCGGATGCCGTCTTCGACTTCGCCAAGGTTGCCAAAGATTGACATCAGCGAAAATGACACCCAACCGGTCATCTGCGCCAGCCGGAACGAGATGGCGCCGGCTGCCGCGATCTCGCCCGTTGTGGCCCCGCCATGTGACCAAAGCCAGACGGTTCCGCCCACCAAGAGCACTGGCAGCACACCCGCCAAAGCCATCAGCGCGAACCGGAACCACGATGAGATGATGCCATAAGCCACGGCTTTTTCGCGAAAGTCCTGCATTGCGGCAAGGGCAACGCGGTCTTCGTGTTCGGAATGCGCAAACAGCTTGACCGTCTTCATGTTGGTGACCGTGTCAACGATCTGCCCTGTCACCATCGCCCGTGCCGAAGCCCGCGCACCCGAGGCCGCGCGGATCCGCCGTAAAAAGCCTTTGATGAACAACAGATAAGCCGTCACCCACAACACAAGCAGGCCCGAAACCCGGTAGTCGATCGAGATCAGCAACGCTACCGACCCCACCACCGAGGCCAGCGCAAACGCAATGGTTTCGACCATCCCCGAAACCACATCCGTTGTCGCCCGCGCGACCTGCATCTGCTTTTGCGCGATCCGGCCAGCGAAATCGTTGTCAAAGAAGGTGACCGCCTGCCCGATGGTCCAACGATGCAAGCGCGACAGGATAAGCGGGAACAGGTTCGGCTCCACGGTCACCGATGTGGCTTGGGTGTTGATGCCAAAGACCACCGGGCGGATCACAAGGTAGAAGACTGTGAAAACCGTAAACAACAGCCAGTACTCACTGAACACCGTCGCCGGCGTTGCGGCGTTGGCCGCGTCGATCACGTGGCCGAGGATGACCGCCGAAACCGCCTCCATCGACCCGGCCACGGCTGACCAGAACCCAGCCCAAATCACCCCCGGCCAAGCGCCTTTCAGCGCCCAGGCAAAGAATGCGCGGATGGTCTGCGGCGGGTCATTGTCGGCCGGACTAAAGGGTTCGATGGTTGGGCCGATCATGGTGCTTCCTCAAGCCCGATGAAACCGCCGGACTGGCGGGCCCAGAACCGTGCATAAAGGCCGTTTTGGTGCAGCAAAGCGGTATGTGTGCCCTGTTCCGCGATAGCGCCGTCTTCCATAACGACGATCCTGTCCATCGCAGCGATGGTGGACAAACGGTGCGCGATGGCGATAACCGTCTTGCCCTGCATAACGCCGTAAAGCGCATCCTGAATTGCCGCCTCCGCCTCGCTGTCCAGCGCCGAAGTCGCCTCATCCAGAATGAGAATTGGCGCGTTCTTCAAGATCACCCGCGCCAGAGCCACGCGTTGCCGCTGGCCGCCAGAAAGCTTCACTCCGCGCTCGCCGACATGGGCATCATAGCCGGTGCGGCCCTCAGGATCTTGCAGCGTCAGGATGAACTCATGCGCCTCGGCCTGCTTGGCGGCCGCGATCATCTGATCGTCAGTGGCATCGGGAAAGCCGTACAGGATGTTGTCGCGCACCGAGCGGTGCAGAAGGCTGCTGTCTTGCTGCACCATCCCGATCTGACGGCGCAACGATTCCTGCGTCACACTGGCAATATCCTGACCGTCGATCACGATACGCCCGGATTCCGTGTCGTAGAACCGCAGCATCAGCTTCACGAGGGTGGATTTTCCAGCCCCGGACCGACCGACCACGCCAACTTTCTCACCGGGCTTTACGCTCAGCGAAAGGTTCTGCAACCCGCCAGTGCCCCGCCCGTAATGATGCGAGATGCTTTCGATCTCAATCCGCCCTTCCTTCAGCGCCATCTCCGGCGCACCCGATTGGTCGGTCAGACTGATCGGATAGGTGATCGTCTCCATCCCTTCCTGCACCACGCCCAGTGCCTGCACCAGCGCGGTAAACGCCCACATGATCCAATAAGTCATATTGTTCAGTCTAAGCACCAACGCGGTAGCGGCCGCCACAGTTCCAACCGTTGCAGCGCCTTGATACCAAAGCAAAATCGCCCAACCCGTGACCGACACGATCAGGAAACCGTTCAACGCGGTCAGCGCCAGATCCATCTTGGTAACGATCCGCATTTCCTTTTGAAAGGTGGTGCGGGCGTGTTCGATAGCCTCTTTGGCGTAGGCCAATTCCTTGTCGTGATGCGCAAACAGCTTTACCGAATGGATGTTGGTATAAGCATCCACCACCCGCCCAGTGACCGCAGACCGCGCGTCGCTGGACGCTTTGGAGGCAGGGCCGGCGCGCTTGATTGTCCAGTTCACCAGCCAGGCGTACAGTACAAACCAGATCAGCAGCGGCACCACCAAACGCAGGTCAGCTTCGGCCAGCATGATGGCCGCGCCCACCACCGTGACGCTGGCAAAGGCCATGGCATCAAAGGTCTGGAACACCGCATCACTGGCAGCCGGCGGGGTTTGCATGATGCGGTTGGCGATACGCCCGGCGAAATCGCTTTCGAACCAACCCACTGGTTGACGGATGACATGGGCGTGCGCGCGCCAGCGGATCATGGTGCCAAAGTTCGGCAAGATGGTGTTGTGCAGCAGCGCAACACTACCGACCAGCAGCATCGGCCGCAGGATCAGCACCGCCAACGCCACAAGAATCATCTCTGTGCCATGGCCTTCCCAAGCTTCGGCTGGCCCGGTGGTGGCCAAAAGGTCCACCAACCGCCCGACATACCAGATCAACGCAACGTCGGAAAACGCCGCCACAACCGACAAAACACCGGTGATTGCAAACACCCCCCGAAACGGGCGGATGTATTGCAGCAGAAAAGGCCAAAGCCGCCGGGGCG
This sequence comes from Tabrizicola sp., assembly GCF_031377265.1. Taxonomy (GTDB): domain Bacteria; phylum Pseudomonadota; class Alphaproteobacteria; order Rhodobacterales; family Rhodobacteraceae; genus JAUYQR01. The sequence continues at coordinate 25,164 of NZ_JANMET010000218.1, read as the reverse complement.
GCGTGTCAGTTTGCTCGTAAGGACCATAGGGGTCAACGAGGCCTTCGAAAAAGCGGAACAAAACAGAAGCCTCTTTGCGGGGTACACGCCTCATATAGACCCGTTTGCCGCGAAGGGAAACGGTCAGCCGAGAAGTTCGCCCCGCGTCAGGCGAAGATCCGACCGCAGCCACCGCTCCTCCAATACGCGCAACCGTTGCCCAAGGTTCGCGCCCTGCAGCGCGGGCATCAAGTCGTCGGCGGTTACAGGAAATTGTGCCACCACGCCGCGCTCAATCTCACGCCGCCAGCCGTCTATAAGGCCCATTCCCAAACTGGCCGCCCGACCCAGAACCGCATCCGTCGCTGCCAACAAGCCGATCTTCCAGCCCAGCGCCGCCCCCGAAAGACCACTGCCAAGAGCCTCATGAATTGCGTCAAGCTCCTTGGCTTCGGACTTTGACAATCTCAGCCGCTCCGCCGGTTTTTCACCGCCAAGAACCACCAGCCTGCGTTGCCAGCGCGGTTCAAGTCCGGCCTCAAGATGTACAAGCGGCGCAATTGCAGAGACATCGGCCCCCGCCAGAAGGCGCATCAAAACTCCGGATTGCGCCATCGCGGCAAGACTGGGTGTCGGATCGGGTGCTGCGAGCAGTTTCTTCATCTCGGCACCGACGCGTTCACGCGACAGCGTTGAAAGGCCGTCTGCAAGCGCGGCGCAGGCAGCAAGACCGTCGGCGTCCAGCCCTGCCTGCGGGTCGCCATACTGCGCATGAAACCGAAAGAACCGCAGGATTCGAAGATAGTCTTCCCTGATCCGCTGCTCCGGTACGCCGACAAATCGGACCTGCCGCGCCATCAGGTCCGCCAACCCGCCAAGCGGGTCAATCACCGTGCCGTGCCGGTCTGCATACAGCGCGTTCATTGTAAAATCGCGGCGCTCGGCGTCTTGGGTGATGTCCGTGGCAAAGGCCACCACGGCGCGGCGACCGTCGGTCTCAAGATCGCGGCGGAAGGTGGTCACCTCATGCGGCTTTCCGTCGGCGATCACCGTAACCGTGCCATGATCGATTCCGGTTGGAACTACCTTGAACCCAGCGGCACCCGCCACCTCCGTTACGCGCGGCGGCACCGCATCGGTTGCGATGTCGATGTCGGCAACCGGCGCGCCGATGATCTGGTTGCGCACGCAGCCACCAACGAACAGCGCCTTGTACCCAGCCGCTTCGAGCGCCGCACATAACGCCTGCGTGCCGGAATGCGCCATCCATTTGCCGTTGATCTTCATGGGTTTGACCTGTCCGCCAGCCCCCGCAGGATTCGCGCAGTGGCACCCCAAATGTAATACGGGCCATAGGGCACGGCATAGTACCTGCGCCATTCGCCCATCCAGAGCCGACGCTCGATCGCATAGTTCTCGGGGCGCAGAACATGGTCCAGCGGCACGGTGAAGACCTCTTCCACCTCGCCCGCTTCGGGCACCGGAAGGAACGCGCCCCGTAGAAACCCGACCACCGGGGTTACCAAGAACCCGGTCACGGTTTCATGCGAAGGCAGTTCACCCACAACAGTCACCGATCTAGGTGCCAGACCGACTTCCTCTAGCGCCTCACGCAGAGCGGCCGCCGTGGGCGAGGCATCGGTTGCATCGACCTTGCCGCCAGGAAAAGCGATCTGGCCAGCGTGGTGTTTCAGGTGCGAGGCACGCTTGGTAAGTATCAGTCGCGCGCCGTCGGGTTGCAGCCAGACAGCAATTAAAACCGCCGCCGGACGCAAGTTGCGACCGGCTGGCCGCAGCACCGGGTTCAGGTCAAAGTCCGAAGACTGGCCAGCAGGGCGCGACAATGCCTTTGACAGACGCGCCTCTGCTTCGTGGCTCATGCCGCCCCTGTTCCGTCAAACCCAAGTGTCTTGGGGTCAAACTCGTAATGCGCACTGCAGAACTGGCAATCGGCTGTCACGATCCCTTCCGGGGTCGTCATCTTGCTGATGTCTTTCTGCGAATAGATCGACATGGTCTGCCGCACCTTGTCGGGCGAACAGGAACAGCCGAAGCGCACCGGTTGCGGATCAAAAGCGCGAGGGCCTTCCTCATGGAACAACCGCACCAAAAGCTCGGTCGGGGCGACCAGCGGCCCGATCAGCTCCAGATCCTCGACTGTATCAAGCAAGACATTGGCCCGCGTCCAGTTTTCACTTTCCTCGCCCGCGAGGATATCGCTGTGCGACAACAGCCCGCCTTCGCCCGACCCGGCTTCTGCGGCAACCGAACCGCCGACCTGGGGCATATGCTGCAACATCACGCCGCCCGCCCGCCACCGCGACGCAGCACCCGGTTCCTGCGCCTGACCGTAGGTCACGGCAAAGCGCGTCGGCAATTGCTCAGACTGTGCAAAGTACGTCTCTGCGCAGTCGGAAAGCGAGTTTCCGGCAATAGGTGTGAAGCCTTGGTATGGCACCATCCCCTCGCCCTGATCCAGCATCACGGCAAAGTAACCTTTGCCGATCTGGCTGAACGGCGCGGCTGAATGGTCCAGCCGTTCAGCGTCAAAGCTGGCATAAGCCCTGATCCGGGCGGGTTCCCCTTCCGCAGTTGGGCCGTAGTAATCGGTGGCGATCAACCGCGCCGGCCCGTTGCCGCGAATCTGCAGCGACAGTTTCCAGCGCAGCTTTACCGCCTGTCCGATCAGCGCGGTCAGAAGCGTAGCCTCCGCCACCAGCGCCTCGATTGCTTTCGGGTAGTTATGCTGTTTCAGAACCTGATCCAGCACGCCATCAAGGCGCGCCACCCGGCCGCGAATTCCGGACAGGTCAAGTTGAAAGGGCAGGACGGTATCGTCCCAAGCAAGTTTTGAACCAATCGTCATGGGGTTTCCTAAGGGTGCCAGACTTGGCATATCGCGGCTATATAGTCAGGGCAACTGCAGGTCCAAGGGGTCAGGATGATTAGAAGGTATGGTGAGTCTGTCCGGACAGGGCAGCGGTACACGCGCAGACCGGGCGTTTATGCGGTGCTTTTGCGTGGTAATAGCGTGCTTGTGACGCATCAGGCCGAACCGGTGCCGGAGTTTCAGTTGCCCGGTGGCGGGATTGATGCGGGCGAGCACCCGATCGCCGCCCTGCACCGCGAAGTGTTTGAAGAAACCGGGTGGAAAATCGAAATTGGTCAACGCGTCGGCGCGTTTCGTCGCTTCACCTACATGCCTGAATACGACAAGTGGGCTGAAAAGGTCTGCACCATTTACTTGGCACGACCAATCTATCGCCTGGGCCCGCCGTCCGAGCCGGGGCACACCGCGCTTTGGCTTACGGTGGAAGAGGCCCTGATCAGGTTGGGAAATGAAGGGGACCGGGCATTTCTGGCAAAAGTCCTATCCTGAATAGCCCAGAAGAACGCCCGACACGTCATCGGGAAACGAATCGTTGCCGGAATGCTCGATCAGGTCCCAGACCAGCGCCTCAAGCATGGCCGGGCCGTCCAGTTGCCGCGACCTTTCAAGACTATGGATAAGACCGTCTTCGCCAAAGTCGAAACCGTCTTTTCCCGGGCATTCCGTCATTCCGTCCGACATCAGCAAAAGCCTGTCACCCGCCGACAGGACAATGTCCTCACCCTCGTAGGTTGCCATCGGGATCAGGCCAATCGGCAGCCCGCCTCGCCCGATTTTCTCTACCTGACCAGACGCCCGCACGATCATGGGATGCGGATGGCCGGCCTGAACCAGCCTTGCGGTGCCAAGTGTGAGGTTCACCTCGGCATAGGCCATGGTGAAATACTGCTCGGCCTGGATCTCTTCCAGCATCAAACGGTTGAACCGCTCGGCCACCGCCTCGGGCGGCAGTGCCTCATGGCCGCCATCGGCGCCTTTCTGAAAGGCCAGGTTTTGATCCGGCGTCGATCCGGTCAGAAATCCTGCCAGTCGCGCAGTCATCATCGCTGATGCAACCCCGTGTCCGGACACATCGATCGAATAGACCGCGATCCGATCCGAACCGATTCGAAATGACCCGACTAAATCACCGCCAACCCGGCCCGAGTTTCGCATCAGCAACGATACCTGTGCTGCCCCATAGTCACGAAACCTGTCGCGGACCAAGGTTTGCTGCAGTTTTCGCGCTTCCATCAGATCTCGGTCCAGCGAATCATAGATTTTTTGCAGCTCTTCCAGCGTGCTGACAATCACCCGGTTCTTCGCCAACAACTCTGCCTGCATGGCCAGCATCCGCTCTCCTGCCCGTAACCGGGCGCGCAGTTCGCCGCTGCTTACCGGTTTGGTCAGGAAGTCATCCGCCCCCGCCTCCAGCCCGTCAGCAATTTCGGTCTTTTCGGATTTCGACGTCAGCAGAACGAAGTAGCCATAGCTTTCCCTCTGCAAAGCACGAAAGACCCGGCAGAATTCTAGCCCAGACAAGCCCGGCATCATCCAATCGCTGATGATGATGTCGACAGCTTCCGTCTTGCACAAAACAAGAGCCGCATCGCCGGATTCCGCCTCCGACACGCTATAGCCCCAGCGTCTCAGGTGCATGGAAAGGATATGGCGCTGCGCCCGACTGTCATCGACCACCAGAACGTGCAAAGGCCCAATCGGCGAAGCCCTTTCCCAGGCGGAGATATCCGTGGTCGCTTTGGTCTGCACTGCAATATCCCAATCGATTGAGCGGTCAGGATCGGGGCTGGGGATTAAGGCGAGGTGAACACTAAAATTGTGCTCTTTGTCGTGGCAGGCCTACACGAAGTGTTAAGGCGCTTCAGGTGACTTTGTCCGAAGTGGACGGGTTAACCGCGACTGCGGAGGGTGTGATGATCGACTGGAAACGCGTGCAGGAGCTCCGCAATGAAATCGGGGCAGATGATTTTGCCGAGGTGGCAGATATGTTTCTGGAAGAAGCGGATCAAACCATTGATCAGCTGTCAAAGGGCTTGGCTACCGCGGATGTTGAGGGCCAGCTGCATTTCCTCAAGGGTAGTGCGCTGAACCTTGGTTTGTCAGACCTTGCCTCGGTCTGCCAGGTGGGGGAACGGCAAGCTGCTGCCGGGCAGGGCGCATCGGTAGACTTGACCGCAGTCATCGTTACTTACCAACGCTCGAAAGCTGCTTTTCTGGGTGGCATGGCGAAAGAGAACGCCGCCTAGATCAGGAACTCTGCCAACGCTTCGTCTGCGGTGATGTCTCGGTAGGCCAGATCGGCCGCATCCATCCGGCTTGTGAAGTGGGGGAAGTTTTCGGCATGTTTCGTTTCGATCCCGATCAGGACCGATCCAAAGTTGCGCGCCGATTTCTTGAGGTATTCAAACCGCGAAATGTCATCTTCCGGGCCGAGCATCGCCAGAAATTCACGCAAAGCGCCGGGCCGCTGGGGCATCCGCAAAATGAAGTATTTCTTCAGTCCGGAATAGCGCTGTGCCCGCTCCTTGACCTCAGGCAGGCGCTCGAAATCGAAGTTTCCCCCAGACGTAACGCAGACGACGGTCTTGCCACGGATCACTTCCGCCAACTCTGGCAGCACGTCGACAGACAGCGCGCCAGCAGGCTCCAACACCACGCCCTCGACATTCAGCATCTCCAGCATTGTGACGCAAATCCGGTCTTCCGGGGCCAGCAGCACCTGATCACGTGGCACCCAGCTGAGCATCTTGTAAGTAATGTCGCCCAGACGCGCCACTGCGGCACCATCGACAAAACTGTTCACCCGCGGCAGCTTTACCGGCCCGCCGTCACGCAGCGCAGCCATCAGACTTGCCCCACCCAGCGGTTCGACAAACCGATATTGCACCGAAGGGGCGACCGCCCGCAGATAAGTGGTCACCCCGGCGGACAAGCCACCACCGCCAACCGGCAAGATCACCAGGTCAGGCGCGCACCCAAGCTGATTCAGAATCTCCACACCGACGCTTGCCTGCCCTTCGATCACATCAGGGTCGTCGAACGGCGATAGGAAATGCGCACCCTGCTGGGCGCAAAACGCCTGAGCGGCCGCCAGAGTCTGATCAAAGTAATCACCGGTCAGCTCGATCCGGACGTTTTCTCCGCCAAACGTACGCGTTTTGTCGATCTTTTGCTGCGGCGTCGTGACCGGCATGAAGATCGTGCCGCGCACGCCGAAGTGCCGGCAGGCGTAGGCCACACCTTGCGCATGGTTGCCGGCACTTGCGCAGACAAATTCCTGTTGCTCAGGGTTGGCCGCCCGCACCTTGCGCATCGCATTGAACGCACCGCGGATCTTGTAGCTGCGCACCGGGGTCAAGTCTTCGCGCTTAAGCCAGATGTCGGCGTCATAGCGCTGCGACAGATGATCATTGCGTTGCAGCGGCGTCGCCGGGAAAAGCTCGCGCAAGGCAAGGGTCGTCTGCAGTGCGGCGTCGGGAAAATCTGTCATGCAGTGATTAAGCCTGAGCCTTCTGCGAAGGCAAGTCAGACCAATGGCCGCTTTTCAACGTAGTGCCCGTAAATCGTGGTGGCCACTGAAAGGGCCAACACCGACTTCAGGCTAAGGCTGACTGATACCCAGATGAAACCAACCGCGCTGAACGGGGTCATCGCCATCTTGAAGGCAAGCCAGTCGAGGCCGAGGCTAAATGTGATCAGGCCGCCAAGAACCGTGAGCAGCACCCAGAACTGCCCCGCCGTTGCGTTCCATGCGTCACGCACGGATGTGCCTTCTCCAGCTGCGACTCCGGGCAGCACAGGGGCAATGCGTAAAACCAAAGCCAACACGGGAAAGCCCAGCGCAAATGCCACAACATGGGTAAACCAGCCGGGCCCGGCCTTTGTGATCCCGGCAGAAAAGCCATAGACAACTCCAACGATGACGCCAAAAAGGATCGTGATCAGAGCTGAAAGGATTCCGATCAGAAGGGCCTTGCCAAGGAATAAGCCGAACACCGCTGCTTGAACTGTGGGCCGAACGCCTTGCGGCCTTTCCACCAGAAGTATGAAGCGATGCCATGCCACCGCGCTCCAGACAAAAACCAAAATTCCCCCGACAGTCACGAGGGAAACCTTGCCCCAGGGGACGAGGCCACGCATGAGGGCGTTATTGAAATGTACTTGCGAAAGAATGAATTGCAGGCCCATCAGCCAGACCAAAAGAAATGACAAGGCCAATGGCGGGGCGAAGATTCGCAAGACAGTCCCCGGGTTGCGGACGATCTGCAGGGTCGCATGTTTCATAACATCGAAACCCTTCATGTAATCCCTCCTGGCCTCATCGCCGCATCAAGCGGTTACGGCTCTTGACCGTCAACAGCCACTCTGCTTGCCCCTGACGCGAAACCCAGCTAATCGCGGGCGAAACCCTGACCGGAGCCAGCCAATGTCCGCACCGAAGAAAGTCGTCCTCGCCTATTCGGGCGGTCTTGATACTTCCATCATCCTGAAATGGCTGCAGACCGAATATGGCTGCGAGGTGGTGACCTTCACCGCCGATCTGGGACAGGGCGAAGAGCTGGAGCCCGCGCGGGAAAAGGCGATCCTTCTTGGGATCAAGCCGGAAAACATTCACATCGTTGACGTGCGCGAAGAGTTCGTGCGCGATTTCGTGTTCCCGATGTTCCGCGCCAACGCGCTTTATGAAGGGCTGTATCTGCTTGGGACGTCGATCGCGCGGCCGCTGATCTCGCAGCATCTTGTCCGGATTGCCGCGGAAACCGGGGCTGATGCTGTGGCGCATGGCGCGACGGGCAAGGGCAATGATCAAGTGCGGTTCGAGCTTTCGGCCTATGCGCTGAATCCCGGCATTCGGGTCATCGCCCCTTGGCGCGAATGGGATTTGACTTCGCGCACGCGGTTGCTGGAGTTTGCCGAAACGAACCAGATTCCGATCGCGAAGGACAAGCAGGGCGAGGCGCCGTTTTCGGTGGACGCGAACCTGCTGCACACCTCGTCCGAAGGGAAAGTGCTGGAAGATCCGGGCGTGGAGCCGCCACCCTATGTCTGGCAGCGCACGGTTGACCCTGAGGTGGCCCCGGATACGCCGGAGATGGTGGAGATCGGGTTCGAGCGGGGCGACGCCGTGTCGATCAACGGCGAGGCGATGAGCCCGGCCACCATTCTGACCCGGCTGAACGAGTTGGGCGGCAAGCATGGCGTGGGGCGGCTGGATCTGGTGGAGAACCGTTTTGTCGGGATGAAGTCGCGCGGGGCCTATGAGACGCCGGGCGGGACGATCCTTTTGGAGGCGCACCGCGGGATCGAGCAGATCACGCTGGATGCGGGGGCGGGGCATCTGAAGGACAGCATCATGCCGCGTTATGCGGAGCTGATCTACAACGGCTTTTGGTTCAGCCCGGAGCGGGAGATGCTGCAGTCCTTGATCGATAAGAGCCAGGAACATGTGACCGGAACTGTCAGGGTCAAGCTTTACAAGGGGTCGGCGCGGACGGTGGCGCGCTGGTCGGATCATTCCTTGTATTCGGAAAAGCACGTGACCTTTGAGGAGGACGCGGGGGCCTATGATCAGAAGGACGCGGCGGGGTTCATCAAGCTGAATGCGCTGCGGCTGAAACTGATCGCGACGCGGAATGCACGGGTCAAGAAGGGGTGATGTCCACGCGTGGACATTTGGGTGACCGTTGAAAAGAAAGGGGTTTTCCTGACGGATTTACCCTTTCTTAGGATCTGCCGCCCGTTTCAACCGAGACGGACTAAGGATAGGTACGCGTTATCCCCGCTGGTTTACCGTCATAGGTTCCGGTGAGGGTCCATGCTTCGTCGGCGGTGCTGTAGATGTAGCCGACCTCACCCGAATGCGCGCCAGAGACGGACAGTGTCAGGATGATGCCATCATTTTCACCATCTTCGGCCGTCTCTGTTCCGGTGCCGCTGACCGCAAGGCCGGGCCAGAAGCTGCAATCTTTCAACACATAGTCGGTGCCGGTTTCGGTGGCGCTGGCGGTTACGGTTCCGCCAAGGTCACAGCCGACGGTAATCGGGTCTTCACCGTCCCAGTTGCCAAGCTCGATGGATTGCAGAAGTTCGGTATCCACCGCCTGCGCCACGGCAAGGGGGTCACCCATCATCGCAGGGTCAGTCAGGGTGAGGGGCGTGTAGTCGCCCATGAGGTCCTGTTCGCATTGCTGTTCCTTGGCCGAGGGCAGCGCGCCTGAATACAGCAGGTCCTGCACGATGGTATCCGGGCAAGCGAGGCCACGGCCCCAGATCACATGCGGGCCACCCTTCATGAACACGCCATAGCTGTTGGCAGCGTTGTCCATCACTGAATAGGCCATGGATATCGGGGTAATCGGGTCGGCATCGCCGTTCAGCACGAGGGTGGGATAATCACCGCCGGCAAAAGGCTCGGGCCGCTTTGCCTCGCCCTGATAGGGCCAGAAGGCACAGGCAAGCCGTTCAAGATAGTAAGACCGAAGCAGGCGCGGGGCGTTGGGGGCAAAGGCCTTAGCCTCTTCGATGATCTTGGCGGCCCGTTCTTCCGGGGTGCCGGTGCCGCTGTCGTAATCGGTGCAGGTGATCGCGTAGTAAGCGGCGCCAAACCAGCTTGGGTCGGCAAGGCCGCTTTCGGTTTGCGGGTCGATGTACATGTTGGAATAACCAAGCTGCAGCATCGGCACCAGATTTCCCCGGCCCGCCGCCGCCAGCACACGCAGGAAGCCCGACCTTCCGTCGGGGCCGTACAGCGCGTAGAACGCGTTGGCATCGAGCAACCCCATGGTCAGCTTGCGCTGGACAGTGCTGCCATCGGCAAGCACGAGGTCTATGTCGATGGGGCCTGATTTCAGCTGTGCGGCAAGGTCATCATACACTTGTGCCGCATCACGCCCCATGTCCTGCGCGCAGCCAGGAAGGGTGGCGCATGCCTGTAACGTGCGCGCCAGCAGGCTTTCGGAGGCGCGGGTATAGGCGCTGTAAAAGCCTTCGGCGCTGAGGTTGAGATCGACCACGCCATCCACGATCACGCCGCGCACCGCATCAGGGAACAGCGTCGCGTAACCCTGCACGAATTGGGTGCCATAGCTTTCGCCATAGAGCCAGACCTTGGGCGCGCCGATGGCCTGACGGAACAGTTCTGAGTCGCGAATGGCCTGATCGGAGTTCACGACAGCAAGAAAATCACCGACGTCCAGTTCAGCGATGCAGTCATTCACATAGGTCTTAGCGGTGGCAATTGCGGCCTCGGGCTGATCGATCGAGGCATCGGCGCTGTCAAACCGGGCCTGAGCCACAGGGCAGGCAAGGCCATGCACCGGGCCAGTGCCGCGTTGATCGACAAAGACGATATCCATGTTCTGCGACAGGCTTTCGTCAAACGCCGCGATGTAGTTGTCAGCCGAGGCGAGGCCGCTGCCGCCCGGACCGCCGACGAAGTAGAACAGCATTCCCTTGCTGTCTTCGGTGGCAAAGCTGACGGCGAAGGTGATCTGCATCGTCAGGCTGGGGTCGTTGGCGCGGTGGTCGCGCGGGACGGTCAGGGTGACGCAGGTCAGATCGCTGTTTTCACAGGGTTCGCCGCCAAGGTTAGCAAGGGTATCGGCAAGCGTAGTTTGCGCGGCTACGGGGGAGGTCGCTCCCATAAGCGCGATCAGGCAGGGCAACAGGTGGCGCATGGCGGCTTTCCTTGGTGGGTCACAGCTTTTGGGCGGCCAGGTGGTAGTAGGCTGGCAGGGCCTGATCAGTCAGTCGGCGGTATTCCGGGGGCAGGTCGGGAAGCGGGCCTTCGGGGTCTTCGAACCCGGTGGAGCGGTGGACGGCATTGTACCAATGCGGCGCCCAGATACCATCTTGCGGTTTCGGGCCGGCGGGCCAGTGCAGCATTCTGTCGGTGAAAGGCAGGGTCAGGGCGGCGCACAGTCTGGTCAGCGCGGCCTGCGGGTTGGCGCGGATATCCTCGGCCGAGATGACAAGGGGGGCGTGGCCCAAGCGGTCGGCGATCTGGTCAAAGAGTTCGGCCTGCTGGACAAAGCCGATGTCGGACAGGGTGGGGGCCTCGCGTTTCTTGACGTAGCTGGCAATGACGCGGGCGGGGTGGCGGATCAGGAAGACATTGGTCAGCTGGTCGATGAAACCCCGGTCAAAGGCGGGGATCATGTGCATCGTCATGTGCTTTTGGTACCAGTGCGGCTGGCCATCGGGGGTTGGGCCGGTGCATTGGCGGGCAACGTCGGCCGGATCATTGGGCTGAGAGGCGATCACCTCGGCCTGCATCGGGTGATCAAGGCCAGTGGCGGCGAGGTAGGCGGCATAGAACGGTTCATCCGATGCCGCACAGTCACCGCGGGCGGCGAAGGCGTACATCATCGCGGTGGAAAGGTTCCTCGGGCCGGACCACATGGCGATCTTCATGGCAGGCGCTTTGCCGCTTGGGCGTCAAGCGCTGTGTTGAGGCGGTCGGGTGCCCAGCGGGCGGCGAGGGCTTCATGAACGAGGGCGGCCTGCGATTTGGGGGCGAGGCCGCCGACGGGCGGGTCGTGATCGAGGTTGGTGGGGAAGCTGTAGCCTTCGGCGGTTGCGGCAATGGCGTTGGCGATCTGGGTTGGCGTGAGGTCAGTGGCGGCAAGGAGGGCGGGGTAGAGCGCCTTGACCATTGCGATGCGGTCGATGGATTCCATTGCGCGGCCGTAGGCGGAGGACACCTGGAAGAGGTTGACCATGCGCTTGATGTCTGCAGAGCGGTTGGTGCCAGCGGCATGGAACAGGGCGGGCGAGAAGAACAGCATGTCGCCCTTGTTCAGCGGCAGTTGGACGGCGTGGGCGTCGAAGTAGCTGCGGAAATCGGGGCGGGAGGTGGCGAGATAGCCGGGGGCGTAGCGCTGGCTGTTTGGCAGCAGCAGCGTCGGGCCGGATTCGATGGGCGCGTCGACATGCGCGATGGCGCCCTGCAGGGTCAGCATCGGCGACATCAGGTGGACGTGCGCGGGATAGCGGGCGACCGCATCGGCGGACTGAAAGCCGAGGTGATAATCGCGGTGCGGCGATTGGGCGGCACCGCCGGGGTTCACCACGTTCAGTTGCGCGGTCATCTGGTAGTAGGGGCCAAGCCAGGCCTGACTGACCAGCGCGAGGAAGGGATTGGCGTAGTAGCGCGCGAAGTTTTCCGGATCGGCAAGGCAGTGCTTTTCAAGGCTGTTCCACAGACGGTCGTTGGCACCGGGCTTGGCGAAATGGTCGCCGCCACCGGTGCCTGCGCGGTTCTGCCGGTCGATCAGATCGCGGAAGATGTCGGAGGCGCGGTCGATGGTGGCGGTATCAGGCTCTGCCCCTTGTAAGACGATGACGCCGGGGCCGTTGGCAAAGGCATCGGTCCATTCGGCCATCAGGGCTTCGGCGAAGCCGAGGTCAGACAGGCGGGGGGCGAGGTCGGCGCAGTCGTAGATCAGCACGCCCTTGGCCAGATCGGCGGCGAGGGGGTAATCGGCGCGGGCGGTGGGCGTTTCACAGAAGGTGGCGAAGTCTGCGAGGTCGCAATCTTCGGCGTGCAGATAGGGGCGGGTCATCCGGGTCATGCCCCGACCAACGCTTTGTAAAGCCCGCGCAGGCGTTCGGTCATCGGGCCGATCTGGCCGGTGCCGATGGTCCGGCCGTCGATGGTGCCCACCGGGGTTTGCGCGCCGAAAGTCCCGGTCAGGAACGCCTCATCCGCGGAATAGGTGTCGACGAGGGAAAAGTTACGCTCATGCACCGGGATCGCGTTGGCGCGGCAGAGGTCGATGACCTTCTGGCGGGTGATGCCGTTCATGCAGTAGTCGCCGGTCGAGGTCCACACCTCGCCCTTGCGGACGATGAAGAAGTTGCAGGCGTTGGTCGTGTTCACAAAGCCATGCACATCGAGCATCAGCGCCTCGTCAGCGCCGGCCTTTTCGGCGGCGATGCAGGCAAGGATACAGTTCAGCTTGGAATGCGAGTTCAGTTTCGGGTCCTGCGTCATCGGCAATCCGCGCATGTGCGGTACGGTGGCAAGGCGGATCGGGCGCGGCAGTTTCTGGCGCGAGTGTTCCATGATGATAACCATGGTCGGGCCTTGCTGGCTGAGTTTGGGGTGCTGAAACGGCCGGGTCTTGACGCCGCGCGTCACCATCAGGCGGGCGTGGGCATCAGTGGTCATGCTATTCGCGGCCTGGGTATCGAGCACGGCCTGCACCACCTCGGCCTTGCTGCGGGCCATGTCGAGGTCGATGGCTTTGGCGGCCTCGAACAGGCGGTCAATGTGTTCGTCGAGAAAGCTCCACCGGTTGTTGTAAAGCCGGATGCCTTCCCACACGCCATCGCCCAGCATGAAGCCCGAATCGTAGACCGAGACCATTGCCTGGGCCTTTGGCACGATGCGGCCGTTGACCCAGATCTGGATCGCCTCGTTGCGGGCATCCTCTTCAGCCTGATGGGTTGAAACATTGTTGGTCATGGATGCCTCCGTTTACGCCACGCTAGGCCGGGTTTGTTGCAGGGGGAAGGGGGTGGATCACCCTTTGGTGACCTCACGCGCCGGTGAGTGGACCAAGGGGGCCGGGTAGCCTCAGGCTCTGGCGCAGAGAATGAGGAGTGGAGCGATGTGGAAACTGGCGATTGTGGTGGTGCTGGCGATGACCGGCGCGGCGGCGGCGAAGACGGAGAAAGCTATTGTGGCCGGGGGCTGTTTCTGGTGCGTCGAATCGGACTTTGAAAGCGTGAAGGGCGTGAAAAGCGTGGTGTCGGGCTATACCGGAGGCGCCTCGCAGAACCCGACCTATGAGGACCATGAGGGCCATTACGAGGCGGTCGAGATCACCTTTGACAATTCGGTGATTTCTTACGCCGAGCTGATGGCGAAGTTCCTGCGGTCAGTCGATGTGCTGGACGCGGGCGGGCAGTTCTGTGACCGGGGTGACGCGTACAAGACGGCGATTTTCGTCAAGGACGAGGCGCAGAAGGTGGCAGCGCTGGCCGCCGTGGCCGATGCCGGGGCCGTTCTGGGGGCCAAGATCGTGACGCCAGTCAAGGCTGCAAAGACCTTCTGGGTGGCCGAAGATTATCACCAGGATTACTACAAGGGCACCGGCATCGTGCTGACCCGGGCGGGTCCGAAGAAGCAGTCGAACGCCTACAAGTTCTACCGCGAATCCTGCGGGCGTGATGCGCGGGTGAAAGAGGTTTGGGGCGCGCAGGCGTTTTCGCACTGAGCCAACGGGTGCGAGGGGTTTCACACCCCTCGCGCTCCGCCGTTAAAAGCGAGGGGTTTCACACCCCTCGCGCTCCCCGTGGGATATTTGGGGAAGAGGAAGGCGAATTTTAATCAAATTGAACTGGGTTAGTACATCAGGAAGCCGCCGGAGACGTTGATCATTGCGCCGGTCATGTAGCGGGCCATGTCGGAAGCGAGGAAGACGGTGGCGCCCACGTGATCTTCTGGCAGGCCGAGGCGTTTCATCGGGATGGACTGGATCATGGCGTCGCGGTCGGATTGGGTTTGGCCGGGGGTTTGCAGCATCGGCGTGTCGACGAGGCCGGGGGCGATGCTGTTCACCCGGATGTTGAGCGGGGCCCAGGAGCGGGCCATGCCGCGGGTCATCGTGGTGATGGCACCCTTGGTGGCGTTGTAGACGACCGAGCCACTGAGGCCGCCGGACATGGCGCCCTGGCTCGAGTAGTTGATGACGGAGCCGGGGGTGCCGGTGTCGGCCAGCCGTTTGGCGAAGGCCTGGGTCAGGAAGAACAGCGCCTTGAGGTTGATGTCGTGCTGGGCATCCCAGTCTTTTTCGGTGACGGAGAACAGGTCAGGCGTGCGCAGGATGATGCCGGCGACGTTGACGAGGGTGGTGGCGAGGCCGAGGTCGGATTCGATGCGGTGGATGAGGGCGGGGAGTTCGGCGGTCCGGCGCAGGTCGGCGGCGTAGCCGCGGTGCGACAGGCCGAGCGAGAGCGCGGTGGTGTCGCAGGTGGTTTGATCTAGGTCGATGAGGGCGAGTTTTGCGCCCGCTTCGGCGAAGCCTTGGGCGACGGCGCGGCCGATGGCGCCGGTGGCGCCGGTGACGATGACGGTCTTGGCTTGGAGGCCCCAGTCGAGATGGGTCATCGGTCGAGCCTTGCGGAGTGGACGAGGTCTTCGTTGATCTGGATGCCAAGGCCGGGGCCTTCGGGGCGGTTGATCCAGCCGTTGGTGTGCCAGACGGGTTTGTCGACGAGGTCTTTCTGCGCGGGGCCGTAGACGGGTTGCAGTTCAAGCTCCTTGCAGGCGGGGCAGGCGAAGCTGAGCGCCTGACTGGCGGCAGAGACGATGGCGGTGGAGAAGTTGTGCGCGTTGGCCTGGCGGCGGTGCGCGTGGCAGACCTCAGCCGCCTTGAGAAAGCCGGTGATGCCTTCGATGCGGCCGGGGTCGAGGCCGATCACGTCAACGGTGCCGGTGGTGACGATGCTCTCGACGCCCCGGTGGTTCCATTCCTTTTCGCCATAGGCGATTTTCAGAGAGGTGGCGGCGCGCAGGGCCTTGTAGCCTTCGGGGTCGTGGTCGCCGAGCGGTTCCTCGAGCCAGTGGACGTTGTAAGCCTCAAACGCGCGGGCACGCTGGATGGCGGTGGGGACATCCCAGAAGTTCTTGATACCAAGGTCGATCATCAGGCGCTTGTCGCCGATGGCATTGCGGACGGTGCGAACGAATTCCACATCGCGGGCGTGGTCGAAGCCGAGGTTAGCATCGCCGCGTTTGCCAAAGCCGACTTTCACGCCCTGCATGCCGCCCGCGAGGTAACCTTGGATATCCTCGGCCATCGCGGGGATCGAGGCTTTGGTGCCGTGGATCGAGGCGATGGCAGGCATCTTTTCGTTTGCCGGGCCGCCGAGAAGGTCGAGAAGCGAGCGGTTCAGGACCTTGCCCTTCAGATCCCACAGGGCGATATCGATGCCGGAGATGGCGAGCGAGGCGATGCCCGCACCGTTGCCGTACCACCAGCTGTGCTCCTTCAGCGCCAGCCAGATGGCGTGGGTGTGCAGCTCATCCCGGCCGATCACCAGTTCGGCCATCCCGTCCACCAAGGCCTTGGCGGCGCGGGAGGCCTCGGGGAAGTAGGTGCAGCATTCGCCCCAGCCTACGACCCCGTCTTCGGTGGTGATCTTCACCAGGCAGACCGACCGCAGCCGCGAATGGTCATTCGGTTCTGGGTAGGCGACCGGAATGGCTTCGACGCTGCGGATGGTCATGTCAGTCCTGCACGCAAAGCTGTTTCTGGGTGCCGAGACCTTCGATGCCAAGCTCGACCACTTCGCCCGCCTTGAGGAAGCGCTGCGGCTTCATCCCCATGCCGACGCCGGGCGGGGTGCCGGTGGAGATGATGTCGCCGGGGTGCAGGGTGAAGAATTGCGACAGGTAGCTGATCAGGTGGGCGACGCCGTAGACCATGGTCTTGGTGGAGCCGTTCTGCATCTTGTCGCCATTCACCGTCAGCCACATCGACAGCTTCTGTGGATCTGGCACTTCATCCGGGGTAACCAGCCAGGGGCCGGTCTGGCCGAAGTTGTCGCAGGATTTGCCCTTGGTCCACTGGCCAGCGCGTTCGTTCTGGAAGGCGCGTTCGGAGACGTCATTGATCACGCAGTAGCCCGCAACATGGGACAGCGCCTGAGCTTCGGTCACGTATTTCGCGGGCCTGCCGATGACGACGCCAAGTTCCACCTCCCAGTCGGTTTTCACCGAGGTGCGGGGGATCAGGATCGGGTCGTTGGGGCCGCAGATGGCGGAGGTGGCCTTCATGAAGATCACCGGTTCCGGCGGAACCTGGTGGCCGGATTCAGCGGCATGGTCGGCGTAGTTCAGGCCAATGCAGATGAATTTGCCGGTGCCCGCCACACAAGCGCCAAGGCGAGGGTTGCCGGTGACAACGGGCAACGTGCTGGTAACGAGCGTGGCCAGATCTGGCAGCCGGGTCAGCACATCGCCCGCAAGATCGCCGATCACACCGGACAGATCGCGGATGGTGCCGTCAGCGTCAAGGATACCGGGCTTTTCCTGGCCGCGCGGGCCGTAGCGGAGGAGTTTCATCTTTCGTCCTTATGTCAGGCGGTGGAACCGGGGATGGCTTTGCGCACCCCCCGGCCCGTCAACGCGCGGGTGATTTCATCAGCGACAAGGCTTTGTAGCCGTTCGACCGCAACTTCGGAATACCACGCGGCGTGGGGGCCGAGCAGAAGGTTCGGCGCGTGGCGCAGCGGGTTGTCAGCGGGCAGGGGTTCGATGAGGAACACGTCCAGCGCGGCCCCGGCGATAGTGCCGCTGGTCAGGGCCGCGGCGAGGGCCGGTTCGTCGATCAGATCGCCCCGGGCGGTGTTTACCAGCACGGCGGTAGATTTCATCCGCCGCAGATTGGCGGCGTTGATGATGCCGGTGGTTTCCGGCGTGGCAGGGGCGTGGAGAGTGAGCGCGTCAGACTGCGCAAGCAGGGTCGGCAGGTCGGTCAGAGTCAGGCGCGGGAAGCTGCCGGTGAAATACGGGTCATGCGCGAGGAAGTGAAAGCCGAAGGGGGCAAGACGGGCGGCGACCTCTTGCGCGATGCGGCCGAAACCGAGGAAGCCGATGGTGGTCTCGGCAAAACTTTTCAAGGGTTTGGCGATGCCCACGGCGGCCCATTCACCGCGCCGGACCGAGCCATCAAGTGCGGGAAGCTTGCGGAGGAGGGAGAGGAGGGAGGCGGCGGTATGATCGGCCACTTCGGCGGTGCAATAGTCCGGCACGTAGGCGGCTTTGATGGCATGGTCGTTCAGGGCGGCCACATCGAAATTGTTGTAGCCAACGCCGTAGCGGATGGCCGTTGCCCCCGGCACCAGCCCGGCGACGGCCTCGCGGGTCAGCGGGGCGAACTGGACGACGGCGACATCAGCGCCTTTCAGGGCGGCGGCCACGTCCTCGGCAGTCTTGCAGGCGTGGCGTTCGAAACTGGCCCCGGCGGCGCGGGCGGCAGCTTCCTCCTTGGCCACGTCAGGAAAGGTGGCGTCGGTGATGACGACGCGGGTCATGGCAGTGCCCTCAGCCCGACTTGCGCACGCAGGTCGGGGTTGCGGACGTCAAGTTCCTGCCCCGCATAGGCATCGGCGGCGGGGGTGCAGAGCCAGGCGATAGCCCTCGCGGGTTCATCCGCAGGGGCCAGGTTTTCGCGGGGGATTTTCGAGACCGGGTTGATGCCGGAGGCGCGGATGGCCCCCTGCATATCGGTATCCACCACGCCGGGGGCAAAGCCGAAAACACGAATGCCCTGGGCGGCGTATTCTTCGTGGATGGAGCGGGTCAGCATCGCAAGACCGGCCTTGCCGGCGCAATACGCGCTCCACCCTTCCATCGGGCGGTGGGCGGCGCCGGAGGACAGGTTAACGATGGTGCCGCCACCCTTGGCGACCATCTGGCGCATCGCGGTTTGGCTGGCCTGAAACGCGGCAATCAGGTTGGTTTCGATGTTGATCGCCCAGTCTTCGGGCGAGATATCCAGCATCCGGCCGATCGGGCCGATGACGCCGGCATTGTTGATCAGGATGTCGAAGCCATGCTCCAGCACCGTGGTCATCGCGGCGCGGTCGGTCATGTTGGCGAGGTGGCCGGTGGCCTTGATCGGCCCAAGATCGCGCTGGGCGGCGGCGATGTTGGCGGCGTTGCGGGCGGTGAAATGGACCGTGGCCCCCGCCTTGGCGAGGGCGCGGACAACCTCCAGCCCGATGCCGCGATTGCCGCCGGTGACGAGGGCGGTCTTGCCGGAAAGGGGGGTCACGGGTCAAGGCTCCATTGCTTGGGGAGGAGGAAGGGAAAGCCGGTGCGGCTGTCGATGTCGATCTGCATGATCGGGGCCATGGATTGCGACCATTTGGCGTTGATAGGGTCTGTTTTCAGGTACTCGATGGTGGCTTGCAGGTCGTCGGTTTCAAAGTAGCCGAACAGCGTCAGGCCGTAGCGGAAGATGTGGTAGTTGCGGATGCCGGATTTGCGCAGCGTGGCGTCCATTTCCGGCCACAGGTCATCATGGCGCTGCTTGTATTCGTCCTCATAGCCGGGGCGGACGCCCAGAACCCATGCGTAGGATGCCATCTAAACCTCCGTCAGATAGTCGTGCAGGATGATGCCCGGCACGAGGGTGAATGTGGCGCGCCAATAGAACCCGTCCAGCATTTCCAGAACCGGCAGGCGGTGCAGCGGGGCCTGCGCGTTGGGGCGAAGTTCGACTGTGCAAGGGCCGCGCCAGCATTCGGCGACCTGCACGTCGGCCAGTTGGCGAGAGGTCAGCTGGCGGATCGCAGGGGTGCCGTCGATGTGGTCGATGGCCTTGAGGTTCAGGTTGGTGGCGAACGGGAAGATGGCGGAAAGGTCGGTGACTGCGGCCTTGGTCTGCTTGTAGGGCATGGTGCCGGTGAGGACGTCGATGCCATTGCGTTCAAGGCTGCCGACGATCAGGTCACCCCGGAAGTCGAGCTTTGGGTTGCCAAGCTTTTTCGGCTGGCCGTGGGTTTCGCGGCCATGCGCCACGCCGATGTCGGAGGACAGGAAGAGGTAGGGGGAATAGGCACCGGTCGCTTTGCCGGGCAGGTCGGCGCCGACCATGACGTTGACCTCGTGGTAGGGGCCAAGCCAATCGGTGTCGGTCATCTTGTAGACATGGATCATCACCGTGTCGCCGGTGGAGACCAGCGGTTCGGGCAGCAGCGCGCGGATCGCGGCGGGGTCAGTGCGGTAGGTGAGGGTCAGGATTTCCGCGTTGCGGAAGGTGAAGGGGAAGGGCGGCACCATCGGCGCATCCAGCGGGGTGGAAAAGCCGGGCTTGATGATATCGGCGCGGGTGGTGGGCCATTTCATGTGGCGGCCTCCGGTTTGCCCGAGGTGATGGAGCGGTACATCGCATCCAACGTTTCAACGGCGCGTTGGCCGATCAGGCCGGGGGCCTCGTTGCGGGTGGCGGTACCGAGGCAGATCTGGGCGAGGCGTTGGGTCGGCTCGATGCACTCATACGCGCCCTGCCCTTTCGGGATATCCAGCACGGTGTCGCGACCATCCTTGCGGCGCAGTTCCATGCGTTCGCGTTCCACGTCGATCAGCAGCATGCCTTCGGAGCCGAAGATGCGGATATCGACCTGATAGCCGCACTGCTTGGGCACGGTGGAGGAGCCGGAGAGGACGGCGGTCGCACCACTTGCAAAGCGCAGGGTCGCGGCGTCGTACCAATCCACCCCGGCAGGAGATTTTCCGGCGATGGCATAGACCTGCGCGGGCGCGTCATCGACCAGCGCATACATCAGGCCCAGCGCGTGGGACAGCTGGCCCCAGCCGTAGCCGCCGGCATTGGCGGGATCGGCCCAGGTGTCGCGCTTGGGTTGGAACATGTGGTCTTTCGTTTCGATCAACCCCTGCCCGCCAAACAGGTCTTCGGTCGGGGAGGCCATCTGGCAGACGACGTGGCGGATGGTGCCGACGCCGCCAGCACGCATCAGATCGGCAGCGGTACGGGTGAAATCCTTGAAGTTCCAACCATAGGGCACCACGATCTGCAGGCCCATTTCAGCGGCTTTAGAGACGATTTCGCGGGCCTGCGCGGCGCTGGTGGCCATCGGCTTGTCAACCAGCACATGTGCGCCCGCATGCAGTGACGCCATGGCCTGTTCGTGGTGCACGGTGTGCGGCGAAACGATGACGACGCCATCGGGTTTCTCGACCGCCAGCAGTTCGCGGTAGTCGGTATAGCCGCGTGCGATGCCGAACTTGTCGGTGATGTCCTTCAGCGCCGTGGCGTCGCGACGGTTGACGGCGACCAGATCAACGGTCGGGTCGGCCAACAGCGAGGGGATGTAGACTTGTGCGCCCCACCAGCCTGCGCCAAGGACGGCTATTCTTGCTTTACGCACCTGTCACCTCCCGCAAAGCGTTGCGGACATTTACCATATGCTGGCGCATCGCGCGCTGCGAGGCCGCAGGATCGCGCGCTTGCAGCGCGGCGAGGATGATCTGATGATCCTCGATGGATTGATGCCGGATGGATTTGCGTTTCTGGAATGCCTGGCGGCCCTGATCGCCCAAGACCTGCAGAAGCTTGCCGAAGCGAGAGAGGAAATCGTTGCCGGATGCCTCCAGAATGGTCTTGTGAAATTCCACGTCGGTGTCGTGGAACAGCTCCGCGTCCTCGGGGTCGGCCAATTGTGCGGCGACGAGGGTGGCAAGGCGGGCCAGAGCCGTGTCGGTCAACCGTTCGGCGGCGAGGCTTGCCAGCATTGGTTCAAAATGGATGCGGGCATCGAACAGTTCGGCCATGTTCTGCGCGTTCAGCGACACGAAGAAATCCATCGGCGAAAGCAGTTCCTCGGCGTTCAGCGCGGTGACATAGACGCCGCCGCCGTGCCGGATTTCCAGCACACCAAGGATCGACAGCGCCCGGAGCGCTTCGCGCACGGTGGGGCGGCTGACGTCAAGCTGATCGGCCAAATCGCGTTCGGAGGGCAGCTTGTCGCCAGCCGAAAGGTGCCCCGTCTTCACCAGATCAAGAATGCGCTGTACCACCATTTCCGACACGGTTTTCTTGCCGATGGGGTCTGACAGGGTTTTCACCAGCTGAAGCTTTGGTTGTTTCATCGCATCCTCGCAATCAGGCGGTGGCCGGTTTCGCGGATGATCGGCACCATCACCGACAGGATCAGCAGCACCCCCAGCACGCCGGTCTGGATATGCCCGGTGATGTTGGCCAGCGCCATCCCGTTGCGCAGGTTGAGAACGATCAGAATGGCAAGGATGGTGCCCGACATGGTGCCCGCGCCGCCAAAGATGCTGACCCCGCCGAGGAGGACCATGGTGATGATGTCCAGTTCGAACCCGTTGGCGATATCGCCACGCACGGCACCTACGCGTGCGGCATAAAGCAAACCGGCCAGGGCGGAGATGGCGCCCGACGCGATGAAGATCTTGGCCTTGACCGCCCGCACATCAAGGCCAGAATACTCAGCCACCGCCCGGTTCGCGCCGATGAAGTAGACCTTCCGACCAAAGGCCGTTCGCTGCAGGATCAGGACGGCAAGGGTGGCGAGCACAAGGAAGATCAGCATCGCCAAGGGAACTGGGCCGATCAGCCCGGCCTGTCCCAGCCGGTCAAACCATTCGGGGAAATCGCCGATACCGCGGTCTTCGACCAGCACGCGGGCAAAGCCGCGGTAGGCGATCAGGGTGGACAGCGTCACCACCAGAGACGGAATCTTGAAGACGACAATCCAGAAGGCGTTGAACGCACCACAGAGGATGCCAAGGACGATGACCAGCGCCACTGCCACACCGGCGGGAACGCCTTGTTGCACCATCCAGCCAAAGGCGCAGGCGGCAAGGCCCATGACCGAGGCGACGGACAGGTCAATCTCGCCGTTGATGATGACGAAGGTCATCGCCAGCGCCACGATGATCTTTTCGATCGACAGCTGGAACATGTTGATCTGATTGCCGACCGACAAAAAGAACGGCGAAGCGATGGCATTGACCGCGACCAGCAGCAGAAGGACGGCGAACAAGAACCCCTCCCAGCTGGCAAGTGAGGCGCGAAGGCGGTCGATCATGATGCGCGTTCCTCAGCCAGGGTGGCGGCCTTGCGGCGGCGGCGGTCCAGCAGGCGGCGGATCAGGACGGTATCGAGAACGACAGCGGTCAGGATCAACAGGCCCAGCACCGCCTCGCGCCAGAATTCGGAGACAACCTCCCAGCGGACGAGCGAAGTGTCGATCAGGTCGATCAGCGCGGCCCCGATCAGCACGCCCAGTACATTGCCGGACCCGCCAAAGATTTTGACCCCGCCAACGACAACCGCGCCGACCGATTTCAGTTCAAGCCCCAGCCCGGCGACCACGGTGATGTTGCCAAAGCGGGCGAGGAACATGAACCCGGCCAGACCTGCAAGCGCGCCGGAGATGACGAATGCGAGGAATATCGTGCGCCCGGCGTTGATGCCGGCAAACGCGGCGGCATCCGGGTTGGAGCCGATGGCAAAGAACCGGCGGCCAGCGCGGAACCGGGTTAGAAAGACATGGGCGGTGAGCACGACCAGAACCGAGATCACCACGATCCAGCGCATCTGCAAGTCACCCACCGTAAAGGCGTTTTGGGTGGCAAAGCTGGTCAGCCAGACCGGCAGCTTTTCAGTGGTGATCGAAGAGCCGTCGGAGGATTGCACGAGGATGGAGCGGAAGATGGCCAGCGTGGCCAGCGTGACGATGATCGAGGGCAGCTGAAACCGCGCCACGAAGAAGCCGTTCACCGCGCCGAAAAGCGCGCCGATTGCCATGGCAAGCAAGGGCACAAGGATGGGCGGCAGATCGGGGTAGGCGATCAGGATGCCGCCGGTGAAATAGGCGGTGCAGCCGACGACGGAGCCGATGGACAGGTCGATGTTGCGGGTGAGGACGACAAACGCTTGCCCCACCGCGATCAGCGCGATCACCGCGACCGAGCCCGAGATGCGGTTGAACAGGCGGGCGTTCAGGTAGCCGTCGATCTGGCTGGCGAAGAACAGGACGGTGGCGGCAAAGACAGCCAGCAGCACAAGGATGCGCAGGGTGTTGGAGGATATCTTGCCCATCATGCGACCTCTGCCGCGACAGCCAGCGCCATCACGGATTCGTCGGTGGCCTCATTTCCGGGAAACTCTCCCACGATCCGGCCTTCGCGCATCACGATCACCCGGTCCGCCAGCGACAGCACTTCGGGCAGGTCAGACGAAATGATCACGATTGCCACCCCTTCGGCCGCAAGGGTGCGCAGGATCTGGTGCACCTCGGCCTTGGCGCCGACGTCGATGCCGCGGGTCGGTTCATCGACAATCAGCAGGCGGGGTTTGGTGTTCAGCCATTTCGCCAGCATCACTTTTTGCTGGTTGCCGCCCGACAAGGTGCCTACGGATACGCCCATGTTCGCGGCCTTGATGTTCAGGCGTTCGCGAAACGCCTGCGCATCGGCCAGTTCACGCAGCTTGTCGATCCAGCCAAAGGCACCGGAATATTTGGCCAGCATCGGCAGGGTGATGTTCGACGCAATCGATTCGGTCAATGCCAGCCCCAGTTTGCGGCGGTCCTCAGAGACGTAGGCAATGCCCAGCGCCTGTGCCTGATTGGGGTTGGTGATGGTCACCGGCTGGCCCGCAATCTCGATCCGGCCAGCGTCTGCCGGGGAGACGCCGAACAGCGCCAGCCCCACGTCAGTACGCCGCGCCCCGACAAGGCCGGAAAAGCAGACGATTTCCCCTTTAGCGACGGTGAAGGAAATGTCCCTGAACACACCGGATTTCTGCAGTCCGGTGACAGCAAGCAGAGTCTCGCCCGTGGCCGTTGTCGGCTCACGCGCAAAGCGGCCCTGCATGTCGCGCCCCACCATTTCCGAGATCATCGAGGCTTGGGTCACCCCGGCCACCGGGTGGGTCGAGATATGCTTGCCGTCGCGCATCACGGTGACGGTATCGGCCAGCGCAAAAATCTCGTCCAGCCGGTGAGAGATGTAGAGCACGGCGACCCCCTGATCGCGAAGCGAGCGGGCGATGCCGAACAGGCGCTTTACCTCGTGATCCGACAGCGAGGCGGAAGGTTCGTCCATGATCAGCGCCCGCACGTTGAGCGAAATGGCGCGAGCGATCTCTACCGTCTGCTGTTCGGCGAGGGTCAGTTCGGATGCAGGTTGCCGGGGGTCCAGCGTCACGCCAAGCCGCGCTATCATCGCGGCGGCCTCGTCATTCAGGGTGGACCAGTTGATCAAAGTCGGGCGGTTCTGGTGGCTGATGAAGATGTTCTCAGCCACCGACAGATCAGGAAAAACCATCGGTTCCTGGTAGATCGCGGCGATGCCTGCGCGCTGGGCGGCGGCGGTGCCGGAAAAGACCGCGGGCTGACCGTCCACGAAAATCTGGCCGCTGTCGGGCTGGTGGATGCCGGTCATCGTCTTGATCAAGGTGGATTTGCCAGCACCGTTTTCGCCCACAAGGGCGTGAATTCGGCCCGCCTCAAGCTGCAGCGAAAAGCCGGACAGGGCCATCGTGCCGCCAAAGCTTTTGCAGATGTCGCGCATGTCGAGGACGGGGGGCATTGCGGGAACCTTCAGGGAATAGGCGGCCAGCCCGCCGGGAGCGGGAGGGCTGGCCGTGATGCCGTGGCGAAGATTACTTCGCTTCGGCTTCGACGTTGTCTTTGTTATAGACGGTGAACGGCCCCATCAGGATGCGCTTGGCTCCGGCGCGACCGGGATCTTCCTCGATCGTGTAGTCACCCATGCGGCCGGC
>NZ_JANMET010000114.1:0-12228 GCF_031377265.1 Tabrizicola sp. | reverse complement strand
GACCACTTTGCGTCCCGCGATCGGCCCGCGATGTTCCTCATAGGTCATCACGTCGGCCATGATCTGGCAGGGGTGCGTGCGGTTGGTCAGCCCGTTGATCACCGGCACCGTCGCATGTTCCGCCATCTCCAGCAGCGTCGCTTCTTCGAACGTGCGGATCATGATCAGATCGACATAGCGCGACAGCACCCGCGCAGTATCTGCAATCGTCTCGCCATGACCCAGTTGCATCTCCTTGCCCGACAGCACCATCGTCTCGCCGCCCATCTGGCGCACGCCCACATCGAAACTGACCCGGGTCCGGGTCGATGGCTTTTCGAAGATCAGCGCCACCATGTGGCCCTTCAGCGGCTGCTCATCATCCGGCGCGCCTTTCGGGCGGCCATTGCGCGCCGCCTTCATCGCATGGGCCGAGGTCATCATCGCGCGCAATTCCGCCGCAGCGGTGGTGTGGATATCAAGGAAATGTTTCATCGTGTTCGCTTTCTGTAAGTACCGGCATCCTACGGCACCAAGTTCCCCGTGGGATTGTTTGAAAAGTGAAAGAGATCAGACCGCCGCCCCGCGCCCAACCTCTGCAGCGGCGCGGTCCAGCCGGTCCAGCGCCTCGGCGATATCGGCATCCGGGATGTTCAGTGCCGGAAGCAGGCGCAGCACATTGTCCGCCGCCGCCACCGTCAGAACCCCAGCCGCATACCCGGCCTTGACCATGTCAGCATTGGCCACCCGGCACTTCAGGCCCAGTATCAGCCCCTGTCCGCGCACCGCCTCGAACACCTCCGGGTGCCGTGCCACCAGCGATTCCAATCCCTGCCGGAACAGCGCCGCCTTGCGGCTGACATCGGCCAGAAACGCATCCTCGCCGACAATGCCCAGCACCGCTGCCCCCACGGCGCAGCCCAGAGGATTGCCGCCGTAGGTGGAGCCATGCGTGCCCGCCGTCATGCCCAACGCCGCCCGTTCCGTCGCCAGCACCGCGCCCAACGGAAAACCGCCGCCGATGCCCTTGGCCACCATCATGATATCCGGCGTCACCCCGGCCCATTCATGCGCGAACAGCTTTCCCGTCCGCCCCATCCCGCATTGCACTTCGTCAAAGATCAGCAACGTGCCGGTGCTGTCGCACAGATCGCGCAAGCCTTTCAGACACTGGTCTGGCACCACCCGGATGCCACCCTCGCCCTGAATGGGTTCAATGATCACCGCGCAGGTCTGATCGGTGATCGCAGCGCGGATTGCATCGTGATCGGCCCATTTCAACTGCCGAAACCCCGGCATCAGCGGGCCGTAACCCTTGACCATCTTCTCAGACCCTGCGGCAGCGATCGCTGCGGTGGATCGGCCGTGGAACGCCCCCTCGAAGGCAATGAACTCCACCCGCTCCGGCTGGCCGTTCTCGTAATGGAATTTCCGCGCCATCTTGATCGACAGCTCGGCGGTTTCGGTGCCGGAATTGGTGAAGAACACGGTGTCAGCAAAGGTCCGCTCCACCAGCATCGCCGCCAGCCGCTCCTGTTCCGGAATGCGGTAGACGTTCGACACATGCCACAGCTTTTGCGCCTGATCGGTCAGCGCCTTTACCAGCGCCGGGTTCGCATGGCCCAGCGCATTCACCGCAATGCCGCCGCCAAGGTCGAGATAGCGCTTGCCGTCATCGGCGGTCAGCCATGACCCTTGGCCACTGACGAAAGCCAAGGGTGCACGGTTGTAAGTGGGCAAAACGGCAGGGATCATCACGGAAAACCCTTTCGGAAAGAAGCCATAGCCGTAACGGCTGCAAAGGCGGGGTGTCAACGAAGGAAGCTGCCCTCTGGCGCGGGGCAATGCGGAACCGATCGCCTTAGCGGCGTCGCCGGGCGATGGTTCGGGGGCGGGCGATGAATCTGTTCCGGTCGGTCATGCTGACCGGCTACGCGATGCGCGCGAAAAAGGGAAGCCCGAACTTGACAGGCGCGCCAGGCATCCTCATCCTTATCGCATGCAAACCAGTGCCGTACTCCTGCGCCTCGGCCCCGAGGATGCACCCCTGCTTTGGGACGCCGATGTCTTCGATGGCCCGGTTCATCAGGATTGGCTCGCCGCATTCCTTGCCGAACCCTCGCATCTTATCGTCGTCGCAGTGCTGGACGGGCGCGTTGCGGGCTTTGCCAGCGGCGCAGTGCTGCACCATCCCGATAAACCACCCAGCCTGTACATCATGGAACTCGGCGTGAACGAAGACGCGCGCAGGCAAGGCATTGCCACCACCCTCGTGGCCGCAATCCGCAGCGATGGCCGTGCCCGCGGGTGCCAAACAGCCTTTGTGCTGGCCGAACCCGACAATGCAGCAGCCCGCGGGCTCTATTCACAGCTTGCGGCGAAAGAGACGCCCGATGTGGTAATGTTCGACTGGGATGCCCCCGATACCCCCACCAGCGACGGGTGATCGGCTGACGGCCACGCCCGACGCCCCCCGCATGCGCCACGCCACAAGCGTGACCTCGCGCAAACCGCGCTCCGCGCTTGATCTTCGGCCCTTCGCCTTGTATCCCGTGCCGTCGCGGTTACAATGCCGCCACAAGCCGCCAACTGGAGAGAACGATGTCCTGGACCGACGAGCGCGTCGAGACGCTCAAGCGCATGTGGGGCGAAGGCCAGTCGGCCAGCCAGATCGCCAAGGAATTGGGCGGTGTCACCCGCAATGCCGTGATCGGCAAGGTGCATCGCCTTGGCCTGTCCAATCGGGTTGGCGGCAAGGATGAGGTCGAAGACGTTCCTGTCGCCGCCGCCCCCGCCGCGGCAGCCCACCGGATTGACCCCGCGCCGCGCGTCGAACCGCGCCCGGCCGCCGACCCGGCCCCGCGCCCTGCTGCAGCACCCGCTTCCAACGTGACGCCGCTGCCGATGCGCAAGGCGATCATTCCGGCGGGCCAACCCCTGCCGCCGCAACCCTCGTTGAACGAGATCAGCCCCGAAGCGCTGGCCTCCGTGCGCGAAGTGGAAAAGCGGGCCAAGCGTCTGACGCTGATGGAACTGACCGAACGCACCTGCAAATGGCCGATCGGCGATCCCGCGACCGATGATTTCTGGTTCTGCGGCCTGCCGTCCCTGCCGGGCAAACCCTACTGCGAAGCCCACGTCGGTGTCGCCTTCCAACCGATGAGCGCGCGCCGGGATCGGCGGCGCTGAGGCGCACCTGACGCCTGTTCTGCGTCCCTTTCAGCTAACGTAGGTCGTGAAACGGGGTGCGGCGCCGTTCAACCAGCGCCGTACCCGGCCTGTCGTGCCTCTTCCGCCCCTCAGCGCGGTTCAGCGTGGCCCAGTTACCGGGCGCGCCGCGAAACCACGTCCCAGACCACGCAATATGCCTATGGGTGCGATGCCATCACTGTGATCGCGCCCCATACCAAGCCGAAGCCACAGGCGGCCCAAATCTGCGCAGCAATGCCGCCTCAGTTATCCTGCAGAAAGCCTTCCAGCAACTTGCGCGTCTCCTCCGCCAACGCTTCTTCCGCCCGCCGCTTGGTGGCGTCTTCGACGGTTTCGCCGGGCAGTACCTCGACGCCCAGCTCCTCCTTCAGCCTTTCCTCCAGCTCCGCCTTCGCCTTGGCCTCCGCCTCCTTCGCAGCCGCCCGCGCCCGCTCTTCCAGCGCACGCGCTTCGGCTTCCATCTTCTCGCGGGCGATGCCTTCCAGATCCAGACGGAACTTCGGCGCGGCCCAGGTCCCGGTGATCAGCAAGGGCACCATCACCCCGCCCGTGCCATCGGTTTCCGCCAGCGCTGTCGGCCTGATCCGGTAGTCCAGCGTCCGCGCCCCGATGCCAACCTCACCAGATCCCGACGCTGTCACATCGGGTGCCACCAGCTTCAGATCGCTGTTCGACAACACGCCGTCCGCGATGGTGAAGGTTCCCGCCAGCCCGTCAAAGGTGGTCTTCTGGCCCTCGCCCACAAACCCCGCATCCAGCGTGCGCAACATGCCGCCAAGGTCGAACCCGCGCAATTCACCCTTGCCCAGTTCCAGCGTGCCCTGCCCCTTCAGGCTTTGCATGATCGCCTCGACCGAATTGCCGACGCCCAGAAACTGCAGATCCAGATTGCCACTGCCCACCAGCCGGTCATAGCCCGCAAGGTCGGCCAGCAGCGGCTGCATCTGCAGGCCGGCAAAGCCAAGGTTACCTCCCACGGATAGCCCTCCTCGCCCATTGACCACGAACTCGCCGGTGATCTGCCCGCCATAGGCCGCCATCTCGCGGATATCGAACACCGCCCGCGCGCGCTCGACCGTCAGCTTCAGGCCGGTCGGCCCCAGCTTCAACTGCCCCAGGTCAACCGAAGGTGCCACCAGCGCCACCGCCATATCCACCGCGCCAAGATCCGACACGTCGATCACATCGTCAGACCAACCCTCGGCCACCCCGCTGCTAACATCGCCGCCAGTATCGCCACCGGTACCGCCCGACAAACCGGCCAGCCTCAGCGGCCCGGCCTTCAGCTGCGCCGAAAGCTTTGGCCGCGCGCCACCCGGCGTCAGATCGGCGTCGCCGCTCAGCGTATTGCCATCCGCGACGATCGTCGCCCCCCGCAGGAACAGCGCCCCGTCCTTGGCCAGCGTCAACTGCCCCTTCACCGACAGACTGTCCGCCCCAAGGCCCTGCGGCAACGTCGGTGCCCCGGCGCCCGCCAAGGCCGCCAGCGCCGCCACATCCGCCATATCCGCCGCCAGCGCACCTTCCGCCATCAACGGCTTGGTGCCCAGCCGCCCGTCAAACGTCACCGTCGATCCGCCCGCCGTCAGCGCCGCCTGAAACGGCACCACCCGGCCCTCGGTAAAGGCCGAATACACCCCCGCCGTCGCGGTCAACCCTACCGCCTGCCCGCCCGATACCGCCGTCCCGGTCAGCGTCACTGGCCCGGTAAACTCAGGGATCGCCACCTCCGCCTCGATCGCATCCAGCGCCACCCGCCGCCCCGACTGGTGGTCGATGAACAGGAACGTACCTTCCCGGATCACGCCCTTGTCCAGCGCATAGGCCTGGCCCACGCCCGGCGTTTGCGCCGAAACCGTGCCGCCCGCCTTGCCACCGAACACCCAGTTTTCCTGCCCCTCGGCACTGCGCTCCAGAATGATCTGCGGCCGCACCGCCTCGATCCCGGTAATCCTCACCTCGCCGCCGAACAGCGCCGACAGGTTGATATCGATGGTCAGCGCGTCGGCCTTCAGCATCGGCCCTTCATCCGACCAATCCGCGTTGGCAATGGTGACAGGCCCGGTTTTCACCCCCAGCGTCGGCCACAGCGTCGGCGTCACCGACCCTTCCAGCACCAGCTTGCGTCCGGTCAGGCTTTCGAACTTTGCCGCCGCCGCACCGGCCACCCGATCGCCCGGAACCAGCGCCAGCAACCCCGCCGCCAGCAACACAAGCACCGCCAGCCCCAGCCCCACGCGGATGATCCAGCGCATCCATTCCCCCGAAAAAACATGACGTTGATACCGAGTCTACGCCCCGTCCCCGCACCAAACAAGACAGCGATTCCCCCCGCGCATCAAATGGCCGAGATCGCCACCATCAAGAAATCCTTGCGAAAGACGCACCTTCGCGGCACCTTTCCCGCAACTGGAAAAGCGAGACATCGCATGCCCGCCCGCTACGCCCGCGCCTTGGTTGTCCTGCATTGGCTGATTGCTTCGCTGGTGCTGCTTGGCCTGATCGGTGGCACCTTCTTTGTGGACGAAGTACCAAATTCCGACCCCGCCAAGATCGGCGCGCTGGCCGGACACATGATCATCGGCGGCGCGATCCTTGTGCTGATGCTCGTCCGGCTGATCATTCGCCTGCGCGCCGACGTGCCGCCTTCGGTCAATGCTGCGTCCACTGCCGCGCATTGGGGGCTCTACCTCCTTGTCTTCGTGATGGCGGGATCGGGGATTACGATGTCGCTCGCCATCGGCCTGCCCAACATCGTGTTCTTCGGTCAGGGCAGCCTGCCTGCAGATTTCAACAGCCTCACCGCCCGCACCGTGCACGGCATCGCCGCAAACCTGTTGATCGCGCTGGTTGCCCTGCACGTGGCCGCGGCCATTTGGCATGCCGCGGTCAAGACAGACGGCGTAATGGCGCGGATGGGTCTGCGGCGCTAAAACCATCGGCCGACCGGCACCAAGATCATCGCGGGCGGGACTTGATACCTTAAGGCCGACGGCGCCTCACCGACCAAAATCCGGTGCAAACACCTTCACATAACACCATTCGACGGTGCGGCCGAATCGGTGCCTGACCGGTCGGCCATTGCTCATCCGGGCAGTCCGATCCAGCAATTTGCCCCTGAATCAGCCCGGAACCTTCAATATTCCTTCGCACCGCCCCATTTTCGCCGCCATCTAAATCAATCCAGAGTGGAATGATGACGTGCGCCAAAGACGAGTTTGCCGCTTTTGGTTGAAACGAATTTCTGGGTCGGCACTGAAAACGGGTCTTCTTTGAAAGGAACCGGAAATGGCACAACAGAATGTTGCTGACGTTTCGACGGGCGACGCCAACGGCGAGCTTGACGAGCTTCAGCCTGGCACCAAGCTCCTCAACGGCCAGTACACCATAACCCAGTTCCTCAACAACGGCGGGTTCGGGATCACTTATCTGGCGCGCGACAGCCTGAACCGGGTCGTGGTGATCAAGGAATGCTTCCTCAGTTCATTCTGCCGCCGCAGCAAAGATGTTGTCACCGCCCGGTCGCGCGCTCACACCTCCGAACTTCGCTCGGTAGTGCAGCTGTTCATCCGCGAGGCGCATAATCTGGCAAGGCTTGTTCACCCCAATATCGTGGCGGTGCATCAGGTGTTCGAAGACAACGGCACTGCCTATATGGCGCTTGACTACATTGATGGCCGCGACCTTCTCGATGTTATCGACGACGGCGTAACCAAGCTTGCCCCCGACGAGATCGTGCGGATGACGGAAAAGCTGCTGGCCGCGGTGAAGTTCATCCATGACAACGGCATGCTGCACCGCGACATCTCGCCCGACAACGTTCTGATCAGCCGCAGCGGAGAGCCGGTCCTCATCGACTTCGGCGCCGCGCGTGATCAGGTTGCCAAAGGCGGCCGCACGATGACCGCGATGCGCGTCGTAAAGGACGGCTATTCGCCACAGGAATTCTACATCGCAGGGTCCGAACAGGGCCCCTACAGCGATCTCTACTCCCTTGGCGCGACGCTGTACCATGTGATTGCCGGCTCTGCCCCCTCAAATGGCCAGATGCGGTTGTCCGAAATGGCCGAAGGCCGGCCCGATTCCTATCTGCCGCTTGCCGGCCGCTTTGAAGGTTACCCGAAGGGGTTTCTCGAAGCGATCGACACTGCGATGAACATCCGCCCCAAGGAACGGGTGCAATCGCCGGGCGAATGGCTTGCCTTCTTCCGCAAATCAGGCGTGCTGCCAATCTATCCCGAACGGCATGGTTTCGCCGTGCCGCAGGTTCTCGCCGAACCAACGATCAGCGCCCCGGCATTTGACGCACCCGCCCCATTGGCACCGGCACGCTCCGAACGCATCGCCAGCCCGGCTGTCAGCGTTGCACCTTCCGGCAAGAAAGTCCCCGCACTGGTGGCAGGCGGCCTGGTCGTGGTGGCAATAGCCGCAGGGCTGGTCTTCGCGATGAACCGCGGCCCCGCAACTTCTGAAGTCGTCGCAGCAGTTGCGCCCGAAGTCGCAGAGCTTGCGCCGGAAACCGCAGTGGCCGCCGAAACACAGGCCGTCGCCGCACCCGCTACCGTTGTCGCCGAAAGCACCGCTCCGGTTGCTGCCG
This sequence comes from Tabrizicola sp., assembly GCF_031377265.1. Classification (GTDB taxonomy): domain Bacteria; phylum Pseudomonadota; class Alphaproteobacteria; order Rhodobacterales; family Rhodobacteraceae; genus JAUYQR01. Next base: position 4,442 of record NZ_JANMET010000114.1, on the reverse strand, counting down.
ATGATCCGGTCGTTGCCGTGGTTGAACCCGTAGTTGCCCAGCCAGAAGACACCGCCGCGGCCCCGGTTGCCGAGGCTCCTGCCGTCGAAGTCGCAAAGGCAGAGCCTGCAGCCCCAGCCGTCCAGCCACAGGTGCCGCTGCAGCAGCAGCAGATTTCCTTCGCCGCCTGGGATGTCCGGATGCCGTTCTACGAAGTCGAGCGTATCGTCAACGGCAACCGCACCCGCGTCGTGTCGCGCATCGACCCCACCGCCGATCTTGCCATTGCAGGCGATTGGCTGAAACCCGGCATCATCATCACCGCCGTCAACGGCACCCCGATCAAGGGCGCAGAAACCGTCGCCGGCATGGTGCTAAGCGGCCTGACAGTTGACCTGGACGGCTACGCCCGTTCCACCGTCCGCTTCAGCACTGCCGCCGGCAACGAACAGTCCGGCCTTCTCGCGGTCCAGACAATCCGGCTGCTCAGCCTTGCCAGCGGCGTCGATCTGGTGGTCAGCTTCAAAGACGGCCAATGGCTGACAACGGTCAAGTCGGTAAAGGAAGGCAGTGCAACCAACCTTCTGCCAGGCGACGTGATCTTCCGCGAAAAGTTCACTGGCGTTGCCATCGACGGCCCGCAATCCTTTGAGACGGTGATGCCGGCCCTGATCGAACGCCAACTTGCCACCGTCGAGCTTGCGGTGATCCGTGGCACCAAAGTCCAGTCTGCTTTCCTGCAACTGGCCATCGACGGCCCCGCGCCCTGATCCGCCAAAGGTCAAACCGCGATGCCTTAGCCTGAAGATCCGCGAAACTGCCTCCGCACCCTGCGCAGGTGGTTTCGTGCTGGCCTGAAGGTGCGGCCCGCCGCTCTGGCCCGCGCAAAGTCTACAAAAGCAAACCAAAATCACCGCATTAGCGCCTCAAACACGCCCAATTGCACCGATATCTGACAACTGATCATAGGAGGCGAACAATGCCAGGACAATTGACCGCCTTGCACGCAGGGCTGATGGCCGCGCTTTTGTCGGGCACGGCAGCCATGGCGCAGGATGCCTGCGCAAGTTACACTGTTCAGCCCAACGACAATCTGCGCTCGATGGCACGCCAGGCCTATGGCAACGGCGACATGTACCGCGTCATCTATGACGCCAATACCGACGTCATCGGTTACAATGCCGATCTGATCAAGGTCGGGGTAGTCTTGACAATCCCGTGCAATCCGAATGCGCCGGACCCGGTGACCGTTGCCGTCGAAGAACCAGCACCCGCAGCCGAACCGGCGCCCGCAGCCGAACCAGCACCCGCAGCCGAACCTGCACCAGAAGAAGAACCGGCACCCGCAGCCGAACCTGCAGCAGAGGCCGAACCTGTACCAGAACCCGAAGTGGTGGCAGTCGTCGTCGCCCCCGAACCTGAACCACAACCCGAACCCGAACCCGAACCAGAGCCGGTCGTCGAAGCCGCGCCTGCGCCAGAACCGGTGCCAGAGGCGCTGACCGCCGCAGCCGCCGCCGCGCCCGAGGCAGTACCCGGCCAAAAGGCCCTCGGCTTTGTCACCGGCAACGGTTATGCGCCCTTTACCGACGAACGGCTGGCTGGCGGCGGCATGGTGACCCAACTTGTGGAAATGGCCGCCTTCCGTGCCGATCCACAGATGCCCTACACCATCACCTTCATCAACGATTGGCAGGCCCATATCGACGCCCTGCTGCCCTCGGGTGCTTATGACCTCAGCTTTCCCTGGGCGCGTCCGGATTGCGAAGCCCCCGAGACGCTGACCGCTGGCGACCTCAGCCGCTGCGAGAATTTCGTGTTTTCCGACCCGCTGTTCGAGATTGTGGAAGGCTTCTACGCCCTGCGCGAAAGCGGCCTTGCCGATGCCGTGCGTTATGACGATCTGTTCGGCAAACGCATCTGCCGGCCCGAAGGCAATACCACGGGCGTGCTGGATGCGGTCGGTCTTACCGGCGGTGCGGTGGAACTGATGCGCCCGGCCGATGCGGACGCCTGCTTTACCGCCCTCGCCGACGGCAAGACAGATCTGGTGGCGATGGATTTCGATGCCGGCAATGCCGCAATCAACCGCCTTGGGTTGGAAGAAACCGTGGTCGAAAACCCGCATCTGACCACGATCCAGACGCTCCACGTCATCGCTCACAAGTCGAATCCTGCGGCCGTCGCGGTGTTGGAAGAGATGAACAAAGGGGTGACCGAAATGTACCAATCAGGCGAGTGGTACGATATTGTTTCAACCGCCCTCGCACGACCCACCAAGTAACAGTGAAGTCAATAAATTGCCTTATTGGTGCCATGCACCTCGGGCTTTGTGAAACAATCAGTCAGCTTAACGCGGAATTGACCCAATAGTGTCGGCTCCGGCAACAAAAGTCAGAAGGACGAAACAGATGAAAGCAGCACATAATACGATCCGTATGTATGCTCTGGCGGCCATCGCGTTGGCATTGCCGGTCGCAGCATTCGCGCAGGAAAATTGTACCACCTACACGGTCCAGGAAGGCGACACGCTGGGCACCATCGCTCAGGCAGCCTATGGCACCTATGACTATCAGATGATCTTCAACGCCAACCGCGATGCGCTGGCCGCCAACCCGAACAATCTTCCCGCCGGCCTGCAACTGATCCTGCCTTGCGAAGACGGACGCCTGTCGCCCGACACCGAGCTTAGCGCGATCATCACGCAGGAAACCGAAAAGCAGGAAACCACCAAAAAGAAAAGCAACACCTACGAGCCGGCATTGAAGTTCGTGTCGTCCAACGACTGGATGCCGTTTGCCGACGAATCGCTGACCGGCGGCGGTATCTTCGTGCGGATGGCGGCCACCGCGATGCAGCGAGGCGGCAATGACCGCGACTTTGAGATCGACTATGTCGATGACTGGATGTCGCATATTGACGTGCTGCTGCCCTCGGGCGCGTTCGACGTCTCGATCGCCTGGGAATCGCCCGATTGCACCAAGCTGGACATGCTTGGTGAATTCTCGGCCCGGATGTGCACCGAATTCGACTTCTCGCTGCCGATCTATGAAACCGCCTACGCCTTCAACACGCTGATCGACAGCAAATATGCCAACGCCCGCACCTTCGCAGACTATGCCGGCGCCAAGATCTGCCGTCCCGAAGCCTGGCCAACGGGCGACCTCGAAGTGCAGGGCCTGGCCCCGCCGGTGATCGAATTCGTACAGCCGAAAAGCCCGCTGGAATGCGCAGAAATGCTGCTGGCAGGTGAGGTTGATCTCTACTCTATCGAAGCCGAAACCTCGGCCAGCAACTTTGCCGAGCTGAAGGCGGCCGACAAAGTGGTGCCGAACCCCGCACTGGCGACCTTCATCACCTACCACTTCCTGACCTCGAAGAGCAATCCGCGTGGCCGGGTCTACATCGCCATGCTGAACCGCGGCATCACCGAAATGCGCGAGTCCGGCGAATGGTACGACATCATCGCCACCGGCCTTGCTGAGTTCAACAAGCTGAGCCAGTAACCCTTTTCGGCAAACTGATCCCGACGGCCCCGCAGCACTGCGGGGCCGTTTGTCTTTGTAGGGCCGCAGCGGTCGACAACTGCCCCTTAACAACGCGCGCAATCCTTTCCAATTCCCTAATTCCTTTCGCCAAGCCATTGATTTTCCATGCACCGGCCATTTGTCCACGCGTGGACAAGGCCCCCTACCCATCTAGCCGATTTCCCGCTATATCCCGCCCATGTCCGAAAACCCGCCCATCCTCCGCCCCGACCTCGCCCGATCCCTGATACCCGATACCCGGCGGCCAAGGGCGGACGGCTCACGCCAGCCCACGATCGGCATGGTTTCCCTCGGCTGCCCCAAGGCCCTGGTCGATTCCGAACGCATCCTCACCCGCCTGCGCGCCGAAGGCTACGCGATCTCGCCCGACTACAAGGGGGCGGACGCCGTCATCGTCAACACCTGCGGCTTCCTCGACTCGGCCAAGGCCGAAAGCCTCGAAGCCATCGGCGAGGCGCTGGTGGAAAACGGCCGCGTCATCGTCACCGGCTGCCTCGGCGCGGAACCCGATTACATCACCGGCGCCCACCCCCGTGTCCTCGCCGTCACCGGCCCACACCAATACGAAGCGGTGCTGGATGCCGTCCACGCCGCCGTGCCACCTTCACCCGACCCGTTCATCGACCTGCTGCCGGCTACCGGCGTCACCCTGACCCCGCGCCACTACAGCTACCTCAAGATCTCCGAGGGCTGTAACCACAAGTGCAAGTTCTGCATCATCCCGGATATGCGCGGCCTCCTGCAGTCCCGCCCCGCCCACGCCGTCCTGCGCGAGGCGGAGAAACTGGTCGAGGCAGGGGTCAAGGAACTGCTGGTGATCAGCCAGGACACCTCTGCCTACGGTGTTGACCGCAAGCACGACCTCTCCCCCTGGAAAGGCGGCGAGGTCCGCGCCCACATCACCGACCTCGCGCG
>NZ_JANMET010000099.1:0-2270 GCF_031377265.1 Tabrizicola sp. | reverse complement strand
CGCTTCCGGTAGGCCGTGCCATCGTGGCAAGAGAACGAAAAGGGTCATGCCGTCAGCTCCTCGTACAGTGGTGTGGTTGGTCAATGCACCACCACCATTTGAGGCTTGACTTGCGATGCAGAGTCTTCCATGAATTAACCGTGCATCGAAGCACGTGAAAATCCATGCAGCGCAGCAGAACAATGGTTCAGTTGCGCTTTTTGCTGTCCTGATGTTCTGTTTCGCTCGAACAACAGGGGCTCCGCAATGAACAAACTAATCGTGGCTGCAAGTCTCGCGATCTTCGCGGGCGGCAGTGCATTCGCCGAAACGAAGATCGGCGCGATCTTCGACCTGACCGGCGGGTTGAACATCTATGGCATCCAGCAAAACAACGCGCTTGAACTGGCAGTGGAACAGATAAACGCCGCAGGTGGCGTGCTGGGCGCGCCGATCAGCGTGGTCAGCTATGACGCCCAGTCTGAACTGACCAAGTATACGCAGTTCACCACCACGGCGATCCTGCGGGACGATGTAGATGCCCTGTTCGCGGGCCTGACCTCGTCCTCGCGCGAGGCGATCCGGCCGATCGTGCAGGCCAACAACGTGCTCTACTTCTACCCTTCGCTTTATGAGGGAGGTGCCTGCGACAAGCAGACCTTCGTGACCGGTTCCTCGGCATCGCAGCAGCTTGACGTGCTCATTGAATGGGCGATCCAGAAATACGGCCCCAAGATCTATATCATGGCACCGGACTACAACTTCGGCACCATCTCGGCGCACTGGGTCCACGAATACGCCAAGCAGTACGGTGGCGAAGTGGTCGGCGAGGATTTCCTTGCGCTGACCGTCACGGACTATGCGCCCACGATCCAGAAGATCCAGCAGTCAGCCCCCGATTTTGTGGTCGCCCTGCCGGTGGGCGCGAACCAGACAGGCTTCCTGGAGCAGTTCGCGGCGGCGGGCCTGAAGGAGTCGATCGGCGTCGTCTCGACCAACTACGGCTCGGGCAACCAGCAGGTGGTGGTGTCGCCCGCAGCAGGCGAAGGGCTGATCGCCAGCCAGGGGTATTTCCAGGTGGTTGATAACCCGGCAAACGCGGCCTTTGTCGCGGCGTGGACGGCCAAATACGGATCATCGGAACCAATCGTCTCGGTCGCCGTCGACACCTGGAACGCTGTGCACCTGTGGGCGGCGGCGGTGAACCAGGCAGGCAGCGCCGACATCGCGGCGGTCACAGCGGCACTGGAAAGCGGCCTGACCTTTGAGGCTCCCAACGGGACTGTCGGTTTCGAGCCGGGGTCGCACCACCTGCGCCAGAACATCTATATCGTCGAGGGCGATGCGAACCACAGCTTCACGGTCGTCGAGACCTTCGATGCCGTGGCCCCCGCCTACGAAAACGCGATGTGCGACCTGATCAAGGATCCCGCGATCGCCACGCAGTTCACGCCGGAAGGCATGTGACGCCGCACGCGCGCCCGGGCCATTCCGGGCGCGTTCTTCTTATTCCGGGGAACCTGCCATGGAACTCGACTTTCTGGCGACAGTGCTGCTGTCGTCGCTGTCCAGCGCATCGATTCTTTTGATCGCCACTATCGGCCTGGCCGTCGTCTTCGGTCTGATGGGCGTCATCAATCTGGCGCATGGCGAGTTTCTGATGATCGGGGCCTACACGGCGCTGACCGTCACGCAGGCGGGCGTGCCCTATGTGCTGTCGATCCCGATTGCCGTAGCGGTGACCATGGCCATCGGCGCGCTGGTCGAGGTGCTGATCATCAGCCGCCTTTACGGGCGCATCTTTGACACGATGCTGGCGACCTGGGGCATCAGCATCGCGTTCTACCAGCTTGCGGTCCTGACCTTCGGCACGGTGTCGCCGGGCATCGGGATGCCACAGATCAGCGTGAAGATCGGGGCCTACTCGCTTGCGGTCTATCCGCTGCTGATGATCGGGGTGGCGGTCTTGATGCTGGGGTTCGTCTACTTGCTTATGACGCGCAGCGTCTACGGCATGAAGGCCCGCGCCTCGATCCAGGTGCCCGAGATGGCGCGTGCGATCGGCATCTCTTCGGCCCGGGTAAACACCATGACCTTCGCGCTTGGCTGCGGGTTGGCAGGGTTCGCGGGGGCCGTGCTGCTGCCCATTGTGCCAGCAACGCCGTCGATGGGGTTCGCGTTCGTGATCAAGGCCTTCCTGACTGTTGTGGTGGCCGGACCGGTGACCCTGACGGGCAGCGCGCTGGCGGCACTCGGCCTTGGCGGGGGGGCGGCGGTCACGGCGAGCTTCC
>NZ_JANMET010000042.1:0-11540 GCF_031377265.1 Tabrizicola sp. | reverse complement strand
CTGCGCATCGCCTTGATACTGACGTGCCCACAGGCCCCGCCGGATCCCGTCGCCCTTTAGCCTCGCCAACATGTCGCGGTAAAAGCGCCCGCCAAGGAAATGCTCGCCCCGCTCCACCGCCTCTTCAAAGCGGGCCTTCGCGTCGCCGACGAACTTGTAATGCAAAAGCGCGGTTGTCACGGCCGACGGTGGCAGATGCGTGTGAAGGTGGTTGTTCTCGAGAAACAGCAGGCCAGGCTCCACCCGCACAAGGGGCGACTTCGTGATCAGGAACTGTCGCCCGGTCAGGCGCCCGCGCACACCGCCCTGAACGACCTGGTAGGGCGGCAGGACCGACGGGAAACGCACATGGGTCTTGTCAAAGAACCGGTGGCCAGCGAACCCCTCGATGGCCGTGGCGGGGGTGGCAAACATGTCCAGCATGAAGGATGGAAAACAGCCTGCGCCGGTATCTTCGGCAAAGGCCACAAGGTCGGCAAGGCTGCGCCCGCGATCCAGGCCGGGAAAGACCAGATGCTCGTCGATGTCGACGAACAAGGCCCAGCGGCCTGCGGCATGCTCTTGGATCAAAGGGTTGATCCAGGCCACGCCGTGCGCCGAGGCGCGGAAGCTGCCAGGTTGGTCGTAGAGCATGACATCCGGAGCGGCAGCCAGCGCCTCGCGCGTGCCGTCGGTCGAGCCGTTGTCAACGATGACAAACGCTTGCACGCCCAGCGCGCGGTAATGCGCAAGGAAAGGGGACACATAGTCGATGCCGTTGAAAACCACTGCGAAGACAACCACCGGCCCCTCAAGTGGCCGCTGCGCGGGGTAGGCTGGCCGAGGCGGGTCAGTCTCGGCCGTCAGCACCCGGTAGCCGGCAATCAGCCCCGGGTCTGTCCAGGCCTGCCGGACGCCCGCGTTATCGCCATCCTGCTGCTGAAACCGCAGTGCCACCTCGCGGATCAACCTTGCAGCACGCAGCCCGTCGGGCAGCCCCGCCAGATGCGCCCGCGCCTCGGCTTCGTGTCCACAGGCGATCAGCAGCGACAGGTATAGCCGGTGACAATAGGGGTTGTTCTTCGCGAAGGGCATCCCGTGGCGCAGGACTTCCAGTGCGTTTTTCAGATCTCTCGGTGTCCGCGCGGCGTTCATCAGATAGCTGACGAACTGCATTTCCGGACCTGCATGTTCGACCGCAAGACGGCGATAGGCCCGCCATGCCCGCCAGGCCGCGCGTCCAGAGGCGGCCGGATCGGTGGTAGCGATGGTCAGGCTAAGTCGGCAGGCATCCTCGGCCCGCGGATCTTCGAACTGTCGCAGGATACGCCAAGCCCGCGGGTAATCGTCTGCATCCAGCGCGACAAGCGCGCGCAGTTCTAGCGCAGCCGGGCTTCCCGCCAGCGCATCGGCACAGCGAAACAGGTATGGCGTGATCTCTTCACGCCGATCAAGCCGGTGGGCGACATGCCGCAGGAGATGGGCTATCTGTGGATTTCCAGGGTCCCGGTCCAGAATGTCGAAACCTTCGGCGAGACAGTCGCCCAGTGCCCCCTGCGCCTCCAAGGCTGACAGGAACGCGAGCATTTCCCGTGGTTCCGAAAGAGCCTCACTGCCGCCAGACCTCTGCACCCAAGCACAAAAGGCGGTACCTTGACCGGTCGAGTGGTAGAGGTCGACAACGGCGGCTCGCAGGGCCTTGTCCGTCACATGCTGCAACCTTCCGGCGCGGTCCAATGCGCGGTCCGCCTGATCTGCGGTCATAAGCGCGCGCAGGAAACCGGCCTCCACACGCGACAAATCGTGGCCCAGGAAAAGCGATGACAACCGTGCAACCCGCGCCTCGCCGCTGGCGATATCACCCATACGGAAATCGGCCAGCGCCAGCGCTTCAAGGATCAGCTGTGTTTCCAATTCGGCCGACGGGAGGCTAAGCAAGACGACCCGCAGGGTTCGGACGACGGTCTGATCCCCCAGACGCGCCTCGTGCCGCAACCACAACGCCACGATCTCCATATCGCCGGGATACAGCCGTGCAGCCTGGCGCTCGGCCCACTGCAGCCAATCTTCGGCGTCCTGCGCTTCGGCGCGTATGATAAGGTCGACAAGCTCTTGCCGGTCAGTCGTCGTCGTCTGTAAGCGCTTACCTTCGCTAGACGAAAAAGGCGAGAGCTTTGGCTCCCTCCCTTGCAAGCGTTCAACGGCCAAGCCTTGTGCCTCGTTCAGTTCACGTAGACTGCTATGAAGCCGTTCGGGTTGGTGTCTTCCCAGACGATCATGTAGACGTCAGCCGGCATCCGGGTAAAGTTTGCCGTACGCTCGACAACGATCTGCCGCGCTATAGCGGCATATTCGGCGGTCAAGGGCGACGATCCGCAAGCCTCAAGGTAGGCTATGTAGACCTCGGTCTTGTCCTGCTTCTGAACAGCTGCCCAAAGGCTCTGGCTTTTCTCGGACAAGGCGGGGTCTGAGCAAACCTCGGCCATGCTGATACCGCCGCCCTCCTGAGCGAACGCAGCGGCCGACCCCACGGTGGCGGCCCCAAGTGCGAACATCAAGCGGGAGATTATCTTCTTCACGACTGCTACCTTTTGTTATTCAGATTGTGTGTAATCCAGAGATTTATGTGACGTCAACCGCCCGGACCTTGATTGCAACGCCTTTGTCGTCAAAGAGTGTGGCGTCATTGCAACCGGCCTGTGGCGGTCTAAAAGCTATTTCTCGATTTCTGAACAGTTTCCCGACTGATTTAAACTGCTGTCGGCCTAGCGTCTTTGTTCTTGAGGTGGAATAATCATTTGATTCCAACGTAATAAATTGGATTTCTGTGCTTCCTGAACCAACGGCCTGCCAAATCCTGAACTGGCTCTCGTGTAAAGCGCTCTTCATTGTCCTTCGACCGGTGGCGGACACCGGCCCGCAGCACAGTTATCGATAATGCAGCGGCTACCAACGCCAAGCCCTTCCTGTCAGCGATATTGCGGATGTGTTCGGGAGTGGAGTGCATGGGGAAATCCTCCAATTGCAGATGTGAAGAACACCCCAGACAATCTCGCCAAATGGGCTAGGGTCGCGGTGGTGTTGCTGCCGGGAACGAAAAAGCCCCCACCCGGTTAAGGGCATGGGCGTGGAAATGGTGGTTCGTCAAAGGGTAGGCCCTATTCGATTTGACCATCGGACAGGCTCACACAGCGTCATGCGCCGTCTTAGCTGATGTGCGCCCTAGTAAATCTTATCAAGGCCCCCTCGCGGCGATCCATGGCCCCTCACGCCCCCCCAACGCCTTAGCGCGGCATCTGCCGCCACCTGATCCGCCTTGATCCACAGCACCGCCTGTCGTGTGATCCCCACCGCCCTCGCTATGTCCGAAGTGCCCGCGCCCTCCGACAGCCTCGACTGAACCTGTTCCAGCCCCGCCCTTGTGTAGCTTGGCTTCTTGCCACGGTATCGCTCGGGCGCCCCCTTAGCGGCCTCAATCCCGGCCCTCTGAGCCTCCTTTATGGCTTCCGCCTGCGCAGCTGACGTGGCTGCCATAAAGGCTATCAGCGCATCGCATACCAGCCAAACAAGGGCCAGTCACCAAACCATCACCGCAAAGACCCCCACCGCCGGGCAAACATACATGGCCCTCGCATCAACCGCGCCGCCCGAAAGCGACGGGGGAAACTGACGCGCCAGCCTCTACCGTTATGGCCCTGCGCAGGTTTGCTGCAAAAATTTGGCACCAAGCAAAGGCGCTTTTCTTACAGGTTCAACGTGCTACAACAATGCCACAACAGAGGCTCAGACAGAAACCCATAGAATCCTGTAAAATATGACATATTCACTGGGGTTTGGTGTCTGCTGGGGGCACCATACTTCATCCAGGCTTACCGGCGCTTGACCACGCCAAAGAATTGCAGCGCCGCCTCAAGGTCTGACAAGGCTTTCCCTTCGGTACCGGTCAACGAGGCGCACAAAATATCAAAACGTTGGCGCAGCGCCTTTTTCTCCTCGCCCTTGCAATCGTTCCAGGGGCGGCCCTGCAAGCCCATCACCAGAACGTAGTAGCCAATGAAATGCGGCCGCGCGCCTGACAGCAGCAGCCTGCGGTATGCTTCATCCGGGCCGAGGGCGCGGATTTCGTCGGCGGTGGTGATCCCCGCTTTGGCGAAGGCCACTTCTGAAGCTGGGCCGAGGTTGGGAATGCTGCTGACCGGGTTGGACATCGGATCTCGGTGTAACGAACGACGAAGGCCAGCCTAGAGGCTGGCCTGTCATTCTGGAAGGGTCTGCTTGTTCTACAACGCTCTGGGATTTCGCGTGAAGATCAGATCGATGCCCAGTCGCGAAAGATCGGCTGGCTGCCCTGTTGCTGGGTGCTGCCCGATTGTTGTCCTTGTTGCTGCGGTGGTGTCTGCGCCCCGCCTTGTTGCTGCGGGGAAGGGGTCTTGGCCATGTGACTGCTCCGTATCCTGGCTCTTGGTCGCGCCGTATCGTCGACAACCAACCTTGCCACGGCTTTGGGCAGCGGCAAGACCGGAATATGACGATTTCGCGACGCAGTAGCCTGACTGTGCGACATTCGCAACAGTCCAGCGTTCACAACGGCGTAGGGTACGTCACGCGCGGGCGACAGTTGCCGGATAGCCCGCCGATACAAGCGCTGCCAGCAAAGCTGTGGTGTCGGCCGAACCGTTAACGGTAGCCTGCTTTGCGGCGAGGTCGACCGAAATTCCGGATGTGCCCGGCACTGACCCCAGCGCCGCCTCGACCGAAGCCTTGCAATTGCCGCAGCTCATGTCTGGAATCGAAAAGGTAGTCATTTGACGCTCCAACTTGGTTAAGATTAGGGAGGGCGAAAGCTGGCCGGAGGTCAAGTCCGTTGCCGCGAAAACGGGCACGCAGCCCATCAAAATGTCCGGCGCGGCGGTAAAGACCACATAATCTGTTGCGCGACCTGCGAAGTTGCATGGTGTCCCGGGTGGTTTCCGTTTGCCGCCAATGGGTTGCGGAGGCAGCGGTGTTTAAAGCGCTTTGAATTCAGCAAACCCATAATTTTCATTAGAAAAATACCTTGGAAGCCGGGGCTGATTGCGGTAACAAAAAAGCGGTTTGAGGTCACTGGCCGGGTGTGTGACGATGGTGTTGCCGCGTCATCTGCGCTTGACCGTGGCCTTGCTGCGCTTAGGCTTCAATGGAAAGAAACGCATTGCTGGACAAACCTGTGACAGACCTTAGCCTTACCCCCAACGTGCTTAAGGCCGATATCCTTCGGCATCTGACCTTTACGATCGGGAAAGATGCGGCCAACGCCAGCGTCTACGACTGGCGGATGGCGTTGTCCTTCGCCATTCGCGACCGGATCGTGGAGCCGTGGTTTGCTTCTACCCGCCGCACCTGGGCCGAAGACCACAAGCGCGTCTATTATCTGTCGATGGAATTTCTGATCGGCCGGATCCTTGAGGATGCGACGATCAATCTGGGTCTGCAGGACGTTGCCGCCGCCGCGATGGCGGAATTCGGACAGGACATCCAGGATTTGATCGAAGACGAGCCGGACGCAGCACTTGGCAACGGCGGCCTTGGTCGGCTTGCTGCCTGTTTCATGGAAAGCATGGCGACGTTGGGCTGCCCGGCCTACGGTTATGGCATCCGCTATGAGCACGGGCTGTTTCGTCAGCGGTTCGAGGGCGGGCGGCAGGTGGAAACCCCGGAAGACTGGCTGAAACAGACCCATCCGTGGGAATTTGCGCGCCCCGAAGCGGCCTACACCATCGGCTTCAAGGGCCAGATCGAAACGCGCGCTGGCGCCGAGGTTTGGGTGCCTTCCGAAACGGTGATCGCCGAGGCGCATGATACACCCGTGGTGGGCTGGCAGGGCAAATGGGCCAATACCCTGCGCCTGTGGAGCGCCAAGCCAACGACCCAGTTCGATCTGGAGCGGTTCAACCGGGGCGATTACACTGCCGCCGCCGAGCCTGAAACCCTGGCCCGCACCTTGGCTCGGGTGCTGTATCCCGATGACACGACCTATCAGGGCAAGGAACTGCGCCTGAAGCAGGAATTCTTCCTGACATCGGCCGCGTTGCAGGACATCATCCGCCGCTTTCTGACCAGTCATTCCGATCTGAAGCTGCTGCCGAAGCACGTGGCGATCCAGATGAATGACACTCATCCCGCCATTGCCGGGCCAGAATTGATCCGTCTGTTGACCGACGACCACGGCATCGGGTTTGACGAGGCGCTGACCATCGCCCGGGCTTGCCTCGGCTATACCAACCACACGCTTCTGCCCGAGGCGCTGGAACGCTGGGCGACCTTCACCTTTGGCAACGTGCTGCCGCGCCATATGCAGATCGTGGAGCGGATCGATAGCTGGCACCGACGCGCCTATCCGAACCGGCCGCACTACGTGGGCATCGTCAAGCATCAGGAAGTGCGGATGGGCGAGCTTGCGTTCATCATGTCGCACAAGGTGAACGGCGTCTCGGCGCTGCATTCCGACCTGGTAAAGAAGTCCCTGTTTCCCGAATTGCACCGCTTGCATCCCGGGCGGATCATCAACCAGACCAATGGCGTGACACCGCGGCGCTGGCTCAAAATGGCCAATCGCCCGCTGGCGGGGCTGATCACCGACACCATCGGATCGGGCTGGGAGGCGGATCTGGACCGTTTGCGCGAACTGGAACCGCATGTCGAAGATGCCGGTTTTCGCAAGGTGTTTGACGCGGCCAAGCGCGAGAACAAGGTCGAGCTGGCGAATTGGGTCAAGGCTGAGCTTGGCGTGTCGGTCTCTCCCGATGCGTTGTTTGACGTGCAGATCAAGCGGATCCACGAATACAAGCGCCAGCTTCTGAACATTCTGGAAACCATCGCCCATTGGCACAAGGTCCGGTCTGATCCGAAAGGCAACTGGGTTCCTCGGGTGCGAATCTTTGGTGGCAAGGCCGCACCAGGCTATGCGGTAGCCAAGGAAATAATTCGTCTTATCAATGATGTAGGGCAGGTCATTAACAATGATCCGCAAACCGGCGATCTGTTGAAGGTCATCTATCCGGCCAACTACAACGTCAGCATGGCGGAACGGCTGATCCCCGCCTCGGATCTGTCAGAACAGATTTCGACCGCTGGCAAAGAAGCGTCAGGCACTGGCAACATGAAGTTCATGATGAACGGTGCGCCGACCATTGGCACGTTGGACGGCGCCAATGTAGAGATATTGCACGAAGTGGGGGCCGACAATTTCTTTCTGTTCGGCCTTACCGCAGACGAAGTTGCACTGCGCCGCGAGGACCCGGACCATTCCAAGAAAGCCATCGAGGCGAGCCAACCCCTGCAGGACGTGTTGCAGATGATTGCCGAGGGTCGGTTCAGCCCGGATGAGCCGGATCGCTATCATGGTCTGGTGCATCGGGTCTGGCACCATGACTATTTCCTCGTGGCGGCGGACTTTGATGCCTATCATGCCGCACAGGGCGAGGTTGACCGCGCCTACCGCGACCGCGACCGCTGGCTGAAGATGGCGGCACTGAACACGGCGCGAAGCGGGTTCTTTTCGTCCGACCGCACCATCCGCAGCTACATGAGTGAGATCTGGTCTGTAAAATCCGCGCTCTGACGCGCTTTCGGGGGAGGAAAGCATGGCTGAGACTTTGCTGGACAGAGGTGCCGCCGAGGCCATCGCAGGCGGCTGGCATGGCGACCCGTTTGCCGCCCTGGGCCCCCAGAAGCGTGGAAAGACCTGGGAGATCACGGCCTTTGTGCCGGGGGCTGAACGGCTTTGGGTTCTTGCCGGCAAAAAGGCAGACGAGGCAGTTCCTTATTTTGGCATTCCGGGCCTGTTTACCCACCAGATGGCCAAGCGGATCGACTATAGGTTACGCGCGCAAGGCGATGGCAATGAATGGGAATTCGACGATCCGTTCCGCTTTGGCCCGGTGCTTGGCGAGCTGGACGAATACCTACTGGGCGAGGGCACGCACAAGCGGCTTTGGCAGGTGCTTGGCGCACATCTGATCACGCACGAAGGCGTGGACGGCGTACATTTCGCGGTCTGGGCCCCCAATGCGGAACGCGTGTCTGTGGTGGGCGATTTCAACATTTGGGACGGTCGGCGCCACCCGATGCGCCGTCGTGGACCAACCGGAGTGTGGGAGATTTTCGTACCCGGTCTGGGCGAGGGTGCTACCTACAAGTACGAGATCAAGGGCGCGGGCGGCGTGCTGACGCCGCTCAAGGCGGACCCGGTTGGGTTCGGGTCTGAACATCCGCCTGCAAACGCTTCTGTTGTCAGGAAAATTGGTGGCAAGTGGCATGATGGCGATTGGCTGAAGACGCGCGCATCGCATCATACCATCGATGCACCGATTTCGGTTTATGAGGTACATCTGGGGTCATGGCGGCGCGCACCCGGCGACCGGATGCTAAGCTATATGGAACTTGGCGAGCAGTTGGTGGATTACGCCGCCGACATGGGCTTCACCCATATCGAGTTGCTGCCGGTCAGCGAATATCCGTTCGACGGATCCTGGGGCTATCAGCCGGTGGGTCTGTTCGCGCCTACCATACGCCACGGCACGCCGACCGAGTTTCGCGCCTTTGTCGATGCCGCCCATGCCAAGGGCATTGGCATTCTGCTGGACTGGGTTCCCGGCCACTTCCCGACCGATGCGCATGGGCTTGGCCGCTTTGACGGCACGGCACTGTATGAACATCAGGACCCTCGTGAGGGCTTTCATCAGGACTGGAACACCCTGATCTACAACTACGGGCGGGTCGAGGTGCAGAACTACCTTGTGTCCAACGCTTTGTATTGGCTGGAGGAATACCACATTGACGGGTTGCGCGTCGATGCGGTGGCTTCGATGCTGTACCGCGACTACAGTCGAAAAGATGGCGAGTGGGTTCCGAACCGCGATGGCGGGCGCGAGAATTACGAGGCGATCGCCGTTCTGCAGCACATGAACATCACTGCCTACGGCGAGGTGCCCGGTGTGATGACGATTGCCGAAGAATCAACCGCATTTCCCGGCGTGTCGCGCCCGGTCAACCACGGCGGCCTCGGCTTTGGGTTCAAGTGGAACATGGGCTGGATGAACGACACGCTCAGCTACATGCAGAAAGACCCGCTGTTTCGAAAGTACCACCACCACCTGATGACTTTCGGGCTGCATTATGCGTGGTCGGAGAACTATCTGCTGCCGATCAGCCATGACGAGGTTGTGCATGGCAAAGGCTCCATGCTGTCAAAAATGCCCGGCAACGCGTGGGAAAAGTTCGCTAACCTGCGGGCCTATTACGGGTTCATGTGGGCGCATCCGGGCAAGAAGCTGTTGTTCATGGGGCAGGAGTTCGCCCAAGGCGCGGAGTGGAACCATAACCGGAGCCTCGACTGGCATCAGCTTGATATTGAAGAACATAAGGGCGTGCAGTCACTGGTCCGCGATCTTAACCGGATCTACCGCGACACCCCTGCGCTGCATCTAAATGATTGCCGCCCCGAGGGTTTTGCCTGGATCGAATCCAATGATGCCGAAGCGGGCGTTTATGCCTGGGTGCGCAAGGGCGCGGCAAAAGACAAGATGGTGGTCGCCGTCGTGAACATGACGCCGGTGGAACGCAGCTATCGTCTGGGTCTGCCCGCGGCGGGACGCTGGAGCGAACTTCTGAACACGGATTCGACCGTTTACGGCGGCGGTAATCGGGGGAACCTGGGACGGGTGAGTACCGAAAAAACGCCTTGGCATGGGCAGGCGCAATCAGCGCTTGTCACGCTGCCACCGCTGTCGGCAGTCTATCTGCAGCAAGACTGAAAAGGCGGAGCCAATCCGCGGCCTTTGGGAGGGAACGACATGCAACCAAAACCGAATGCGCGACTGTCCTCGCAGGCGATGGCCTTCGTGCTTGCAGGCGGGCGCGGCAGCCGCTTGAAAGAGCTGACCGACAGGCGCGCCAAACCGGCGGTGTATTTCGGCGGCAAGACCCGCATCATCGACTTCGCGCTGTCCAACGCGCTGAATTCCGGCATCCGCAAGATGGCGATTGCGACCCAGTACAAGGCCCACAGCCTGATCCGTCACATGCAGCGCGGCTGGGGTTTCTTTCGCGCCGAGCGCAACGAATACCTCGACATCCTGCCCGCCAGCCAGCGGGTGGACGAGAACAAGTGGTACCTTGGCACTGCCGATGCCGTCACCCAGAACATTGATATCGTTGACAGCTATGGCATCAAATACGTGGTGATCCTGGCCGGGGACCATATCTACAAGATGGATTACGAGATCATGCTGCAGCAGCATGTCTCCTCGGGCGCTGATGTCACCATCGGCTGCCTGACCGTTCCGCGGATGGAAGCGACGGCGTTTGGCGTCATGCATGTCGACAAGGACATGCGTGTCACCGCGTTTCTGGAAAAGCCCAAGGATCCGCCGCAGATTCCCGGCGATCCGAAGCACGCGCTGGCCTCGATGGGGATCTATGTCTTCAACTGGGATCTGCTGCGCGACCTTCTGATCAAGGATGCCGAAGATCCTAATTCCAGCCACGATTTCGGCAATGACATCATCCCGCAGATCGTGGCGCACGGCAAAGCTGTTGCCCACAAGTTCGCCGACAGCTGCGTGACCAGTGGCCACGAGACTGAGCCCTATTGGCGCGATGTCGGCACCATTGACGCGTTCTGGCAGGCCAACATCGACCTGACTGACTTTGTGCCCAAGCTTGATCTTTATGACAACGCCTGGCCGATCTGGACCTATGCCGAGATCGTTCCGCCCGCAAAGTTCATCCACAACGAAGATGGGCGGCGCGGGTCTGCCGTCAGTTCGCTTGTCTCGGGCGATTGCATCGTGTCGGGGTCCGAGGTGTCGAATTCGCTGTTGTTCACCGGCTGTCGAACGCATTCCTTTGCCACCCTGGAATACGTCGTTGCGCTGCCGCAGGTGGTGGTACATCGCAAGGCCGAGCTGAAGAACTGCGTGATCGACCGTGGCGTGATCATTCCCGAAGGGCTGGTGGTGGGGCAAGACCCCGAACTGGATGCGAAATGGTTCCGCCGTACCGAGAGCGGGATCGTGTTGATCACGCAAGATATGCTTGACGCCCGGTTGCGGGCGTTGTCCTGAGGCAGGCATTGGCACCAAGGGGGCGGGACGGCTGCCCCTTGTCCACGCAAAACGGGTAAGGGACGTGATCATGGCAGGCGCAAAGCACCGGGGACGGGTTCTTTCGGTAGCCTCGGAATGCGTGCCGCTGATCAAGACCGGCGGTCTGGCCGATGTCGTCGGCGCGCTGCCTGCGGCGCTGGCTGCGGTGGGTTGGGATATGCGGATGCTGATCCCGGCTTATCGGGCGCTGCGGTCCGGGTCGGCAAACTGGCCTGTGGTCTGGCAAGAAGCTGATCTTTACGGCGGCCCTGGTTTGGTGCGGGCCGGTGAGGTTGCGGGTATCCAAATGCTCTTGCTCGATGCGCCGCATCTTTATGACCGTGACGGCGGGCCTTACTCCAACGCCACCGGCGATCACCCCGACAACGCCCTGCGTTTCGCCGCGCTGTCCTGGGTTGCCGCCAACATCGCGCG
>NZ_JANMET010000205.1:0-8635 GCF_031377265.1 Tabrizicola sp. | reverse complement strand
CCCCTGTCTGCGGGGTCGGAGGAGCCGAACGCGCTGGTGCAACTGCGGTCGGGCGCGCGGCAGGAGCCGAACACCCGGGCGACGGTGGCAGAGCTGTTCGACGGGTTGGAGGCCACCAGCCAGAACGCCTGGCCGTCGCTGCGGTTCGACGCCATGGCGATCAATGACCGGTTCAATACGTTTTTCACCGCCGGGTTCTACTACAAGACCTTCATGTGGCCGAAGGCTTTCTGGGAAAAGGTCTATGAGCCGATCATCCGGCGTGCGGCGGGTCTGGGTGCGATGTCGCGGCTGGAAGACCCTGATGATTGCGACAAGGGCTATCTGCACTGCGATCTTCTGATCATCGGTGCAGGGCCGGCGGGCCTGATGGCGGCACTGACGGCGGGACGCGCGGGCGCGCGGGTGATCCTTGCGGATGAGGATTTCCGCATGGGTGGGCGGCTGAATGCCGAGACGTTTGATGTCGGCGGCTTGGCTGGGGCCGACTGGGCGGCGGGTGTGGTGGCGGAACTTGCAAGCCTGCCGAACGTGCGGCTGATGGCGCGCACAACGGTTGTCGGGGCCTTCGACCACGGCATCTATTCGGCGTTGGAGCGGGTGTCGGACCATCTTTTGGTCCCGATGCCAGACAAGCCGCGCCAAACGCTGTGGCGGATCTATTCCAGACGCGCGCTGCTGACCGGTGGCGCGACCGAACGGCCGATCGCCTTTGAAAACAACGACCGGCCAGGGATCATGCTGGCTGGATCCATGCGCGCTTATGCGAACCGCTGGGGTGTTGCCGTTGGCGACCGCGTGGCGCTGTTCACCAACAACGATGATGGTTTGCGGACGGCATTGGATTTGCAGGCCAAGGGCGTGGATGTGGTTGCGGTGATCGACAATCGTGAGGGCGGCGCGTTGCTGCCCGGCATCCGCCATCTGCGCGGGGCGGAGGTCATCGACAGCGCGGGCTGGCTAGGTCTGACGTCGGTGACGGTACGGCTGGTCAGTGGCAAAACCGAGACCATCGCCTGCACTGCTTTGGGCGTGTCAGGTGGCTGGAACCCCAACGTCAACATAACCTCGCACCATCGGTCGCGCCCGGAATGGCGCGAAGACATCGCAGCCTTTGTCCCCGGTTCTGGCGGACCAGCGGGCCTGACGGTTGCGGGGGCAGCAGCGGGGGCGATGTCAACCCATGCGGCCTTGACGACAGGACACGCGCATGCGTTGACGGTGCTTGAGGGGCTCGGGATTGTGGCAAAGGCCGGTGATCTGCCGCAGGCCGAGGATGCGCCGGTGGCAATCAAGCCGCTGTGGTACGTCCATTCCGGCAAGGGACGGGCGTGGATTGACCAGCAGAATGATGTCACGGTCAAGGATATCAAGCTGGCCCATCAGGAAAACTTCACCGCCGTCGAGCATCTTAAGCGCTACACCACGCTGGGGATGGCAACCGATCAGGGCAAGACGGGCAACGTGCTCGGTATCGCCATCATGGCGGAACTGACGGGCCAGTCGATCCCGGCCACGGGGACCACGGTCTACCGCCCCCCCTACACGCCCGTGGCGATGGGCGCGTTGGCGGGGCGGTCGCGGGGCGTTGCGTTCAAGCCTTTCCGCCTGACGCCAAGCCACAAATGGGCCGAGGAGCAGGGCGCCGTCTTTGTCGAGGTCGGCAACTGGCTGCGCACGCAATGGGTGCCGAAACCGGGTGAGACGACGTGGCGGGAAAGCGTTGACCGCGAGGTTCTGGCGACGCGCAAGTCGGTGGGCATCTGCGATGTCACGACGCTTGGCAAGATCGACATTCAAGGGACCGACGCGGGCACGTTCCTTGACCGGGTTTATGCCAACACGTTCTCCACGCTTCCTGTTGGCAAATGCCGCTATGGCCTGATGCTGCGCGAAGACGGGATGGTGTTTGACGACGGCACCACCGCGCGGATGGGGGAACATGAGTATGTGATGACCACCACCACAGCCAACGCGGTGACGGTGTTTCGCCATCTGGAATACTGCCGCCAGTGCCTGTGGCCCGATTTGGACGTGCAACTGATCTCGACCACCGAGGCTTGGGCGCAGTATTCCGTTGCCGGACCCAATGCGCGGAAACTGCTGCAAAAGCTGGTGGATCAGGACATCGCGGACATGGCCTTTCCCTATATGGGCGCGGGCAACATCACCGTGGGCGGGCTGCGGGCGCGGCTCTTCCGCATCTCGTTCTCGGGTGAGTTAGCCTATGAGATTGCGGTGCCGACACGCTATGGCGACGCGCTGATCCGCAAGCTGGTTGAGGCCGGACAGGAGTTCGATGCCGTGGTTTACGGCACCGAGGCCCTGAGCGTGATGCGGATCGAGAAGGGCCATGTGGCGGGCAACGAGCTGAACGGCCAGTCCTCGGCGCTGAACATGGGTCTGGGCAAGATGGTGTCGAGGAAGAAGGACTCCATCGGCATGCTACTGAGCCAGCGCGAGGGGATGAACCAGCCCGGCGGATATCGTCTGGTCGGTGTGAAACCGGTCGATCCCAACGGCAACCTGTCGGCCGGCAGCCACTTCATGGAGATCGGCGCGCCGGTGGAACTGGCAAGCGACGGCGGCTGGCTGACCTCCAAGGTGTATTCGCCGCATCTGGGCTGCGACATCGCGCTGGGCTATCTCAAGGGCGGCGACCAGAAGATCGGCCACCGGATGCGGGCCGTGAACTTCCTGACCAAGACCGACACCGAGGTCGATATCGTCAGCCCGCATTTCTTTGATCCTGAGGGGGAGCGTCTTCGTGGGTGAAGCATGGCAGCAGATGACGGCGCTTGGACACGTAGCAGCCAACGTGATTGATATCGGCGCTTACCGGATTGCCGAACGGTTCGATGTTTCCCTTGCTTCGGTCGCCACGCGCCGCGGACGCGACGGGGATGTCGCGCAGGCCGCGAAAGCAGCGGGTGTGCCGCTGCCAAAGCCTTCGGAAGCGTTTGGCGGACAGCCATTTTCCGGTTTCTGGCTGGCCCCCGAGATGTGGATGATCGAGGCACCCTTTGACAGCCACGAGGATATCGCGGCACATTTGAAAACCGTTTTCGGTGCCGCAGCGTCAATCACCGAACAAACCGACGCTTGGGTGCGTTTCGACGTGTCCGGCGGAAATCTTGTCACCTTGTTCGAACGGTTGTCGAACCTTGATCTGTCGGTTTTGCCAAATGGGCATGCCAGCCGGACGGTGATCGAGCATCTGGGATGTTATCTGATCAAGCGCTCAGCCGATCTGGTCACGCTTTACGGTCCGCGCTCGTCGGCGCAAAGCCTGCTGCATGCGCTGGAAGTGACTGCGAAATCGGTGATCTGAGCTGCGCTATTGCGACAAGACGTGTTTCCCTGTAGTGAAAATTCTAGTGGTATTTCCACAAGGATCATTTGCATGGCCAAGATCGACTATGTTCCTGCTCTGCCACGCGGCAAGCCTGCTTTCGATCAGGATCCCCACCGCGTCCGCGAAATATCAGAGCGCAATCTTGAGGCAGCGATAGGCCGTGAAGTGCGGACCTTTCGTCGGCAACAGGGCATGACCGTGGCTGATCTGGCCAATGTGACCGGCCTGTCGATCGGCATGTTGTCCAAGATCGAAAACGGCAATACTTCGCCCTCGCTGACCACGCTGCAGGTGCTGAGCCACGCGTTCTCGGTGCCGGTTACCGCGTTTTTCAAAAGCTTTGAAGAACGCCGCGAAGCCCAGCATGTGAAAGCTGGCGCGCATGTCGAGATCGAACGGCGCGGCACACGTGCCGGACACCAGTACAATCTGCTGGGTCATATCGGATCGAATTCATCTGGCGTGGTGGTGGAGCCTTACCTGATCACCCTCACCACCGAGAGCGATATCTTCCCGGCGTTCCAGCATGAGGGGCTGGAGCTTCTATACATGCTGGAGGGTGAGGTGGATTATCGCCATGGCGATCAGATTTATCCGCTGAAACCCGGCGACAGCCTGTTTTTCGATGCCGACGCGCCGCATGGGCCAGAGGTGCTGGTCAAGCTGCCTGCGCGCTATCTTTCGGTCATCTCGTACCCTCAGGGCTGATCCGTTTTGGCCTGCCAGACCGCCCGGCGGATCCGGGCGATCTTGTAGGCGTCAAAGATGGCCATGGCCCAGACGAACAGTCCACCCGCCATCTTGCCGACGAACGACACATCCGGGGCCGCCGTCTTGAGCGTGAAGCCACCAAGCAAGACGATGAAGAACACGAAGATCAGCCCGCGCAGCGGCTGGCGGTTCAGAACCTGTCCGACGCCGGGCAGGATCACAGCCACCACCAGCACAAGGTAAGGGTTTGGCGGAGCCTTGGTCATCGTGTCTTCCCGGCGTTTTCCAGCAGATCATCGCGCAGTGTCAGAAGGCTTTGCAACAGCGGCGAAAGGCGTGACGGCGACAGTGGGGCTAGCCCAACCTCGGCATCGCGGAAGATCAGATAGCGCCCGCGGTCAGCCTCGTCCCCGAGAAGCACCAGACGCAACCCCTTGGGCGAGACGAGCAACTCTTTAACATGCGGGTCGGCAAAGACCCCGGCGTGGCGGGTGATCAGGTGCTGTGGCGGGACCTCTGAGGCATTGTCGCTGCGAATGGCGGTGCCTTGCGGAAAGTCGTCAGGGCAGGGCAACGACTGCGGCAGGCTGGCAAAGTGTGAGAACGGTTCATGGCCCGTCGGCCGCGCCATGATGTCTAGCGTGGCATCGACAGGCAGCGGTTCGGGGAGAGTGATCATCACCCAAAGTGTCGGCAATTTGCGGAACGTCAGGCTGTCGGGCAGGGCCTGAAGATCAAAGGCACGGGCGCCGATGTGGCCGGTGACGCGGGCAAAACCGGTGGGTTCGATGCGCCGCACCACCCGGTCGAACAGCGGGGCGACAGCGTCGAAATAGCCGGCGCGGGCGGCTTTGCGCTGGCGGCTTGCGCGCAGGATCGAAGCTGCCAGCCATAGCACAAGGCAGGCCACGACCACAGCGAAGGCAAGTTTGACCGGCATCGCGCTTCCTTGTTGAAAACGGCCCGCCCGTGGTTGGGCGGGCCGCTGCGGCCGATTCAGGCCTTGTGGTACGGATCAGTAGCCCCTCGGCTTGGGCCAAGGCATGGTGAACTGTGCGCCCCGGTTGACAAAACGGTAGCGCCAGAAGTGGAACCACAGCGACACGACGATGTAAAAGCCCACCATCGCCACAAGTTGCGTGCCATAGCCAAGGAAAACCGCGAAAAACGTCGTGGCGCAAAGGCCCAGCAGCACGATGGCCGGCAGCGGATGGAACGGGTGTTCATAGCCGCGCTTGATCGAGTTCAGCGGCCACTTCTTGCGGAACATGATGATGTTCAGCGGCATGAACGTATAGCCTAGCAGCCCTGAGAGGATGGAGAAGGTGATCACCTGATCCAGAGGCGCGCCAAGGGCGAAGATCAGCGCGATCGGGACCAGAAACACTATTGAGCGATAGGGCGTGCGATACTTGGGGTGCACCGCGCCGAACCAGCCCGGTAGATACTTGTCGCGCCCCATGGAAAACCACGCCCGGCTTGCGTCGTTGATGCAGCCGTTGGCGCTGGCAAGGGTGGCAAAAAGCGTGCCAAAGCCCAAGAGCCAGATCAGCCCGGTTGAGCCCGACAACCGCGCCGTATCAAACAAGGGCGCGACTGAACCGTTCACGCCATCCCCCAGAAATTCCCACGGCAACACGCCGGTACAGACGTACCAGGTGAGCGTCGCTGCGATGAGCAGGGTCATGATCCCGGCCAGCGTACCAAACGGCAGGGCGCGTGCGGGCGAGCGGACCTCTTCGGCGGCTTGTGTGGTGCCCTCGATGCCAAGATAGTACCAAAGGCCGAAGTGCATAGCCGCAAGGACCCCGATCCAGCCGTAGGGCAGGCCATGCCCCTCGAACAGGGCCGCGTGCTGCATGATGCTGTCGCCAACGATGCCGGTGGTGGCAACAAACAGCACAAGGATCGCCACGAAAGCGATGGCGGTGATGACAAGGTTGAATGTCAGCGTTGCCAGCACCCCACGATAGTTGAGCCAGGCCAGAAACATGATCACCAGGACAATGAAAGGCCGCTGGTCCAGCGTGCCCTCATACCCTGACATCGTTGCCACCACCGAGAACAGATAGCCCGCCGTAATGGCATTGGCGGCCTCGAGCATGGTGTAGGCGAAGACGAGGTACAGGCCGACATTGAAGGCCATCAGCGGGCCGACGATGTGCTTGGCTTGGGTGTATTGCCCGCCAGCGGCAGCAACGGTTGAAGTCACCTCGCTGTCGATCATCGCAACACAGGTGTAAAGGATGCCCGCGAACCAGCAGGCGATCAGGGCTGCATAGGCGCCGCCTTTGCCGACGGCAAAGTTCCAGCCCATGTATTCGCCCACCAGAACGATGCCCACGCCGAGGGCCCAGACATGGGCGGGCCCAAGGACGCGCAGCAGGCCAATCTTGGTTCCGTGCGGCCCCATTCCGTCGATGGTCTTGGAGGTGATGTCTGTATCTGCCATGATGCCCCCCTAAACCTTGTGTTGTTCGGTCATGGCCTCAAGCTCGCCTTCGCGAGATGAGGTCAGGACATCTTCGGAATAGGTCGTGTCGGTCCGCAGCCAGTCGACGGCCATGTAAAGACCGAACAACGCCGAAAGTGCCCAAGCGGCATATTCAAGATAGTTCCACGTTTCCATTGCTGCCCCCTACCGGTCGCCAAATTTTTCGGAAATCACTTCGCGGTATTCGACTTCCGAGAAGCGCAGCAAAAGAAAGTAGTAGAGTACGATCACAACGATCATCGCGATCAGCGCCCCCGCGGTGAAACTGTAGTCAAAGCGCGCAAGGATGAGGTCATGCGCCGAAGCCGGGTTGTAACCAAGGGCTTCGTATTGCGCGGCTTGCGCCGGTGTCTGGCCGAGAGTTTCCCACGTCGGGTTTTCAACGGGTGTGGTCACGGCCTTGGCCGCGCCAGACATGCCAAGCTTCAGCGGCACGAACAGCGCGCCAACGGTCAGTGTTACCAGCACGATCACATCGATCAACTGGCTGATCTTGCTTTGGCGGGGCGGGATGTAATGCGCCATCTCAGGTCCTCCGCCCACGGGCTTCATCAGAGAACTTGATGTCCAGCCCATACATGAAATCGCGATCTTCGCGGTAATGCCGCAGCATTGCGGTGATGGCGGCGGTGTTGAACACAAGAACGATCGCCCCACCGATCAACAGTAGGGTCCTTGCCGTACTGTCGGGCGCCAGATCCCACGTGGCATAGGCCACGAAAATCACGCTGCACCAGAGGCCGACCACAAACGCCCATGCCACCAGCACATCACGTCGGTGCATCGCCTCGATTCTCTGATCAAGGTCTGCCATTTTGTCCCCTCCCTTGCAGCCAGTCATTCGCCGGTGATGACTGAGCCGCTGCGCCGTTTCCCTGTCCGGCAATTTTGTTTTCTTAAAGGAAATCCGTCCTGCGACATTCTGTCAAGCAAAACCGCCCAAGATTTAGGCGATGTGTGAAGAATTTCCCGTGAAGTGAAAAATGTTTCTCATCAGTTGAAACGCAGAATCTTCGGTGCTAGCGTTCAACAAAGCAGTGGAAGGAGGCGAATCCATGTGTGGTATCGTTGGGTTGTTCCTGAAGGACGCGAAGTTAGAGCCGCAGCTTGGGGCAATGTTGTCCGACATGCTGATCACCATGACCGACCGCGGCCCGGATTCCGCAGGGATCGCGATCTATGGTGGCGGCAAGGATGGAATTGGCAAGATCACCGTCCAGTCGGCCCATCCTGAAGTGGACTTCAAGGATCTCGATGCGGATCTGAAATATGCCATCGGCCAGCCGGTGCTCCTTCTGGTGAAAAGCACGCATGCTGTGCTGGAAGTCCCGATTGACCAGTTGGAGGCGGCACGGTCGGCGTTGGCGCATCTACGCCCCGACATCAAGATCATGAGCGTCGGCGACAGCATCGAAATCTTCAAGGAAGTCGGGCTGCCGAAGGATGTTGCCCGCCGGTTCGAGGTTGCCAAGATGGGCGGTACGCATGGCATCGGCCACACCCGCATGGCCACCGAAAGTGCGGTGACCACGATGGGTGCGCATCCGTTCTCTACCGGATCGGACCAGTGTCTGGTGCACAACGGCAGCCTGTCCAACCACAACGGCGTGCGGCGCGAACTGAAACGTCAGGGCATGACTTTCGAGACCGAGAATGACACCGAAGTCGCCGCCGCCTTTATCAGCCACAAACTGAAGGAAGGCGACACTCTGGGCGAGGCGATGGAGGCGACGCTGACCGATCTGGACGGCTTTTTCACCTTTGTTGTCGGCACCAAGAACGGCTTCGGCGTGGTGCGTGATCCGATTGCCTGCAAGCCTGCCGTGATGGCAGAGACCGATCAATATGTGGCCTTCGGGTCGGAATACCGGGCGCTGGTCAACCTGCCGGGGATCGAGCATGCCCGCGTTTGGGAGCCTGAACCGGCCACCGTCTATTTCTGGGAGCGTTGAGCGAATGCAGACCTTCGATCTTGGCGCAGAGGGGCTGCGCGCGCTGAACGCATCGCTGCACGCCCTGAAGGGCCAGACCAACATGACCTCGTGGGAGGTGATCAACCCCAAGGGCGCCCATGC
>NZ_JANMET010000375.1:0-8064 GCF_031377265.1 Tabrizicola sp. | reverse complement strand
CCGGTGGCGGCTTTCAGCGGCGCGGCAGCAGGCGAATGGTCACGGTGCGTGTGCGTGCAGATGATCGCTGTGATGCGCTCGCCCTCCGTGGCGGCGAGGATGCCATCGATATGCGCGGGATCGGCGGGACCGGGGTCGATCACGGCAACCTCGCCCTCTCCCACGATGTAGGTATTCGTCCCCGCCCCGGTGAGGGGCGAGGGGTTCGGGGCCAGAACGCAGCGTAAACCCGGCTCGATCCGTTGCACCTCTCCGTGTCGCGCCATCCCAAACCTTTGCCTTTCCGCCCCGAACGGGTACGCTCTGCCCATGTCCGTCCGCATCAAATCCGTCGTGCCGCGCGGCCTTTACGGCCGGGCCGCGCTGATCCTGATCGTGCCCATCGTCACGATCCAGCTGGTCGTGTCTACCGCCTTTATTCAACGTCATTATGAGGGCGTCACCCGGCAGATGACGCAAGGGGTGGCGATTGATCTTGCGTTTCTGCTGGAGGAAGTGGCGCAGGGCGCGACGCTTGCGGCGTCACAGGAACGGGTGGCCAGCGTGGCGAACGCTTTGGAAATGAGCGTCACTTTGCCCGCCGGGCCAGATGCGCCGCAGGTGGATTACCGCGGCAGATTCGATCTATCGGGCGGGGTGATCATTGAAACCCTGCGACCGCGCTTGCAGTCGTTGCTGGCAGCCGACGTGACGAATGACGAGGGGGTGGTCCGTCTGTTGTTCGACACCGCGAAGGGGCCGATGGAAGTGGAGCTGCCGCGCCGACGAATGGCCGCCACCAACCCGCATCAGTTGCTGGTTTGGATGATCTTCACGTCGATCCTGATCACGGTGATCGCCTATGCCTTCCTGCGCAATCAGTTGCGACCGATCACCAAACTGGCACAGGCCGCCGAGAGCTTTGGCAAGGGCAGGCCGGTGTCGTACCGGCCGCGCGGGGCGCTGGAAGTGCGGGCCGCCGGGCGTGCCTTTCTAGACATGCGCGCGCGGATCGAGCGGCAGATCGAACAACGCACGCTGATGTTGTCGGGGATCAGCCACGATCTGCGCACGCCGCTTACGCGGCTGCGGCTGGGGCTGTCGCTGATGCCGCAGGATGGCGAGGTGGCCGCGTTGCAGGCGGATGTCGGGCAGATGGAGCGGATGGTCGATGAGTTCCTGTCCTTTGCGCGCGGCGATGCGATGGAAGGGATGGAACAGTCGGACGTCGTGGTACTGGTGCAGGCGGTGGTCGAGACCGCGGCGCGCGACGGGTCCGATGTGACGCTGACCGAGATCGAGGGTGATGCGGATCTGGTCAAGATGCGCCCGCAGGCGGTGACGCGGGCGGTGGAAAATCTGGTCAACAACGCGCGGCGCTACGGCAGCAGGGTGGCGGTCAGTTTGGTGTTTTTGCCAACAAGCGTGTGGATCCTGGTCGAGGACAACGGACCCGGCATTGCGCCGGACCAGCGTGAAGAGGCGCTGCGCCCGTTTGCCCGTCTGGACAGTTCGCGCGATCCGAACCGGGGCGGAGGGGTGGGGCTGGGCCTGTCAATCGCCGCCGATATTGCGATGAGCCACGGCGGTACGCTGCGGCTTGGCGAAAGCGACCGGCTGGGCGGGCTGAAAGCGGAACTGGTGATCGCGCGGTAGCGGGGGCCTGTCGCTGACGGATGATGCGTGGTTACCTTGAGTTCAGCCTGTGCGACAACCATCCGGAAAATGAGGGTTGGCCTGGACTGCGGACCGAAGATCTTACTTCGACTTGCCCATCACTATGATCCAGTGCAGCCGGCTGTCAGGTGCTGCGCTGAGCGCGATGCCGACGCCGATATCTCTGACCTGACC
This sequence comes from Tabrizicola sp., assembly GCF_031377265.1. Taxonomy (GTDB): domain Bacteria; phylum Pseudomonadota; class Alphaproteobacteria; order Rhodobacterales; family Rhodobacteraceae; genus JAUYQR01. The sequence continues at coordinate 6,234 of NZ_JANMET010000375.1, read as the reverse complement.
CATCAGCATGTTCTGCTTGTGCTTGGGCGAATTCATCCACCACTCCACGGCGCGTGCGCCCGAGGCAAAGCCGCGCCCGGTGTTTTCGGCGGCTGTGCGGTAGGCATATCCCGCGCGGCGCAGGCGGGTCTTCAGGCTGCCCCCGTCGGACGAGACATGGCTGATCGACATGCGCTTGGCGTTGTCGCAGGCATGCCCCTGTGCCGCTTTGTCAAGAGTTGTCGACAGCCGCACGGGTGACAGACCACGAGCCTTGCGTTCAGCATTCAGGTTGTCGATCAGTTGTGCCTGCATGGCACCGGAGTTTGACGGAATGTTGCAGGCGGATGCCATCGTTCCAAGGGAAAGAACGGCCACTGTGGCCACGGCTGCGATTGTCATTCTGATCACTTCGGGACACTCCAGCGTTTGAGTTGGCGGCGTTTTGGTTGTTTGTTGGTGTCACCGGTGTTGGGCGATACTGTGGCGAAAGGTGGGGCAGAGTGTGAAAATGGCGAGAGTCTTTTGCGATCAGCTTCCGTTACAGGCGAGTTGTTGCCTGATCGGATGCGAAGGTTCGGGGTTTCTACGTCAACGTGATTGGTCTAGCCGGGCCTGAGATGAAATGGTCTGGCCGGGATAAGGGGACGGGAAATCGGATGCTGGACGGATTGATGCGCGAGGTGATTGACGTGCCGCTGAACCGCGGTGGTGGCTGGCTCGCCGCGCGAGGCTTTTCCGCAAATGCGGTTTCGCTGGCCGGGCTTGGCCTTGGGCTGCTGGCAGCAGGCCTGATCGCGCTGGGATATTCGGGGCTTTACGTGGTCGTGCCGTTGTTGGCCAGCCGCCTGGCGGATGGTCTGGACGGCGCGGTTGCCCGTGCCAACGGCAAGACTGATTTCGGCGGTTATCTGGATATCGCCTGCGACTTTGTGTTCTACGGCGCGGTGCCTTTGGCCTTTGTGTTGCACGATCCGACGCTGAACGGGGCTGCCGGGGCGTTCTTGTTGGCGGCGTTCTATGCCAATGGGGCGACGTTTCTTGGTTTTGCCGTGCTGGCCGCAAAGCGCGGCATGGAAACACGCAGCCGGGGCGACAAGTCGCTGTATTTTACGGCTGGCCTGCTGGAAGGCACGGAAACCATTGTGTTCTTCGTGATCATCAGCCTGTGGCCCGCCGCATTTGTACCGGCCGCATGGATTTTTGGCGTCCTGTGTCTGGTGACTGCGGTCAGCCGGGTGATGCTGGCCCGGCGGGTATTCGGCGATTGATCAAGTTCAGGGCGCTACGCACACACCGATGCGCGTTGCGGCGGGAATTCGCGGGTGCTGCCCTTGCGGCCCCCGCGACGCGCCACTAAGACTCTGGCAACACTCAAGCGTTAGTCATCAAGCGACAGACAGGCAGGACCCCCATGCGCGATCCCGTTGACCACTACATGAACACCCTCGTACCGATGGTCGTCGAACAGACGAGCCGGGGCGAGCGGGCCTATGACATCTTCAGCCGGCTGCTGAAGGAGCGGATCATCTTCCTTGGTGGCCCGGTGCATGACGGCATGTCGAGCCTGATCTGCGCGCAGCTGCTGTTCCTGGAATCGGAAAATCCGTCCAAGGAAATCTCGATGTACATCAACAGCCCCGGTGGCGTGGTGACGAGCGGGCTGTCGATCTATGACACGATGCAGTACATCCGCCCCAAGGTTTCCACGCTGGTGATCGGGCAGGCCGCGTCGATGGGCAGCCTGTTGCTGGCCGGCGGTGAAAAGGGCATGCGCTTTGCACTGCCGAATTCCGAGGTGATGGTGCACCAGCCCAGCGGTGGCTATCAGGGTCAGGCGACGGACATCATGATCCACGCCGAGCATACCCGGAAACTGAAGGAACGGCTGAACCGGATCTATGTGCAGCATACCGGCCAGGAGCTTGACACCGTGGTTGCCGCATTGGAGCGCGACAACTTCATGTCGGCACAGGAAGCCAAGGATTGGGGCCTGATCGACAGCATTCTGGAAAGCCGTGGCAAACTGGACGACACGGCGAAGTAAGCACAGTCCCCGCATCGGCAAATCGGTGCGGGGCGTTTTGCGATTGTGGAGCCTTTGGCCTTGGCCTAAGCTTTGCGAATTGGGTGACCTGAGCCGTTAGACCGGACAGGGTGTGGGACAGTGGCAGAGGACTGCGGATGGCGAACAATTCAGGCAGCGACAGCAAGAATACTCTGTACTGTTCCTTTTGCGGCAAAAGCCAGCATGAGGTGCGCAAGCTGATCGCGGGACCTACGGTGTTCATCTGTGATGAATGCGTCGAGCTGTGCATGGACATCATCCGCGAAGAGACCAAGACCACGGGTCTGAAGTCCAGCGATGGGGTGCCGACCCCGCGCGAGATCTGCAAGGTGCTGGATGATTATGTGATCGGCCAGATCCATGCCAAGCGGGTGCTGAGCGTGGCGGTCCACAACCACTACAAGCGGCTGAACCATTCGGCGAAATCGGATATCGAGCTGTCGAAGTCCAACATCCTGCTGATCGGCCCGACCGGCTGTGGCAAGACGCTGCTGGCGCAGACGCTGGCGCGAATTCTGGATGTGCCGTTCACGATGGCAGATGCCACAACGCTGACCGAAGCGGGCTATGTTGGTGAGGATGTGGAGAACATCATCCTCAAGCTGCTGCAAGCCAGTGAATACAATGTCGAACGCGCCCAGCGTGGCATCGTCTATATCGACGAGGTCGACAAGATCACCCGCAAGTCCGACAACCCCTCGATCACCCGTGATGTCAGCGGCGAGGGCGTGCAGCAGGCGCTGCTGAAGATCATGGAGGGCACGGTGGCCTCGGTGCCGCCGCAGGGCGGGCGCAAGCATCCGCAGCAGGAATTCCTGCAGGTCGACACGACGAACATCCTGTTCATCTGTGGCGGTGCTTTTGCGGGTCTGGAAAAGATCATCGCGCAGCGCAACAAGGGCAGTGCCATCGGCTTTGGTGCCGATGTGAAGGGCCCCGAGGAACGCGGCGTGGGCGAGCTGTTCAAGGAGCTGGAGCCGGAAGACCTGCTGAAATTCGGCTTGATCCCGGAATTCGTTGGCCGCCTGCCGGTGATCGCCACCCTGACCGATCTGGACGAACCGGCACTGGTCACCATTCTGACCGAACCGAAAAATGCGCTGGTGAAACAGTACCAGCGGCTGTTCGAGATTGAAGGCGTGAAGCTGACCTTTACGCCGGATGCACTGGTCGCTATCGCCAAGCGGGCGATCAAGCGCAAGACCGGCGCGCGCGGGCTGCGGTCGATCATGGAAGACATCCTGCTCGACACGATGTTCGAACTTCCCGGCATGGACCGTGTCGAAGAGGTCGTGGTCAAGGAAGAGGCCGTGAATGTTGGTGCCAAGCCGATGCTGGTCTACACCGAAAGCAAGAAGAAAGAACCCGCCAAGGCCTGAACGGTCGGGCAGGGTGAACATGGGGCGGGCGCAGGCCCGCCCTTTTTCATGACTCGGGCGGGCAGTGCAACTGTGTTCGATGCGCGCCGGTTTGCCGCCGCCAGGTGGCTTGGCCCTAGACCTTGCGCGGGGATTGGGCCATATGGAAAGCAACGATCCCGGAGGCCGAAATGTACTTCCTGAAACGCATGTTGACCTGGTGGAACAGCCAGACCCTCGGCACCCAGCTTTTTACTGCCCGTCGCGGCGTGAAGGTGGGTGAGGATGGCGGCGGTAACGTGTTTTACGAAACGCGCGATCGCAAGCGCCGCTGGGTTATCTTCAACGGCGATATGGAGGCGAGCCGGGTCAGCCCGGATTGGCACGGCTGGCTGCACCATACCTGGGACCAGCCGCCGACAACCCAGCCGCTGAAGCATCGCGCCTGGGAAAAGCCGCACCTGGAAAACATGACCGGAACCGATGCCGCCTATGCGCCGGTCGGGTCGATCCGCAAGTCCGACCTTGCGGCCCGGCGCGATTACGAGGCGTGGCGGCCCGAATAATGGCTGAGAATCGCGCAGAAGTTCTGGCCGGGGCGGGGGTTCTGGCAGTTGCGGCAGGGTTCTTCCTGTATGCCGCGCAGGGCAGCGGACTTACGCGTGAGGCGGACAGCTATGCCCTGACCGCAAGCTTCCGGTCGGCCGAGGGGATCAATGTGGGGTCCGACGTGCGGCTTGCAGGGGTGAAGGTCGGCAGCATCACCGCGCTTTCGTTGAACCCGACAACGTATTTTGCCGATGCGGTGGTCGAGCTTAAGAACGACATTATGTTGCCGACGGATTCGGCGATTCTGATCTCTTCCGAAGGCCTTTTGGGCGGAAACTTTGTGGAGATCATCCCCGGTGGGGCGTTGGAAAACCTGGAGCCCGGGGCTGAGATCGAGGATACGCAGGGTGCGGTCAGCCTGATCACCCTGCTGATGAAGTTCGTTGGCGGCGATAGCGCTGATGCGGCCAGTGCTGATACGGCCAGCGGCAGTGAAGTGCCGGCACCATGAAGGCGGCGCTTTTTGCCTTGGTGCTGGCCGGGCCGGTTGCGGCGCAGGACTTTACTGATTCCGAAGGTGGGACGCTGCGCTGGCTGGACAAGCTGACCAGTGAAACCGGCGATGTGGAGCTGAGCCGCGGACAGGCGGCGCAAGTCGGGCGTCTGGTGGTGCAACTGGACAGTTGCCACTACCCGACCGACAACCCGGTGGCCGATGCTGAGGCGCATCTGACGATCGTGGATCAGTCGGTGGGAAAGACCATTTTCAGCGGCTGGATGCTGGCCTCATCGCCGGCGCTGTCGGCACTTGATCACCCGCGCTATGACGTGTGGGTGCTGCGCTGCGTGATACCCGAAGGCGCGGCGGTGCCTGACACCTCGGATGCCGAGGGCGAATAGCCTTCGGGACAGAACTGCGCGGAGTGGGTCAGCGCCGCCTCAAGCTGGCGGTGATAGTCGGCCCGGGGCAGCTCGATCCCGCCAAGCGAGGCCAGGTGCGGGGTCAGGAACTGCGTGTCAAACAGCACGAACCCACCCGCCCGCAAACGGTGAACCGTGTAGGTCAGCGCCAGTTTTGACGCATCGGTGCGGCGCGAGAACATGCTTTCGCCAAAGAACGCGGCACCAAGGGTGACGCCGTAAACGCCGCCGATCAGGATGTCACCTTCCCAGACCTCGATGCTGTGGGCAAAGCCCCTGTCATGCAGCGCGCGGTAAAGCGTCTGGATCTGCTGGCTGATCCAGGTTTCCGCACGCGCGGCGCAGGCGCTGACCACGGCGTCAAAGGCGCGGTCTACGGTGACGGTGGCCTGACTGGTGCGGATGTGCCGGGCCAGTTTGCGCGAGATGTGAAATCCGTGCAGCGGCATCACCCCGCGGCGGCGCGGGTCGACCCAGTGGATCGTTGGATCATCGCGACTTTCGGCCATGGGGAAAATGCCCATCGCATAGCCGCGCAGCAGGGTTTCGGGTGACAGATCGGGCTGGGGTCCGATCTGCATCAGCGCAGGGCCGGGGCTGCCGCCCCGGTCAGGTGCCAAACTGCGCGGCCAGCCATTTTTCAAGCCAGTGGATGGTGTAATCGCCCGACTGGATATCCGGTTCAGCAAGCAATAGGTGGAAAAGCGGGGTTGTTGTTTCGACACCGTCAACAATCAGCTCTCCCAGCGCGCGTTTCAGGCGTGCTAGGGCTTCGGGCCGGTCGCGGCCGTGCACGATCAGTTTGCCGATCAGACTGTCGTAATAGGGCGGGATCGAGTAGCCGGAATAGAGCGCGCTGTCCATCCGCACACCATAGCCGCCGGGGGCGTGAAACATTTTCACCTTACCGGGGCAAGGCGAGAAGTTTGGCAGTTTCTCGGCGTTGATGCGGACCTCGATGGCGTGGCCGTTGATCACCAGTTCGTCCTGGGTGAAGGACATGCCCATGCCGGCGGCGACGCGGATCTGTTCGCGCACCAGATCTACACCGAAGATGTATTCGGTGACCGGGTGTTCGACCTGCAGGCGGGTGTTCATCTCGATGAAGTAGAACTTGCCGTCTTCGTACAGGAATTCGATGGTCCCCGCGCCGATGTACTTGATTTTGGAGACGGCGTCGGCGCAGACCTTGCCGATTTCGGCCCGCATCTTGGGCGTGATGGCAGGGCCGGGGGCTTCTTCGAACACCTTCTGGTGGCGGCGCTGCAAGGAACAGTCGCGCTCGCCCAGATGGACCGCGCCGCCTTTGCCGTCGCCGAACACCTGAATCTCGATATGGCGCGGTTTTTGCAGGTATTT